>NZ_JBFBAW010000008.1:320147-410610 GCF_040682435.1 Lentzea sp. NPDC051208 | reverse complement strand
CCGCTGCACATCGTCGTCCAGCGCACCCCGGCCCTGGCCATCATCGCGAGCCTCTCGGTGGGCATGGCGATGTTCGGCGGCGCGGTGTTCCTCGGACCGAGGTGGCGGGCGGCGGTCAGTGCCGCCAGCGACAGCAGTCCGAGCAGGTCCCGGTCTTCTGGTTGCTGTTCCCGGAACTGGACGACGTCGCGATCGCTGACCTGGTGCGGCGCCAGCGCGGTGAGCAGGGCGAGCCGGGCGGAGGGAACGGACTTCCGGCCGAGAGGCCGCAGGTGTTCGTCCACCCAGGCCGCGCTGACGCCCTGGGGCTCGCCGATCCGGCTCGTGACCACGGTGCCCAGCACGTGGTGGGTCTCGTCGGGGACGTGAGCGGCCGCCGCGGCCGTTTCGGTTGCCAGTGCGGCGAAAGCGGAGGCGACCGCGGGTGAGCCGGCCGCCCAGGCGAAGCCCTCCGGTGGCCCGGTGCCGGAGCGCAGGCCGGTGGCGCGACCGGCCTCGTTCCGCGCGTTGACCCTGCCCGCCATCACCCTGCCCGCGACGCGCCGGGCGATGGCCTTGGCCCTCGGGGGACCGGGCAGGAACGTGCCGTCGAGCAGGACGTTGATCACCCGGTTGAGGAAGTGGAAGTACACCAGGACACCCACGTACTCGGGTGTGTGAGCGGCGGGGAACGGTGATGGTGCCGGCATCTCGGCCCAGGTGGCGAACGGCCGCAGGTTCGCGTCGAGCTCACCGCCGCTGCCGCCGGACAACAGTTGCGTGGCAAAGGATCCCGCGCCGCCGCCGTAGAGCATGATCGCGTGTGCGTCGACGCAGTAGGTGCACTGGTTGAGCCGGGACACGGTCGCGGCGACCGCCTCCTTGCTGACGCGGGACGCCGTCCCCGCCAGCAGAGGTTCGCGGAACGCCGCCCACGACGAGGCGAGCAGTTCCGGCGCGGCGGAGAACATCGTCACCGCCTCGACGAGCCGGCCGACCTCCTTCGTGGACTGCGTGTAGACCTCGCGAACCAGGCCGGTGGCCCGCTTCGCCGGGACGACGTCGACGTGTTTGACGATTCCGGACATGGCGGCCTCACCGGAAGTAGTTCTGGACGCGCTGGCGGAAGACTTCGTACGCGGGCACGGCGCCGTCCTCGGGAAGGTTCTCGATCTCCTTCGCGGCGATTTCCGAACAATCCTCCGCGCTGCGCCCGCAGAACACCTGGGCGGCCATTTCGCTGTGCGGCGTGACAAGATCTGCGACCACCCGGGCGCGCATCGCGAAAATCGCGCCCTGGGCGACCTCCGGCAGGAAGGCACCGGCTCCCTCGACCAGTTTCCCGAGTTCCTGCTCGGTGACTCCGCCGGCATAGGAGGCGGCCAGTCCGGCGCCGCTGAGCAGGTCCGCGTGTCTGTCTGGAGGAAACCGCCTGATGCTGTGAAGCAGCCGGTCGACGTCGCCGCCGTGGACGAACCACATCGCGCGTCCGATGCCGTGGTCGATGACCCGGTTCGTGTACGCGGCGGGCCCCGGCCACGGGAGGCGTCCGGGGACGCGGTGGTTCTCGACCCACGACACGTGGTCGAAGTAGGCGAGGTGGAAACCGTAGCCATCCATGATCAACCAGCTGAGCGACGGGTGGTCGGCGAGCTTGCGCGCGTCGGGAAGGGCCCTTGACCAGAGCATTCGCGGCAGCCTGGCCAGGGCGAACCCCACGCCGATGTAGGCCATGAAGATGTGCTTCGACGCCGGCGCCGAGGTGAAGTCGGGCCCGGCGAGGAACTGCTCGACGTTGCTGCGGCCGGGCAGCGGGGTGAGGGCGTCGCGGATCGCCAGCGCCATCGTGGCACCCTCGTAGGCGAACCCGCGGTATTCCCGGGACAACGCGTCGAGGCGCACGATTATCGAGTCGTGGTCTTTGTGCTCGATGCCGAACTCGAATCCGAAAACGAGCTGGAGAGCGCTCAATTCGAGCTGAGCGCGCGCGGGGGTGTCGACGGCGAACCCGCGCTGGTCGAAGAGGACGTCCGAAGCGTCCGGGGTGATAAAACGTTTACGAATCAGTCCCGAAGTCGTCATTTCCGGTGGGACCTCCTCTTGAAAAGGCGATTATCCACCGTTCAATGCTGGCACACCACCCGCTGGGGCGCTTCTCTCACGTTGCTCCCCATTATCGGAAATCATCGGACAACGGCAATGCGCGGTATCCGGGGAATTCTACGAACCGGTCGGCGACTTCGTGAGAGCCGTCGCGCGGACGGCCGCGGCCATGCTCGCCCAGGCGGTGAGCCCGATCAGCGCGGTGTCGTCCGCGCGGACGTTCCCGATCACGTCGTCGTCCACCTGGTACGGCGCGAACGCCGTCAGCAGCGCCAGCCTGGCCGCCGCCCGGTCGCCCGGTCCGACGCGATCGGCCGCATCCCACACCCAGGCCCGGCTCGGGCCCTTCGGTCTGCCGTCCCACGTGGACAGCTCGGCGGCGAGCAGAACCCTGACGGCGGAGGGGATCTCCACCGCGTCGAACACGGCTTTCGCGCGAGCGAGGGCGTTCGCGACGTGCGGGCTGCTCGCCGCCCACGCCAGTTCTTCTGGCAGCGGTGCTTCCGGCAGCGGGTTGCGGCCGGGTGGTGCGGCGCCGGCGGCCGCGATGAGGCCGGTGAGCATTCCGGTGACCGGTCCGAGCAGCCATTTCGGCGCGTACGGCGGCATCGGCCGTTCGGTGAGGAAGATGCTCACCATCCGGTTGAAGTACTGGAGCGTCGTCGCGACGCCGAGCGCCTCCGGCAGTTCGCCGGGACCGAAGCGCCCGGCATCCGCCAGATCCACCGTCGTGCCACCGAACTCGGCCATCGTTCCGGTGTGGACGGTGACGCAGTAGGGGCACCTGTTCGCCTCGGACACCGCCGCCGCGACAGCCTCCTTGCTGCCGCGGTCGAGCAGGCTCGGTGCGAGCACGATCTCCCGCAACATCACCCAGGACGCCCGCATCACCCCGGGCGCCGCCGCGTGCAGCACGACAGGAGGCGCCAGCACGCCGAACTCCCGCTCCACCTCGCGATAGACCTCCAGAACCTCGGGCCCGGCCTGGCGGAACGAGACCGGCGTGACGTGCCGGACCTGAGCGAGGGAGAGGCCACGTAGAGCCGTGCGGAGCAGAGAGCGCGCCATCGAGCCCCCAAAGGTTGCATGATGCTACTCACCGGAAACGCTACGGTACGCCGGTTCGATCACGCAACTGACGGTTTAGCATGGGGAATGCTCGGACGAACGTACGACGACCAAGTCTGCTCCGCCGCCCGCGCCCTGGAGGTGGTGGGCGAGCGGTGGACGTTGCTGATCGTGCGGGACGTGCTGCTGGGCATCGTGCGCTTCGACGGCCTGCTGGCGAGTCTGGGCATCGCGCGCAACGTGCTCAGCGACCGCCTCACCGGGCTGGTGGAGCACGGTGTGCTGGAACGCGTTGCCTACCAACAACATCCGCCCCGCTACGAGTACCACCCGACGTCGGCCGGCCGCGAGCTCGCGGTCGTCGTGGTCGCGTTGATGCAGTGGGGCGACCGGAACGTGCCGTCGCCGGAGGGGCCGCCGCGCACCGCGCTGCACGCCACCTGCGGGAGCGAGCTGGTCGCGTGCCTGGTGTGCCCGGACTGCGGCGAGCCGGCCGGCGCCGGTGAGGTGGCGACGAGGTCGAACCGCTCTTGACCGGGTGGCTACCGGGGCACCGCCGCCGCCGAGCCGTCCCTCGACTCGAAGCCGCGTGAGTACTCGGTGGCGAACTCATCGCCCAGCCGCTGACGCACCCCGGCCTCCACCCTGTCCCGGTCCGCCCGCTCCGCCGGCGGCAGCGTGGCCCCGACCGAACGCCGGGCCGCCGCCGCCGCGCCGAGCAGCCGAGCCGCCTCGGCGGGCAGCGAGTCGGCCAGGCACGCCCCGGCCAGGCCCTCCATCGCCACGGCCACCGCGCGCTGGTCGCCCAGTGCGCGGGCGACGGTGAGTCCTTCCAGATGCCTGGCCCTGGCAGTCTCGGCGTCGCCGCGCTGCTCGGCGACGAAACCGAGTTCGGTGAGGATGAGCCACAACCCGATCCCCGGCTCCCAGTCCCACTCCAGCACTGTGCGCAGGTGGTTCTCGGCGGTGTCGAGGTCTCCCGCGCGCCGGGCGATGATGCCCAGGTTGATCTCGGCGAAGATCTGGCCCGGCTTGTAGCTCTGCTCGCGGGAAAGCCGCAGGGCGCGTTCGTTCAGCTCGCGGGCGTGGGCGTGGTCGCCGCGCAGCATCGAGGCGCGGCCGAGCCAGCTCAGCCGGTCCGCGGCCTGCGGCCACAGGCGCAGTTCCTCCGCCATGCGCAGGCCGTCGCGGTGCAGGCGGGTCGCCTCCTCGTAGTCGCCCTCGATCTCGGCCAGGCCACCCAGAGCCTCGGTCGCGCGCAGCTGACCCCACTGGTCGCCGAGCTCGCGGAACAGCGCGAGGCTCTGCGAACCGTTGCGCCGCAAGGACTCCAGATCGCCTCTCGTGTGTGCGCGGATCGCCTGCAGGCTCAGCGTCGCGGCGACGCCCCAGCGGTCGCCGAGCGCGCCGAACGTCTCCTGCGCGCGGTTCACCAGGTCCTCGCTGGTGGACTGGGCGCCGAAGTCCGACTCGACCAGACCGAGGAAGAACTGGGCGAACGCCTTGCCGTGCGGGTCGTCCAGCGAGTCGAACGCGGCGAGGGCGGCGGCTCGTGCGGCCGCCCGGTCCGCCACGTCGCTGCCGAGGAACGTGATGCCCGCGTGCCACGCCGTGGCCCTGGCTCGCGCGGCCGTGCGCGTGGTGTCCAGGGTCAGGGCGGCGGACAGGGCCCTGCGTGCCTCGGACAGCCGGCCCCGCAGGTACCAGTACCAGGCCAGCGCGTTGACCAGCCGCACCGCGCCGGGGCCGGAAGCGGTGTCGAGCGCGGTGCGCAGGTTCGCGGACTCCGCGTCCAGGCGTTCGAGCCACAGTCGTTGCGCGGGCCCTCGCAGGTGTGGTTCGGCGGTCTCGGCCAGCATCGTGTAGTAGCGCCGGTGAGCGTCCTGCACGGCTTCGGTCTCGCCCGCCTCGGCCAGCCGTTCGCGGCAGTAGGCGGCGACCGACTCGAGCAGCCGGTAGCGGGTGCCGTCCGGCGTGTCGACGACGGTGACCAGCGATCGGTCCACCAGTCCCGCGACCGTGTCCAGCACGTCGGCCGCCACCACCACCCCGCCCGCGCACACCGCCTCGGCCGCGGTCAGCGTGCAGCCGTCCGAGTGCGCGGCGAGCCGGCGCAGCACCGCCCGTTCGACCTCGGTCAGCGGCTCCCAGCTCCAGTCGATCATCGCCCGCAACGTCTGCTGGCGCGGCGGCGCGTCGCGGTACCCGGCGGCGAGCAGGCGGAACCTGTCGTCCAGCCTGGCCAGCAGTTCGCGCAGCCCCAGCGACCGCGCCCTGGTGGCCGCGAGCTCCAGCGCGAGCGGCACCCCGTCGAGCCGCGTGCACAACTCGGCGACGGCACCGGCGTTGCTCGCGTCCAGCGCGAACGAGGGCGCTGACCGGGCGACGAACAGCCGCACCGCGCTCGACCGCTCCACGACGTCCGGTGACGTGCCGGGCGGCGGCAGGTCGAGCGGTGCGACGGTCCACACCGACTCGCCCGCGATGCGCAGGGGTTTCTGACTGGTCGTGAGCACCCGCAGGCCCGGCGCGGCGGCGAGCAGCCGTTCGGTGAGCGCCGCGACCTCGGTGAGGAGGTGCTCGCAGTTGTCCAGCACCAGCAACATCCGCCGTTCCCGCAGGGCGTCGGAGAGGACGTCGGCGTTCGGCACGTCCCTGATGCCGAGTCCCGCCATCACCGCGCTCGCGAGCAGACCGCCCTCGGAGATCGTCGCGAGTTCGACGAGCCAGGCACCGTCCGGATACCGCTCGGCCGTGCGGGTGGCCACCTCCACCGCCAGGCGGGTCTTGCCGACACCACCCGATCCGGTGAGCGTGACGAGTCGCGACGACCCGAGCAGCGCGCAGACGCCCGCCGAATCCTCCTCCCGGCCGATCAGCTCGGTGAGGGGCACCGGCAGGGAGGTGCGGCGCCGGCCGAGAGGTTCGAGCGACGGGTCGTGGCGCAGGATCGACCTGTGCAGTTCGGCCAGCTCCTCGCCGGGGTCGAGCCCCTGCTCGTCGCGCAGCAGCGCCCGCACCTCGCGGAACGACGCCAGCGCCTCACTCTGCCGCCCGGCCCGGTACAGGGCCAGCATGTGCAGCGCCCGCAGCCGTTCGCGCAGGGGATGGGCCGCGACGAGATCGCCGATCCGGCCGAGCAGCGCGGCGTGGTCGCCCAGGTCCAGCAGGGCCTGCCCGAGTTCCTCGGCGGCCACCAGCCGGTCCTCCTCCAGCCGGGCGATCTCGGCGCGGGCGAACGCCTCCCCGGTGAACTCCGCGAACGCCGCCCCGCGCCACAGCTCCAGCGCGCCGGTCAGCAGCCGGGCCCGCTCATCCGGGTCGGCGCTGGCGCGCGCGGCGGCGGTGAGGGCGGCGAACCGGTCGGCGTCCACGGTGTCCGCGCCGGTCCGCAGCACGTATCCGGGGCGTTGCGAGGCGACGAGGTCCCGTGCGCCCGGTTCACCGGCCTCCAGCGCCTGGCGCAACTTGGAGATCTTCGTCTGCAGCGCACCTGTCGGGTTCACCGGCAGGTCGTCGGCCCACAGGTCCTCGATCAGCGTGGTCGCGGACACCGGGCGGTTGCGGTGGGCCAGCAGGTTCGCGAGGAGCGCCCGCACCTTCGACTCGGGGATCTCGACCGGGCGGCCGTCGGCGGTTCGGACGGCGAGCGGCCCGAGCACCGCGAACAACATGCGCACACGATACCGGCCGAAAGAATTCCGACAGTGCGGACGCGCAGGGTGAGCCGGATCGATGAGTTCGGGTGCCGCTCGAGGCACCACACGGAAGGACAAGTTCCATGGAATCGACCGATCCGGCCGGGATCACCACGCGGGCGGGGCGGCGCGAGTGGATCGGCCTCGCGGTGCTGGCCCTGCCGACGCTGCTGCTGTCGCTCGACCTGAGCGTGCTGTTCCTCGCACAACCCCAGCTGAGCGCCGACCTGAACCCGTCGGCCACCGAGCAGCTCTGGATCATGGACATCTACGCGTTCATGATCGCGGGCTTCCTCGTCACGATGGGCACCCTCGGCGACCGCATCGGTCGCCGCAAGCTGATGCTGTTCGGCTCCGCCGCGTTCGCCGTGGCGTCCGTGCTCGCCGCGTACTCGACGACCCCGGAAATGCTGATCGCCGCGCGCGCACTGCTCGGCATCGCGGGCGCGACCCTGATGCCGTCGACCCTCGCGCTGATCATGACGATGTTCACCGACGCCAAGCAGCGCGGCTTCGCGATCGGCGTGTGGCTGAGCTCGTTCATGGGCGGCATGGCCATCGGCCCGGTGATCGGCGGCGTGCTGCTCGGCTGGTTCTGGTGGGGTTCGGTGTTCCTGATGGCCGTGCCTGTGATGGTGCTGCTGCTGATCACCGCGCCCGTCCTGCTGCCGGAGATGCGCGACCCGGACGCCGGCCGCATCGACCTGCTCAGCGTGGTGCTGTCGTTGGTGGCGATCCTGCCGGTCGTCTACGGCCTGAAGGAGATCGCCCAGCACGGCTTCAGCGCGTTCGCGGGTGGCTCGATCCTCGCCGGCGTCGTGTTCGGTGTGCTGTTCGTGCTGCGTCAGAGGACGCTCGACAGCCCGTTGCTCGACCTGAAGCTGTTCCGCAGCAGGACGTTGAGCGGCGCGCTGATCATCATGCTGCTCACCTCGGCGACGATCTCGTCCAGCATCATGCTGTTCAGCCTCTACCTGCAGACCGTGCGCGGGTACTCGGCCGTCGAGTCCGGCCTGTGGCTGATCCCGGCCGCCGCCGCCCTGATCGTCACGTCGCTGGTGGCACCGAAGTTCGCGCAGAAGATCCGCCCGGCCTACGTGGCGGCCGCCGGCCTGCTCGTCGCTGCCGTGGGCCTCGCGGTCGTGTCCCAGGCCGGTCCCGCCACGAGTCTCGTGGTGGTGCTGCTCGGCTTCGTCCTGGTGCAGGCGGGCGTGGGCCCGATGGGATCGCTCGGCACGGAGATGATCGTCGGTTCGGCACCCGAGGAGCGCGCGGGTTCCGCGGCCTCGGTCTCGGAGACGAGCACCGAACTCGGCGTGGCCATCGGCGTCGCGACCTACGGCACGATCGCCGCGGCGGTCTACCAGAACGTCGTCGTGGTGCCGCCGGGCCTTCCGGCCGAGGCCGCCGCGGCGGCCCGGGAGACGATCACCGGTGCCGTGGCGGCAGCCGAGGGACTGGCCGCCGACACGGGCGCGGCCCTGCTGGACTCCGCGCGCAGCGCGTTCACGAGCGGCGTCAACACCGCCGCCGGTGTCGCCGCGGTGATCCTGGTGGTGCTGTCCGGGCTCACCGTGGCGCTGCTGCGGCACGTCGGCAAGACCGGCGAGGAGCCACCGGCCCCGGCCGACGCGGGTGTTCCCGTGGCGGCGGAACGGGAAGTCCGGTGAACCGGTCGCGCCGGGATCAGTGGTGACCGATCCCCGATCGTCTGGTTCCGGCGCGACCACCCCCCACGAGTGAGCCCGGCATCGTGCCTCCCCGCGATGCCGGGCTCACTCGCGCTTGCCGTAATGACACGCCATCCGCGCACGAAGAAGGGCCGGGGAGTCCCCGGCCCTTCCCGTCACCGCCGAGTCAGGCGGGCAGCCCCGCGAACTGCCCCGCCTCGCGCCCGGCCCCCGCCGGCCCGCGGTAGGCCTGCGCGATCTCCAGCCACCCGCGCGCCTCGTCCCCGTCGGCCACCACGGCGAGATCCGAGTGGTGCCGGCGCCGGGCCACGAGCAGGCAGAAGTCGTGCGCGGGCCCGGAGATCCGCTGCGTGGCGTCCTCCGGTCCGAACGTCCACAGCTGCCCGGACGGCCCGGTCAGCTCGAACCGGAACGGCTTCTCCGGTGGAGTGAGGCCCCGCACGAGGTAGCCGAACGTCATGGTGTGGAAGCCGAACCCGCACAGGTGCTTCAGGCGGTCCGTCGGTTCACGGCGGATGCCCAGCGCGTCGGCGATGTCCTGGCCGTGCGCGAAGAGCTCCATCATGCCGCCGGCCGCGAGCATCGGCGCGGGCAGCGGGTTCACGAGCCACGGCACGAGTTGCCCGTCGGGCACGGACGACAGCGCGCTGCCCGCGGCCTGACGTTCGGCCCGCCAGGTCTCGAGCAGCTTGCGGGGGCCGAGTGAGAGGAAGGGGGCCAGCGCGCCCGCGACGGCCGCGTCGAAGTCGGCGCCGATGCCCGACACGAGGGTGGCGAAGGCGGCTGGGTCGGAGGCGGCGAGGCCCGCCATGCGGGTGGTCGAGGTGAGGTGGGCGATCTGGTGCGCGATCGTCCAGCCGGGGGCGGGGGTCGGCAGCGCCCACCCGGTCTCGGGGAGCGAGGCGACCATGCGGTCCACCTCCTCGCCCTCGGCTTTCAGTGCGAGGAACACGTTGTCTTCGGTCACGCTTCTGTCCTCCTGGGCCGGGCTAAACGATGTGGACGTCGGGCACGTAGCGGATCCACCGGCCGCCCGACTCGCGGAACCCGATCTCCTTGGCCAGGATCTCGTCGGCGTGGTTCCACGCGAAGAGCACCGCGTAGTCCGGGTACGGGTCGGCGAAGGCGTCCGGCGGGCGCACCGGGATGTGCGAGCCGGGGGTGAGGCGGCCCTGCTTGGTGACGCTGGTGTCGCTGATGAACGGCACGAGGTCCGGCCCGATGCCGCAGAAGTTCAGCACTGTCGCGCTCTTCGCGGTCGCGCCGTAGCCGGCGACGGTCTTGCCCTGCGCGCGCAACGACCGCAGCAGCTCGACCAGGTCGGTCCGGATCCGCGCGACGTTCGAGGCGAACCGGGCGAGCGTCTCCGCCGAGGTGAGGCCGGACAGCTCCTCCTCGGCGGCGAGTGCGGAGACGGCCGGTGACACGGGGCGGGTTCCCTTGCGCGCCAACGTGTAGCGCAGCTCGCCGCCGTGCACGGTCAGCCGTTCGGCGTCGACCAGCTCCAGGCCGTGCAGCAACGCCATGTGCTGCACCGACCGCACGGTGAAGAAGAAGAAGTGCTCGTCGTAGATCTGGTCGAACGAGTTGCGCTCGACGATGTCCGCGAAGTAGGGGTCTTCGAAGACGAAGATGCCGCCGGGGGAGAGCAGGGTGGCCACCCCGCGCAGGATCGAGCCGATGTAGGGGATGTGGCACAGCGTGTTCGCGGCGAACACGACGTCGGCCGGACCGTGCTCCGCGAGGATCTCGACGGCGGTGGGCTCGTCGAAGAACGTGTTGCGCACCTGCACGCCCTTGGCGGCGGCGAGCTGGGCCACCCCGCCGGACGGTTCGACGCCGAGGTGGTGGATGCCCTCCGCGGCGAAGGACTCGAGCATCACGCCGTCGTTGCAGCCGATCTCCACGACGAACGGCGCGGGCCCGGTGAGGTCCTGCCGCAACCGGGCGGCCAGCGTCGCGAAGTGCTCGCGCATGAACTGCGAGCCCGACGACAGGTACGGGTAGTCGTGGTGGAACATCCTGTCACGGGGGACCTCGGACATCAGCTGCACCATCGTGCACGACCCGCACACCCCGACGGCGAGCCGGAAGCGGAAGTCTCCTGCCGGGTCGCCCGGCGGCAGGAAGGCGTCGGACAGCGGCTGCGAACCGAAGTCGGCGAACTCCCGCACGACACCGGTGCACACGTGGCAGACGGAGTTCTTTCGGCCGGTGTCCATCACGCCCCCGCCCGCTGCTGCTCGACGAGCCGCGCCAGCACCGGCACGAGCTCACCCGGACTCGGTGCGGCCGCCGCGTCGAGCCGCAGCCGGTGCGCCCCTTCGGCGAACGACGGCTCCGTGATCACCCGCATGACCCGCTTGCGCATGGCGTCGATCGAGTGCCTGGCGAAGTCGAGCGTGAGGCCGGCGCCCTGCTCGACGACCCACGCCGCGGTGTCCGACGACTCGATGTCCTTGGCCGCCAGCGCCCATTCGGTCCCGGTCTCGCTCTCGGTGAGCAGTCCCTCGTCACCTCCGGAGTCCAGGATCAGCTGCGGCACCCGCAGACCGGCCGCCGCCGAGAACGTGCCGACGCCGCCGTGGTGGATCAACGCCGCGCACGTCGGCAGAAGCTGGTTGAGCGGTACGTAGTCGACGATCCGGACGTTGTCCGGCACCGTGCGCACCCCGGCGAGCTGCGTCTCGTTCAACGTCGCCACGACGTCCACGTCCACTTCGGACACCATTTCCAGCAGTCCGGGGACGTGGTCCCAGCCGCCCTTCATGACCAGCCGCCGCGACTGGCCGAGCGAGAGCCCGACGCGTGGCCGGTCCTGGGGCGCGTACAGCCAGTCCGGTACGGCGGTCTGGCCGGAATACGGGATCCAGCGCATCGGCACGGTCCTGGTGGCCACGGGCAGCCGCATGCCGGCGGGCAGCGGGTCGATGGTCCACTGGCCGAGCAGCAGATCGCGGTCGACCTCGACGCCGTGCCGGTCGGCGGCCGGGCGCACGGTCTCCGCCAGCGGGTTCCAGTGCGTGCCGATCCGGTCGAGCGTCCACGCGAAGTAGTCGAGCCCCCAGTGCAACCGGGCCTGCGCCGCACCGCTCACCCGCGCGCCGATCGCCCCGGCGGGGAAACACGCGTCCCACACCACGAGGTCCGGCTTCCAGGCCCGGCAGAAGTCGACGAACTCGTCGACGACGGGATGGGTGTCGGAGGAGGCGGCGCCGACCGGGTGGAAGTCCCAGATGGGCGGCAGCATGAACTGGCAGAACACGTCCCAGAGGTTCTGCTCCGCCGCGGTGAACGGGCCGAGCGCGAGCCCCGTCTCGTCGAGCTGTGCCCGCGTGGACGGCGGTGTCGGGCGTCCCGGTCCCATCAGAGCCGGTGCGCTGTCGGCGGGTCCGAGTGACACGGCGGTCAGCCCGACCGCGGCGACGGCGTCGGCGAGTGCCGGATGCGCGGCGACGCAGACCTCGTGCCCCGCGCTCTGCAGGGCCCAGGCGAGCGGAACCATCGGATTCAGATGCGACGGTGTTGGCCAGGGGGTGAACACGACTCGCATCGGCTGCTCCTCAGCGTGGGGAAAGCGAATGACGCAGACACGGCGACGGCCATCCTGAGTCGCGCGGAGCAGCGTGCGCATCTCCGAAGTTGCGGAGCGTGAAACCCCTGGCACCCCTGGGTTTCCGGGCCCGCATTACAAGGCGTCGGCAGCGCAATCTGTGAGAAGGAAGTGCCGCTGTCCAAAGCTACGGTCAGCGGGCGCGCGCATCGGGTGGAATTCGCTGCTTGAGGAGGAAGTTCATGACGGATCAGCTCACTCCGGTGACCGATCGCGCGCCTGCCGCGAAGCCTCGGACGACGCCGAGGCCCGTGTGGCGAAACCCTTGGTGGATGGCGTTGGTGGCGCTCGTGGTGGCATTCTTGGTCTACGCATTACCGCCCTACTTCGACCTCGACCCGGCGAAGTCGCTGTCGCCGATCGTCGAGGGCTCGTCCATCCACTACCCCTTGCTGATCCTGCACATCGTCGCGGGCACGCTGGCTCTGCTCACCGCATGCCTGCAGATGTCGTCGTGGGTGCGGAGCAGACATCCGCGTCTGCACCGGACAAGCGGGATCGTCTACATCTTCGGCGGCGCGCTTCCCGTCGCGGTGACGACGCCCGTCCTGCTCCTGTTCTCCGGCGAGATCGCCGCGGGACCGGGCAGGGTCGGCAGGTTCGTGCTCGGCCTGCTGTTGCTGCTGAGCACGGTCGTCGCGTACCGGATGGCACGCCGGCACCGCTACGCCGACCACCGCCGGTACATGATCTACAGCTTCGCGCTGATCATGGACGGTGTCGGCACGCGGCTCGTGCTGTTCCTGCTCGGTGTCGTGCCGGTGTTCGGCGTGCAGCTGCCCTGGACCGCGCAGATCGAGCAGGGGCTGCTGTTCGAGATGGTCGGGTGGTGCGTGTGGGTGTTCAACCTGCTCGTGGCCCAGTGGTGGATCGAGCGGACCAAGCACCGGAAAGTCCTGCCCGCCAACGTGAAAGGCTGACCATGCGTCCCTTCCGGATCGACGTGCCCGACAGCCGGCTCGACGAGCTGCGCCGCCGGATCGCCGCGACCCGCTGGCCCGCCGCGATTCCCGGCACCGGCTGGGAGCGCGGAGTGCCACCGGAGTACCTGCGCGAACTCGCCAAGCACTGGTCCACCGACTTCGACTGGCGCGCGGTGGAGCGGCGGCTGAACTCCTACGACCAGTTCCTCACCGAGATCGACGGTGCGACGGTGCACTTCCTGCACGTCCGCTCTCCGGAACCGGACGCGCGCCCGTTGCTGCTCACGCACGGCTGGCCGGGCTCGGTGATCGAGTTCCTGGACGTGATCGGCCCGCTGACCGACCCGCGCGCCCACGGCGGCGACCCGTCGCAGGCGTTCCACCTCGTCGTGCCCTCCCTGCCCGGCCACGGTTTCTCCGGGCCCGTCGACCAGCCGGGCTGGGACGTCCCGAGGATCGCGAAGGCGTGGGCGGAGCTGATGGCGAGGCTGGAGTACGACGCGTACTTCGCGCAGGGCGGCGACTGGGGCTCGTTCATCTCGCTGGAACTGGCCAGGCGCGATCCGGAGCACGTGCGGGCCGTGCACGTGAACATGCTCGTCACGGTCCCGTCCGGTGATCCGGCGGAACTGGCCGGGCTGTCCGAAGCGGACTTCGGGCGCCTGGGCGGGTTGCAACGGTTCGACCAGGAGCTGTCCGGCTACCTGAAGCTGATGTCGACCAGGCCGTTGACCGTCTCCTTCGGACTGAACGACTCCCCGGCCGGCCTGCTGGCGTGGATCGTGGAGAAGTTCAAGGACTGGACGGACCCGGCGGCGGAGTTGCCGGAGGACGCGGTGAACCGGGACGCGCTGCTCGCCAACGTGACGCTGTACTGGCTGACCGAGACCGCCGCGTCGTCCGCACAGCTGTACTACGAGGCGGGCCCGCAGCTCGGGGCGATCTTCACGCCGGGCGTGCGGCCGGAACCGGTGCCCGTGCCGCTGGGCGTGAGCGTGTTCGGCGGGGACGTCGTCGCACCGGTCCGCTCACTCGCCGAGGCCGACTACCCCGCCATCACCTCGTGGTCGGAGGTGCCGCGGGGCGGGCACTTCGCCGCCATGGAGGAGCACGAGGCGTTCGTCGGCGAGGTAAGGAAGTTCTTCGGTGCGGTCTGACCTGCGCGGCCGCACGGTCCTGGTCACCGGGGCGACGGGTTTCCTCGGCGCGCACCTCGCCGGGGAGCTCGTCGCCCGCGGTGCGACAGTGCTCTGCCCGTGCCGGTCGGGAGTGCTCGCCCTGCCTCCGCACGACCGTCTGCGGCCTGTCCGCCTCGACCTGCTCGACCGGACCGGCCTGGCACGGCTCGTGACGGCCCACGAGGTCGACCTGATCGTCCACAGCGCGGCCGTGGACGGCACGCCGGAGGACAAACGGCTGCGCGCGGGCACGATGATCGACGAGAACATGCGGATGGTGTCGAACGTCCTCGACAGCGCGCGGCGGGGCGGGGTCGCGGACACGGTGCTGGTGAGCTCCAGCGACATCTACGCGGGCTCCGTGCCGTGGCCGATCAGGGAGACGGAGGACCACCACACCGACATGCGGTACGCGCAGGACGGGTTCTACCTCTCCAAGGTGTACGCCGAGGTGCTGGCCGAGCAGTACGCCCGGGAGCACGGGATGCGCGTGCACCTGCCGAGGCCCGCGAGCATCTACGGCCCAGGAGACGACTTCGGCCCGCGGTCGCTGCGGCTGATCCCACGGCTGATCTCCCAGGTGCACGCCGGGAAGGAGGTCGAGATCTGGGGGAGCGGCGAGCAGACCCGCACGTTCGTCTACGTCACCGACGTCGTCCGCGCGGTGCTGGCGATGGTCGAGCACCCGGTGCACCGCGTCGCGAACATCGGTACGGGAGAACAGGTGTCGATACTGGCGCTCGCGCATCTCGTCGGGGACGCGCTGGGCATGCCGGTGCGGATCAGGAGGGATCCGGGCAAGCCGGCGGGCCGGTCGAGCCGAGACCTGGACCTGAGCCGCATGCGGGAGATCGACGGCCGGTCGCCGGTGCCACTGCTGGAAGGCCTGCGCCGCACCGTGGCGTGGTACCGGCGGTCAGCCGCGCAGCTCGCGGGCGATCTCGATGACGTACCGGCCGTATCGTGAGTTGCCGTACCGCCGGCCCGCCGCGAGGCACGCGTCGGTGTCGATGAAGCCCATGCGCAGCGCCACTTCCTCCAGGCACGCGATGCCGACGTCCTGGCGTTGCTCCAGGGTGCGGACGTACTGGCTCGCCTCCAGCAACGCCTCGGGCGTGCCGGTGTCGAGCCAGGCGAAGCCGCGGCCGAGGTCGACCATCTTCGCGAGGCCGCGGTCCAGGTAGGCGCGGTTGACGTCGGTGATCTCCAGTTCGCCACGCGCCGAGGGCCGCACGCGTCGCGCGATGTCGACGACGTCGTTGTCGTAGAAGTAGAGGCCGGTGACGGCGAGGTCCGACCTCGGCCGCGCCGGCTTCTCCTCGAGCGACAGCAGGCGGCCCGTGTCGTCCAGTTCGCCGACGCCGTACCGTTCCGGATCGCTCACCCGGTAGCCGAACAACACGCACCCCTTGACCGCGGTGCTGTGCTTCTCCAGCACGCGCTGGAATCCGGGGCCGTGAAAGATGTTGTCGCCGAGCACCAGTGCGACCGAATCGTCGCCGATGTGCTCCTCGCCGATGAGAAATGCCTCGGCGAGGCCGTTCGGGTGCGGTTGTTCGGCGTAGTCGAGGTGGATGCCGAACTGGCTGCCGTCGCCCAGCAACTGCCGGAACAACGGCACGTCGCGGGGCAGCGAGATGATCAGCACCTCGCGGATCCCGCTCAGCATGAGCACGGACAACGGGTAGAAGATCATCGGCTTGTCGCCGACCGGGAGCAGCTGCTTCGAGATCGCGGCGGTCATCGGGCCCAGCCGGGAGCCGGTGCCGCCGGCGAGAATGATTCCCTTCACGGAACCCAGTTAACGGCAGTCGCCGCGGGAACCGGCGGTATTTGTTCGATAATGCGCTACGCGGTGCTGTAGGGGTTGCTAGGGGTTGGATCGCGGGGTGTCCCTAAATCTAATTGAGGTGATTCGCCGAAAACACACTCGGAGGTAGCGCCGTGGGAACGTCGGTGTGGGATTACCTGGCTGAGTACGAAGCGGAACGCGACGACATCCTCGACGCGGTGGACAGCGTGTTCCGCTCCGGCAGGTTGATCCTCGGTGACAGCGTCGCCGGGTTCGAGTCCGATTTCGCCGACCACCACGGCGTGCGGCACTGCGTCGGCGTCGACAACGGCACGAACGCGCTCGTGCTCGCACTCAGGGCGTTGCAGGTGGGGCCGGGCGACGAGGTGATCACCGTGTCGAACACGGCGGCACCGACCGTGATCGCGATCGACTCGGTGGGCGCCACCCCGGTGTTCGTCGACGTGCGCCCGTCGGACTACCTGATGGACGTGGGCCAGGTGGCCGCCGCGATCACGCCGCGAACGAAATGCCTGCTGCCAGTGCATCTCTACGGCCAGTGCGTGGACATGGCGCCGTTGGAGGCGTTGGCGGAGGCGCACGGCATCCCGATCCTGGAGGACGTCGCCCAGGCACACGGCGCCGCACACCACGGCCGGATCGCCGGCAGCATGGGCCGTGCGGCGGCGTTCTCCTTCTACCCCACCAAAGTCCTCGGCGCGTACGGGGACGGCGGCGCGGTCGTCACCTCGGACGACAAGGTCGAGGAACGGCTGCGGCGACTGCGCTACTACGGCATGGCCGAGCGCTACTACGTCGTGGAGACCCCTGGCCACAACAGCCGGCTCGACGAGGTGCACGCGGAGATCCTGCGCCGCAAGCTGCGCCGCCTCGACTCGTACCTGGCCGGCCGTCGCGCCGTCGCCCAGCGGTACGCGGAAGGCCTGGGGGACACCGAACTCGTGCTCCCGCGCGTCGCGGACGGCAACGAGCACGTGTACTACCTCTACGTCGTCCGCCACCCCGACCGGGACCGGATCATCGAGGAGCTCAAGGCCCGGGACATCTTCCTCAACGTCAGCTACCCGTGGCCCGTGCACACGATGACCGGCTTCGACCACCTCGGCTACGCGACGGGGTCGCTGCCGGTCACGGAGGCGCTGGCCAAGCACATCTTCTCGCTGCCGATGTACCCCTCGCTCGACCCGTCCGTCCAGGACGAGGTCATCGACGCGCTGCGCGAGGTGCTCCGATGACGAACATCGTCACGCAGATCGCGTTGTCCGCGCACGACGTCGAAGGCGGGCAGCTGGACCTGCCGGACTTCCACCGCTGGTTCGCCGACCTCGCCGAACGCTGCTACACGCGCGCCCGGCGGATCCCGCTGGACGCGCTCGACGGCTGGCACACCGTGGCGGGCAGAGGCGACATCGTGCACTCCAGCGGGAAGTTCTTCACCGTCTGCGGCATCGACGTCGAACTGCCGGGCAACGCGGTGCCGCACTGGACCCAGCCGATCATCGACCAGCCCGAGGTGGGCATCCTCGGCATCCTGGTCAAGGAGTTCGAGGGCCGCCTGCACCTGCTGATGCAGGCGAAGCCGGAACCGGGCAACCCCAACGGCCTGCAGCTCTCACCGACCGTGCAGGCCACCCGCAGCAACTACACGAGGGTTCACGGCGGTCAGGACGTGCCCTACCTCGACTACTTCCGCGACACGTCGAGGCACACCGTGGTCGCCGACGTGCGGCAGTCCGAGCAGGGCGCGTGGTTCTACCAGAAGCGCAACCGCAACATGATCGTGTCGGTGAGCGAGGACGTCGAGCTGCTGGACGGCTTCTGCTGGCTCACGCTCGGTCAGGTGCACCGGTTGCTGCTCGTCGACGACCTGATCAACATGGACGCGCGGACCGTGCTGTCGTGCCTGCCGTTCACCGGCGCCGGCAACCTCTCCGGTGCGGGGGAGGAGTTCCGGGACGTGGTCGCCCGGTCCTGCGGTCCCGCGGTGCCCGGCGTGCACAGCGAGGACGAGATCCTGCGGTGGATCACCGACGTGCGCACCCGCACCGAGGTGCGCACCCGGCTGATCCCGCTGCACGAGGTGCGGCAGTGGCATCGCACCGAGTACTCGATCACGCACGAGACCGGCAGGTTCTTCGACGTGATGGCGGTCGAGGTGCAGGCGAGCGGACGTGAGGTGCGCACGTGGACCCAGCCCATGATCGAGCCGTACGGGACGGGGCTCGCGGCCTTGCTGGTCCGCCGGATCAACGGCGTGCTGCACGCGTTCGTGCGCGCGACCGCCGAGCCCGGTTTCCTCGACGTCGCCGAGCTCGCGCCGACGGTGCAGTGCACACCGGAGAACTTCGACGTCCTTCCCGAGGCCGCTCGTCCGCTGTTCCTGGACCTGGCGGTCACCGCACCCGCGTCGTCGATCCGGTTCGACGCGGTGCTCTCCGAGGAGGGCGGGCGGTTCTTCCGTCCGCGCACCCGGTACGTGATCATCGAGGTGGACGAGGAGCTGGAGCACCCCGACTTCCGCTGGGTGGTGCCGCACCAGCTGGTGGGTCTGTTGCGGCACAGCCACTACGTCAACGTGCAGGCGCGGACCTTGGTGGCGTGCCTGCACAGCCTCACCTCGTGAGCAGCTCGCGCGGCAGGTCGTCCCGTCCGGCGACCTCCAGCTTGCGGTAGACGCGGGTCAGGTGCTGTTCGACGGTGCTGACGGTCACGCACAGCCGCAGGCCGATCTCCCGGTTGCTGTGTCCTGCCGCCGCGAGTGCGGCGACCTTGCGTTCCGCGGCGCTGAGAACCCCCTCGGCCGCACCGGGTTCGCCGGGCAGTCCAGACTCCCGGCCGGCGCGGCGGCCGAGCAGGCGGGCCTCCGCCAGCGCACCCCTGTCGCGCCGGTCGCGGCCGAGGTCGGCGAGCGCGCGGGACAGTTCGAAGCGGTCGCCCGCGTGCTCCAGGTTCCGCACGGCCTCGCGCAGCAGCCGGGGCCGGTCCGTCCTGGCCGCGATCCTGGCGAGCAGCCTCAACGCGATGCCGGTCGTGCGCGGGTCCGCGGTGGACGTGATCTCCTGCTCCAGCAGGGCTTTGGCCAGCCTGGGCTGTCCGAGCGCGAGCCTCGCCTCCGCCACGCCCAGCCGATCATCGCACGCGGTGAGATCGTCGAGTGCCGCGTGCGGCCGGTTCAGCGCCAGGTGGTGGTGGCCGCGGGCGTGCCGGTAGTGCGGCCCGAAAGCCGTGCCGAACAACGCATCGGGCACGTGGTATGGCTCCGTTTCCCGGCCGAGCGCGGCATCGGCGAGCAAGGTGAACCGCAACGGGAACCCGATCACCACGCCCCAGCCGTCCGCTGTGAGCCCGGCCAGCGCGGCTTCGGCGAACGCGGCCGTGGCGACGACGTCTCCGCGCCGCCACGCGTCCTCGGCCTGGACGCAGTCGAGCAACGCCTTCAGGGTCGGCTCGACGGCCTGCCTCTTCAGCACCGTCAGCCAGTGCTCGAACCTGGCCGGCCCGACCTGGCGCAGGGCCTGGACCAGTGCCTCGGGGGCGGAATCGGCGTGCTGCCGTTGCAGGACGGCTTCCGGGTCGACCGGCAGGAGTTCCCGCCCGGTGATGAACTCGTGGCACAACGACAGCTCGGCCGGCCGGCGAACCGGCAGACCGAGGGAGAAGTCGCCCTGCCACCACCGCGCTCGCAGCACGGCCGGGTCGAGCCCGGAGCAGGGGAGCAGAGCGCGGGCCGCCGCCGCTGGATCCGTGCGCCACAGCACCTGGCCGAGTTCCAGGCGCACGGCCCGCGCGTCAGCCGGGTCGCACGCCCGCAGCGCGAGGCGCAGGCTCTCGGCGGCCAGTCCTGAAGTGGCGGAGCGAGCCGCCCTGCGCAGCATGGCGGTTCCGCCCACCTGCTCGTCGACCGTCTGCGCGGCAACGCAGTGGGCCGCGACCTCGGTGTCCGGCGCACCCGCGTTGTGCAACAACCTCGCCGCACGCTCGTGCAACGCGACGGCTTGGACACGGGGCAGCGCACCGAGCAGGATCTCCGCCGCTCCCGGCAGCCGGAACCGCCCACCGTCCAGCAGGCCGCTGTCGGCGAGCGTGGAGGTCAGCGCCGCGGCCGCCGCCTGGTGGCGTTCGGTCAACGCGCTGAGCAGGGCCGTGTGCGGTCCGAGCACCGCGAGTCCACATGCGACGTCGAACAAGGCGGAGTCCGTGCCGTGCAACAGGTCCAGGAGTGTGCGCCGCACCACCGGGCCGACTCTGCCACCGTCGTCGCGCAGAGCGGCCAGCAGGGCGGGGTTGCCGCCGCTGAGCGCGTGCAGCTCCGGATCGGCGTCCGGGGACAGCGGGCGCAACCAGACCTGCTCCCACGTCGACAGCTCCGCGCGATGAGGGGAGTCGGTCGCCGAGTGGGTCACGACGACGCGCACGTTCGGGAACCGGCGCAGCCACACCAGGAAAGCGACCGACTCGGAATCCGCGTGCTGGACGTCGTCCACCGCGACGAGGGTTGGCCGGGTCGGCGAGAGGCGGGGAGCCAGCTGGTGCGCGATGCCGAACGGAACCGTGCGCTCGGACGGGACCGCGGTCGCGGACACCACCTGCGCGCTGGACCGTGCGAGGGCCGCGCGCAACAGGGCGGTGCGCCCGCACCCCAGGCCACCGTTGACGACGACCTGCGGTGAACCGGACAGCACCGCGCGCAAGGCGGTCGCGCGTTCGAGCAGGGAATGGGGATCCGTGCTCCGCCGGGAACCGTTGTTCGACCGGCGGGGCACGGACCGGGTCAGGCGTTGATCGGTGTGTTCTGGTACGCGGCGATCAGCCATCGGCCGTCCTGCCTGGCCAGTACCCAGGTCGCCCTGATCGCGCGTTCCGGTGCGACCGCCGTGTCGCCGGGCGCGAGCACCCCGCCCTGCGTGACGATCACGCCCGCGTCCTCGCCGAGGTAGCGCGCGTCGAGCGGCTCGCCGAAGACGCGCGTGCCCTGGTACGGACCGGCGAACGCCTGCGTCATGAACCCGCGGATGCCGTCACGGCCCTGCAGGAAGATGTCCTTCGGCAGGATCAGCGTGGCGTCCTCGGTGAACAGCTCGCTGAACGCCGCGCCGTCGTTGGTGGCCCAGGTCTCGATCATCTTCGTGGGCAGTTCGTGCATCTGCTCCGCACCGAGTTCGGTGACCGACATGGTGAGTCCCTTTCAGCTGGATCAGAGGTAGTCCGTGTTCGGTTCGAGGCCGCAGAGCACTCGCCCGTACAACTCGTAGTTGGTGTTGGGGTGCATGAGCGCGTGCATGTTGAGGGCCTGGACGTCGCGCAGGATCCGTTGGATGGGCACGGTGTTGTAGAGCGATGAACCACCACTCGCGGTGGCCAGCACCTCCACCGCCTGCTTCGAGAGGTCGAACACGCGGCCGAGGGCGACCCTCGCGCGGGCACGCTCGTGCACGGACCACGGTTCGTCGGCCTGCCGTGCGTCGATATGTTCGGCGAGCCGGGTGGCCTGGAACGTCGCCTCGTCGATCTTCATGGCGGCCTCGGCGACCTGGAGGTGCGTGATCGGTGCCTCGCGCTGGCTCTCGTACTTCGTGTAGGTGATCTTGCGGTTGGGCAGGCGGTCGAAGAAGTTCTCCTTGGCCGCGTTGGCGAGGCCGATCGCCGCGCCGGTGAACGTCGCCGAGCCCGTGACCATCAGCGGAGCGCGGAACATCGGCGAATCCGCGTTGGCCTGCGAGGCGTACTGGCCCTGCAGCACCATGATCAGCGGCAGCACGCGTTCGGCGGGAACGAACACGTCGTCCGCCACGGTCGTGACGCTGCCCGTGCCGCGCAGGCCGTACGGGTGCCAGTCGTCCACGATCCCGAGATCGCTCATCGGCACGACGGCCATCAACGGCCACAGGCTGCTGCCGTCCGGAGTCGGCCCCATCGCCAGCACGACCTGCCACTTGCTGTGCAGAGCGTTGCTGACGAACTGCCAGCCGCCCTTGACGGTGATACCGCCGTCGACCGGGGTCGCCATCGCCGTCGGGCTGAGCACCGAGCACACCCGCGAGTCCGGGTCGGCGAACACCTCGTCCTGCACGGCGTCCGGGAAGAGGCCGGCGAGCCAGCAGCTGACCGCGTTCACCGCCACGTTCCAGGCGGCCGATCCGTCGCCGAGCGCGAGCTGGCTGATCGTTTCGAACGTCGTGCCCGCATCGGTCTCCAGGCCGCCGTACCGGGTGGGCACCCGCATCCGGTAGGCACCGGCCTCGGTCAGGGCGCCCACCACGTCGTCGTGCAGGCGGCGGTTCTCCTCATGCCACAACGCGTGCGACTGCAGCAGCGGAACGAGTTTCGAGGCGTTCTGCACGAATTCCGTGCGCGACTGGGAGTTCAACCTGTCCTCCGGAAAGTGTGGGTGGATGTCCCGCTCGATTACTTTGGCATTAACGCACCGCCGAGCGCTTCTCTTGGATTGCAGAATCGGTCGCGGAACCTGCGCAATCTGGAAGAAGGACGCCCGCTGGACGCCCAGTAACGTCCGGCTGGCCCGTCGCCTCCCGGATGGAGCTGATGCATGACAACTCACGCCGGGGCGCCGTCAGCGCCCGGCTCACTCAACGACCGCTGGCACCGACTCGCGCTCAACGTCTTCCTGTTCGTGGTGATCGCGCACTGGGCCGAGCACATCGTGCAGGCGATCCAGGTGTTCGTGCTGGGCTGGCCGCGTCCTCAGGCGGGCGGCGTGCTCGGCCTGTGGATTCCGTGGCTGGTCACGTCCGAATGGATGCACTACGGATACGCGGTCATCATGCTCATCGGATTCTTCGCACTCGCTCCGGGTTTCACCGGGCGCGCGAAGAAATGGTGGAAAATCGCGCTGTGGATCCAGTTCTGGCACCACTTCGAGCATTTGCTGCTGCTGATCCAGGCGTTGACCGGACGAAACCTGCTCGGCGGTCCGGTACCGATCAGCATTCTGCAGCTGGTGCTGCCGCGCGTCGAACTGCACCTGTTCTACAACCTGGTCGTGTTCGTCCCGATGGTGGTCGCGATGTACTTCCACCTGCGGCCGTCCCCTCAGGACCGGGCCGAGATGCGCTGCTCCTGCGCGGTCGGCGCGGCGGCCTGACGTGCACGACCACGGCTCGACGGTGCCGGTGGTGTTCGGGCCGGTGCTGCTCTACCTGATCGGCTACTTCTCGGTCCCGGCGGTGGCGGGGTTCGCTCTCATGCGGATCGTGACGCCACCGCCGCGCCGGGCCGACGCACTGCTGGTGACGGGCGCGTCGACGACCACGTTCCTCGTGGCGATGCTGCTGTACCCCTCGCTGGCACTGCCACCCCAGGCGATCGTCCTCCTGCTCGCCGCGGGCATCGTCCCGTTCGCGGTCTGGTGGCGTGCCCCGCACCTGATCGCGCGGGTGGTACCGGTGGCGCCGTACCTCGTGGCCGCCGCGACCACGACGGCGCTGCTGTGGGCGACGGCCGACCGGTCCGGTGGCTACCTCGCGGCGCTGACCGCCGTGTCCTGGCTGACGTTCTGCGTGCCGAGGTCGCGTGCGGGCCGGGTCGTGCTGCGACTGACGGCCGGAACTCTCGCCCTGTCGGTGGTGGCGTTCACCGGAACGGTGGCGGCGTCAGGTGCCTGGCTGTAGAGGGCACCCGCGGGATCACCCGATCCGGCGACCTCACGCCCGCCTCAGGCGCGCCGACTCGTCCGATGTGGACGTGACCGGCAGGCTGTCGCAGCGTCGCGAGTGGAACACGTGGAAGGAACGACAGCGGATGATTCGAATCGTGCCCACCAAGGACGAGCACGTGCGGGTGACCTGGGCGCTGCCGCGGCACGAGCCGGCGGGACCGGTGAGCGTGGTCGGCGACTTCAACGGCTGGACGCCGGGAGCGACCGAGCTCCGTGCCCGTTCCAACGGCCATCGCACCGCGGCGGTCGTCGTTCCGCGGGGCACGACGCTGCGCTTCCGCTACCTCGGTTCGAACGGCCACTGGTTCGACGACTCCGACGCGGCGGCCCAGGACGACCACGGCTGCGTGATCACCGTCTGACGGGCCCCGAGTGGGCCAGCGAGTGAAGGTTCAGCCGGTGGCATCTGGTCGCTGGTGAGTGCGAAGTCGAGGACGTCGAGGTTCTCGGCCATCCGGCCGGCGCGGACGGACTTGGGGAAGACCTCTGCAGGCGCATCGGCCGTTTCAACGAGGCGAAAGGCGCCAGGGTCCGTAGACCTGGGGTCGTAGCTCACGCGAACCTGCCGAGCAGTGCTCCAGGCCTTCGCGGATCAGTCGGCGAGGCCGGGAAGGTGGTATCCGGTGTGGTCGTCCCACTCGATCTCGTAGTCGTCGAGGGTGAAGGTCCAGTCCGCGTCCGGCACCGCGCTGCGCAGCGCCGTGACCGCGGCCAGCCAGTGCACCAGCGACGGGATCGCCCGGTCATCCGCGCCGGGCAGCTTGGTCGACCCGTCGAGCACCGTTCCCGGCTCCAGCCGGTCGTAGAGGTACAGGCCCTCTTCTTCCCGGGAGAACGGCGCGTTCGCGTTGTAGGTGTCGACGACCTGGCCGACCGCCGTGAGCTCGGCGTCGGTCAGCGAAGTCGAGCGGCGAGCCGTGTAGTAAAGGGAGACGCCCACGCGGGCCACCCTAGCGGGCTCCACTCAGGACGGGTGCGAAACGACAGATCCGCGCTCGTACCTCGAGATCACCGGCTTCACGTTCCGCCCGCGTCAGGTGTCGTCAGCTGTTGCGCAGGACGCGGTACGCGAGCCGGGGCGAGAGCCGCAGGAGCGTTCGCAGCAGGCGGACCTTGCCGATGTGGATCTCGTCGGAGTCGCGACCGAGGCCGGCGATCACCGCTGCGGCGGCGTCAGCGGGGCTGATCTTGCCGCTGCCGAGGTGAGAACGCCGTCGGCGTAGACCACCTGGTGGTGCGGTTCGAGTGTGACGACGACCCCGCGGGCGCCGATCGCTGTCATCAGCGCCGCCAGCACCCCGAGCACGAGCACGTCCTCGGCGGGCTCCGGCCGGGCTCCTGATCGCCCGACGTGCTCGGCGACGAGCTGATCAGCACCCGCCGCGCGGACGACCACGCGATGACGGGAGTGGACGAAGCGCTCGAGCCGGCTCCACCGGCCGAACAGGTCGGAGGGCGTGCCGGCGGCCGTGAGGGCTGAGATGGCCGGATCGGGCGGTAGCTGGGGGAGGTGCTGCCCGACGCGCAGCAGCAGGAGCAGGCCGTGCGTCTGCGTGATCTCCTTCAGCAGCCGGCGCTTCGCGGCGAGCGGCACGAGCGCGCCGACCGGTGTGGGAGCCGGGACCGCGATTCCTTCCGCGGTGAGGGCGTGCTGCACCGCGGCGACCAGGACCGCGCTCGCGAATTCGTCCACCGCTCTCCCTCAGCTCCGATTTGCCACGGGAGAACACTAAGTCAGGTCGCGAACGCGTGTCTTGAAGGATCACGCCAGACTTTCCGGCTCGGCGACGACCCGAAAGCACGCGTGTGCCACTTCCGACAATAGGAAACGCAGACCCGCAACCGCTTCAGGCAGATCTCTTTCGTATCTGCGAATCATGCGGCCAAGGAGAAACTCTTCTCGGCTGTGCGATTACTCAGTAATGGGCGGACAGTGGTGTTCGGTGTAATAGCGTCGGTTTCATCAGTCGTGCGTGACTCTTAGCGGAGCAACGAACCAGGAGTGTTCGGCCATGGGTGAGACTGGCATCATCGGAGGCACCTCGAGCCTCGTGCGTGAACCCGTTGTGGACGCTTTCGCCGGTCTGCGGGCCCCGCGTCGCGCAGACCAGGCACGTGCTTTGGGCCTGTACCCGTTCTTCAAGGCCATGGCCCGGCACAGCGGCGGCACCGTGGTCGTGGACGGCGAGCAGTACGTCCTCACCGGTTCCAACGACTACCTGGGACTGACCCAGGACGAACGGGTGCGCAAGGCCGCGCGTGCCGCCGTGGACGACTTCGGCATGTCAACCTCGGGATCGCGGTTCCTGACCGGCACTCTCGAACTCCACGAGACCCTCGAGGCCGAACTGGCGGACTTCCTCGGAAAGGAGTCCGCACTGGTCTTCAGCGCCGGCTTCCTCTCGACCGCCTCGGCCGTTTCGACGCTGGGCGGACACCGCAACGTCCTGTACTTCGACCGCGAGAACCACGCGAGTCTGATCGACGGCTCGCGGCTGATGGCGAACCGCCCGCGGCGCTTCGAGCACAACGACGCCGCCGATCTCGAGCGGCTTCTCAAAGAGGACGAAGGCCTGCCGGGCGGACGCGTCGTCTACACCGAAGGCGTCTTCTCGATGTCCGGCCACATCGGCGCGATCCCCGAAGTCGTGGAGGTCGCCAAGCGGTACGGCGCGCGGGTGGTGTGCGACGACGCGCACGCGACCGGCGTGCTGGGGCCGCGCGGCGAAGGGTCGCACGTCCACTTCGACGTGGCTGACGACGTCGACGTCGTGGCGGGCACCTTCTCGAAGGCGTTCGCGTCTGTCGGCGGGTTCCTGGCGGGCACGGCCGACGTCATCGACTACGTCAAGCACACCGCACGGTTGCTCATCTTCAGCACCGCTCTGCCCGCTCCGAACATCGCTGCCAGTCTCGCGGCGTTGCGCATCATGCGCTCCGAGCCCGAGCACCGCGAGCAGATGTGGTCCAAGGTCGACTTCATGCGCCAGAACCTCCTGAGTCTGGGCTTCGACCTGCTCGGCTCCAACAGCCCGATCATCCCCGTGCTGGTCGGGGACGAGAGCACCGCTTTCCAGTTCTGGCGCGGGTTGTGGGACGAGAAGGTCTTCGCCACACCGGCCATCCCCCCGGCCGTGCCCGACGGCCGGAGCCTCATCCGCACCAGTTTCAACAGCGCGCACACGCTCGAGCACCTCGAGCGCACGCTCGGGGCGTTCGAGAAGGTGGGCCGTGCGTTGCGGGTGATTTCTTGACGCACGTTCGGCCGAGGTGACCGCCCCGCCCTCACGCACTGACACCCGACTCGCGACAGGAAAGGGAACCGGCATGGCGGTTCACGAACACGAGACGCGCCGCTTGTCGATCAGCACGGTGCCGGTGCCGCGCTGGCTGGAGTCGCGGGTACTGCGAGGCGGAGCCGCGCGGACCGAGCACCTGGCCGCGCCGCCGCCGGGCTCGGGCCTGCGGGCCGTGCCCGGAGACCCCGGCCTTCCCGTGGTCGGTCACGGGCTCGAGTGGATGCGGTACGGCCCACGGTTCGAACGCGCCAGGGTGACACGGTACGGACCGGTGTCGTGGATGAAGGCGTTCGGCATCAGGATGGCGATGGTGGGGGGCGCCGACGCCACCCAGGCGGTGCTCACCAACAAGGACAAGGCGTTCTCGCAGTCCGGGTGGAACCTGTTCTTCAACCCGTTCTTCCGGCGTGGCCTGCTGTTGCTCGACGACGAACACCTGCAGCACCGGCGGATCATGCAGCAGGCCTTCACCCGCCCCCGGCTCGCCGCCTACGCTGAGGTCGCCGGCCAGGTCGCCCGTGCGGGACTCGCCGGCCTGCCGGCCCGCTTCGCCGTCCACCCGTTGATGGGCCGGCTCACCTTGGAGATCGGGTCGCAGGTGTTCATGGGGAGCGCCCCTGGCACGAACGAGCCGGTGCTGCGGGCGTTCAAGGCCGCGGTCGACGGCACCACCGCACTGGCGCGGTTTCCCGTGCCGGGCGGCAAGTGGCAGGCGGGACTGCGCGGCAGGAGGACGCTCGAGGAGTACTTCACAGACGCCCTGCCAGGTAAACGGCACAGCGCCGGCAGCGATCTGTTCTCGGTGCTGGCCTCCGCACGGGACGAAGACGGCCAGCGGTTCACCGACACCGAGGTCGTCGACCACATGATCTTCCTGATGGTGGCCGCGCTCGACACCTCGGCCACCACGCTGACGGCGGCGATGTACCACCTGGCCCGCCGGCCGGAGTGGCAGGAACGGGCCCGTGCCGAGTCCGCCGCCCTGGGGCCGGCACCGGACATCGACGGTCTCGACCGGCTGACCACGCTCGACCTGGTGGTGAAGGAGTCGCTGCGCCTGGTCGCGCCGGTGCCCACCTTCGTGCGCAGGACGGTCCGCGACGTCGACCTCACGGGCTATCACCTGCCGGCCGGCACGACCACGGTCGTCATGCCCGCCGCCAACCACCACGACCCGGCGTACTGGCGCGAACCCGACGCGTTCGACCCGGACCGGTTCGCCGAACCGCGCCGGGAGGACCAGTCACACCGGTTCGCGTTCGTGCCCTTCGGCGGTGGCGCGCACAAATGCATCGGGATGGTGCTGGGCTTCCTGGAGGTCAAGACGATCCTGCACGAGTTGTTGCTGCGCCACCGGTGGCGGCTGCCGGAGGGCTACCGGATGCGGTGGGACTGGTCGAACACCCCGTTCCCGGCCGGCGGTCTCCCCGTCCATCTCGACCCCATCACCTGACGCGTCCGGTGTGGACCGAAGGAGACTTCAATGAGAGTGGCGATACTCGCGCACGGTTCGCGGGGAGACATCCAGCCGATGGTGGCGCTCGGCGACGAATTGCGGCGCCGGGGGCACTCGGTGGTGATGACGGTGAACGAGAACCTCGCGGCGTGGGTCGAGCGCGCCGGCATCGACGTCGTCCCGATGAAGCCGGACATGAACGCGCTTCTGACCTCCGACGCGGCGCGGAAGAACATGGCACGCGGGAAGGTCCTCGCGTTTCTCAAGGCGATGACTCTGGAGGAACGCGAGGCGAACCGGTCGATCATCGACGCGTGCGTCACCGCGGCCGAAGGCGCGGACCTGGTGATCTCGACGATCACGACCGTGTACCGCGGCGAGTGCCTTGCGAAGGCGCTCGGTGTGCCGCACCGCACGTCCTCCCTGTATCCGGTCCTCGACGCGGGAAATCACGCGAGCTTCCTCTCACCTGTCCGAGACCTGCGATCGCGCCGGCTGAACCTGGCCAGCTGGCGCTTGCTGGACATCGGCTTCTGGCAGGAGAACAAGCCGAACATCGACGAGATGTGCGACGTGCTCGGCATCGCGAGGTTCAAGCGCCGCCCGAGCGTGGAGCTGATCCCGTCGGTGGCGATGTTCAGCGCGGACGTCGCGTCGAGGCCGGCGGAATGGCACCAGCGGCACGAGATCGTCGGGTGGCAGGCACTGTCCGCCGACCTGCGGGCCCGTCTCGGCGAACAGGTGCCGGCCGGTCTGGAAGCCTGGCTGGACGCCGGCAGCGCACCCGTTTTCTTCGGCTTCGGCTCAACGCCGGTGGCCGACCCCCCGGCCATGTTGCGCGACATCGCCCGGTTGACGCGAGAGCGGGGCTTGCGAGGGCTGATCTGCGCCGGATGGAGCGATTTCGGTGCCGACGGCGCTGAGCTGCCGGACCACCTGCACCTCGCCAACAACGTCGACTTCGACGCGGTGCTGCCGCGGTGCCGGGCCGCCGTGCATCACGGCGGGTCGGGCACGACCGCGTCCGTCCTGCGCGCGGGTCTGCCTTCCGTCATCGCCGGAGTGCTCGCCGACCAGGCCTACTGGGCGTGGCGCATCGAGAAGCTCGGTGCCGGCGTGCGCCTGCCATTCCACAAGATCACGGTGGACCGGCTCGGCGCCGCCGTGGACGCGGCGCTGGCACGGACCGCCCAGGCGAAAGAACTAGGCGCACGGGTCTCGGCGAACACCGTGCAGCCAGCCGCCGCGGACGTGGTCGAGCGCTGGGCCGCGGAGCTGGGCATCCAGCGGGGCGGTGCTCGAGAGCGGCTTCGTCGTGAACCGACCGCGAACCTGGCCGATGTAGGGCCAGACCTTGGTTCTTTCGAGTAGTACCAGCGACTCGGCCGTTGCACGAGTGCGGGGAGCGGCGATCTACCTCGGGACGCGCAAGCGTCAGCCACGAGGAGGAGGACCCCGCGCGATGAAGTTCAAGACGGGATTCGGTCCGGGCGCGACGATTCTGTGGGACACCGACTGGGCGCCGGAACGCAAGTCGAAGGACGTGCAAGAGCTTTCCAACGGTACGCGGGTGTTCCTGCTGAGCAACATGGTCAAGAACAGGGCCGACCAGAAGGTGCTCGACGACCTGAACCTGTTGCTCGACTCGGTGCTGCGGCAGCTCGGCAACTGTGAGCGGCGGGACTTGCATTCCCTGCGGGCGACTCTGCCGCTCATGCAGGCGCAGCAGCACATCCCGGCGGTGGAGAACGCGGTGCGGGCAGCGGTACGCCCTGCCGACACAGGTGGTGTTCCACCGCAGAAGAAGACACCTGCGGGGAAGACCAAGGTGATCGCCTTCAACTACAAGACCGGGCATCAGGACGCGCGGAAGGGCACCGAGTTCGACCACGCCCGGTTCTTCGCCGACCAGGCACGCGCGCTCAAGCTGGGACTGCGGGTCCTCACCACCGAGGGTGGGCGGCGTGACCTGTTGAAAGACGACGTGTTCAAGGGCCTTGACCCGCAGTGGACCATCGTTGACCAGGTGGCCTCCGAGTGGGCCGAGGACAGCGTCGAGTTCCTGCAGTCCGGCGAGGTGGCGGTGCTGGAGGAGTTCGCCTCCGGCGCGCTGCGGGCAGGGCTGGTGGCCGGGCGCCGTGCGCGATGGGCGGCCTTGCTGGACCCGAACCACGTGAACGACGTCCTCGATGCGACCGAGTCGAAGAAGTGGGTGCCGGAAGGGCTGCTGGTCGTCGCGGGCCGGACCCGCGAGATGGTCGAGTTGGCGCTCGAGCGGCAGCACCGCACGGCGAGGCACCTCCGGTTCTACGCCGAGGGCGGCAACCTGATCGTCGGTGAGAACGCGGCAGGGGAGACGATCGCGCTGGTAGGGCGGGACTCGATCGCCGCGACCGCCGGCGAGTACCTGTTCGTCGACGACAACCCGGTGCTGGCGCTGATCGCCGAAGACCTCGGTATCCCGGTGCAGCGGGTGATCCCCGTCGAGCAGCCGGGGAAGTTCCACCTGGACATGGGTCTGCTGTTCGTCGGCAAAGGCGTCGTGCTGCTCAACGACAGCGGGGCTCAGCTCGCGGAGGCGGAGACCAGGCTCGCGACTTACCCGAACGATGCCACTCGGCGGCACGCGGCGAAGCTGCGTCTCCAGTGCGGTCTGGAGACGCTGGCGGCGCGCGACCTCGCGGCTGGAGGGTTGACGGTGCACCGGCACAAGCTGGAAAGCGACTCCCTCTACAACTTCTTCAACGGCGAGTTCGTCGCGGACGCGGGTGATCAAATTCATTACCTGACCAATGGCACGGACAACGCGGCGGCCTTGAAGACCTTCGCCAGTTTGCTGGTCGATGAACTGAAGATCGCCGTGGCCGTGCACACCAGTCCGGCCGGCTCGGCCGCGCACAGCCTGGAGAGTCAAGGCGGCGTCGGCTGCCGGATCAAAGGCGCTCCCGGCCCACGCTGAATTCCGCAAACCTGTGCGACATCGCGGCCGTCAGCGCCGAAACACCTCACGTGCCGGCGTCCGATCTGGTCAGATGGTGCGCATGAGCACCTGGGGGAGAACAATCGTGCTCGCAGTCGCGCTGGTCGCCACACTTGTGGCGCCGGCGCACGCGAGCAACCAGATCAGCGTGTCCGCGGCAGAAGTGACGCTGGCGCCGGGCCAGAACACGGCGTCGGTCGGCGTCAGCTGGCACACCGACGGCAACCAGACGGTCCAGATCTGGATCCGCGAGACCGGCAAGGCCGCCAAGCTGTGGCGGCAGGAGGTCAACGGCAGCGCCACCTGGCCGTACCTCCACAACGGCACCACGACGACGTTCGAGCTGCGCGGTGGCCCGAACTTCGGCACCGTGCTGGGCACCACGAGCAGCACGGGACGAGCGCCCGGCCGGCTGAGCGCCGACCGCACGCACCTCGCGCTCGCGCCCGGTACCACCGGCACGATCGACCTGTCGTGGGCCACGGCGCTGAGTGACGCCCAGGTGTGGGTGTCGCACAACGGAAACCCGCAGAAGCTGTACGCGCAGGGTCCGTCCGGGACGGGCCGGATCACCTGGATCAGCCGTGGCACCACCGTGTTCACGCTGTGGTCCGGCACCGCGCAGGAACACCTGCTCGACACCCTCGTCGTCACCGCGGACTCCGGCGCGTCAGCCTCCTTCGACCGGCCCGTGGTCGTCGACCCGGACGGCACCGGCAGCGCGACCGTGCGCTGGACGGGAGGCGAGGCGCGGCTCGTCGGCGACGACGGCACCGAGACGGTGCTCAGCGGCGGATCGGCCGCGATCAGCACGCGCGGCGAGGACCGCAAGGTCGTGCGGGTCTACGAAGGCGGCTCGGTGGTGACGCACGCGAGCGTCACGATCCTGCGGAACGCGCGCGGCTGGGCGGGCTTCAACTACCTGCCGGAGCACGAGAAGCGGTACCAGGAGTACCTCGACGACGCGGTGTGGCCGCAGGTGCGCGACCAGGTCGCGCACGACTTCGACGTGATGGCGTCCACCGGCGGCACCGTCGCGAGGGTCGTGCTGTGGCCGGAGAAGAGCACGAACGCGGCAGCGCAGGCCCGCAACCTCGCCGATCTGGCCGGGATCGCGAAGCAGCGCGGCATCCGGCTCGTGGTCGCGTTCGCCAACAGCTGGCTGACCAACCCGAACTGGCAGGGCGACCGCACCAGGTGGCCCGAGTTCGCCATTACCGGCGCGAACTGGATGAACACCTACATCAACGCCCTCGAGCCCGGCGGCGCGGTGCTGTACTACGACCTGCAGAACGAGACGTCCGGCGTGCGGGGCAACCAGCCGAACCTCCACAGCGCCTACGTGGCAATGGTTTACGACCGCACGGCGGCGCCGAGGGGCAAGCGCGGCGTGTCCGTGATGCACGCGTCGACCGACGGCGCGGACCTCGCGGCCGCGCTCGTGGGCAAGCCGGTGGACTTCGTCGACGTCCACGGCTACGGCAACCTGGACGTGCTGGACGGGGCGGTGCGCGGACTGCGGGAGAAGTTCCCGGCCGGCACCGTGCTCGTGGGTGAGATCGGGAAGACCGCGTCGGGCGAGCAGCAGGAGCGCGAACAGGCCGACTACACCGGGCGGTCGCTGCAGACGACGGACGGCCTGCAGGTGCCGATCACGATGGCCTGGGAGCTCTACGACGACCCGCGCACGCCACCGCACCCGAACAGCATCGCCTTCGGCTACCTCACGAAGGACCGCGCCAAGCCGGGATTCGGCGTGCTGTGCTCGCGCTGGAGCCTGGTGCCCGACTGCGGCACCCTCCGCGAGGCCACCTCAGCGCAGCCGGCGACCCTGGAGGTGCACTCGACCGTCGCGGTGCGGCCGGGAACCCTTGCGCCCAACGCGATCCTGCGCGGCGACGGCGCCGCGAGGCTCGTGCTCACCGAGCTCGACGAGGCGGGCCGCGAGGTGGCCACCACGCTGACCGAGCCGGTGGCCATCGGCACGGCGGGCCTGAACTACCTGCGGCACCAGCGATCCGACGTGCGGCTGCGTGACGAGACCCGGTCCGTGCGGATCACCGTGCGGGCGGAGGGCTCGACGCGACTGCAGGTGGACGCGCTGACCGCGGCCGTCAGGTGACCGGCACCCACAGCTCGATCACGGTGTGCCGCCGGTAGAACTCGACGAGCGGCCGGGAGGAGTTCCAAGGGCCCCAACGCCTTGAGCTCCTCCACGGCCGGTCCGACCCGCTGTCGAACGGGGCGGGCCCCGAGCGTCGAATGAATCGACTGGGACCCCGGTGAGCGCGAGCCTGATCTTGACCAGCGGTGGCGTGCGCGGCAATGTGCAGTCCGGAGCGCCGATCGAGCTGTTCCGAGACGTGCGGTGAGCGGTTCCCAGGGGGTGAGCGTGGCGCAGCCGAAGGCTCTGGTGGTCCGCGGTGGGTGGGAAGGCCACCAGCCGGTGGAGGCCACCGAGTTGTTCATCCCGTTCCTGGAGCACAGCGGTTATGCCGTGCGGGTCGAGGAGTCGCCCGAGGTGTACGCCGACGCCGCCGAGATGGCGCGCACCGACCTGGTCGTGCAGTGCGTGTCGATGTCGCAGATCACCACCGGGCAGCTGGCAGGGCTGCGCGCGGCGGTCGAGGCCGGCACCGGTTTCACCGGCTGGCACGGTGGCATCGCGGACTCGTTCCGCGCGTCGTCGGACTACCCGCACCTGGTGGGCGGCCAGTTCGTCACGCATCCCGGCAAGGAACCGTGCGAGCGCCAGGGCGTGCAGGAGGACAACTACCTGCCGCACGCGGTGAACATCACCGCGCTCGGCCGGGAGCATCCGATCACCGCGGGCATCGAGGACTTCGAACTGGTCACCGAGCAGTACTGGGTGCTGCACGACGATCTGATCGACGTGCTGGCCACCACGACCCACCCGGTCCGGCCGTGGCATCCGTGGCACCGGCCGGTCACCTGCCCGGCGATCTGGACCCGCCGGTGGGGCGCCGGGAGGATCGTGGTGACGACGCCGGGGCACAGCCTGGACGTGCTGGAGCACCCCAGCGTCCGCGCCGTCATCACGAGGGGGATGTTGTGGGCGACCCGCACCGCGTCGGCATCGTAGGTCTCGGGTACATCTCCCGCACATATCTGGACACGCTCGGCACCCACCCCGCGGTGCGCGTCACCGCGGTCGCCGACCTCGACCCCGCCCGCTCGGCAGCGGTAGCCGGCGAACTCCCGGACACCGAGGCGGTCAGCGTCGAGCGCCTGCTCGGTGCTGAGGACGTCGACACGGTGCTCAACCTCACCGTTCCCGCGGCCCACGCCGACATCGCGTTCCGCGCGATCGACGCGGGCAAGAACGTCTTCGGCGAGAAACCGCTCGCCGTCACGTTCCCGGACGGCCGAGCGATCATCGACCGGGCGGCCGCGGCCGGTGTCCTGGTCGGGTGCGCACCGGACACCGTTCTCGGCACGGGGACGCAGACCGCGCGAGCGGCGATCGACGGCGGGCTCATCGGACGCCCGCTGTCCGCATCGGCCGTGATGGTCACGCCGGGGCACGAACGCTGGCACCCCGACCCCGACTTCTACTACACCGCCGGCGGCGGTCCACTGCTGGACATGGGGCCGTACTACATCACCGCTCTGATCCACCTGCTCGGCCCGGTGCGCACGGTGCTCGGCGCGGCCAGTCGCCTGCGCACCGAGCGCGTCATCGGCTCCGGCGCGCGGATGGGCCACCGAATCCCGGTCGAGGTCGACAGCCACGTCTCCGGCGTGTTCGAACACGCCAACGGCGCGCTCTCCACCATCACGACCAGTTTCGACGGGGTGGCCACCACCGCCGCGCCGATCGAGGTGCACGGCGAGATCGGCACGCTCGCGGTTCCGGACCCGAACCACTTCGACGGCGAGACCCGTCTCTTCCCGCTCGGCGGCACCGGATGGCGAACCCTTCCTCCCAGCGCGGGCTACACGGGCGCAGGGCGGGGAATCGGCCTCATCGACCTCGTCACCTCCGGCGGGCAGCGGCGGGCGCCGCGCGCCGGTGGTGACCTCGCGCTGCACGTGCTCGAGACGATGACCGCCCTGCTCCGAGCGGCGGACGAGGGGCGGCGGATCGAGCTGACGACCACGGTGGAGCGGCCACTTCCGGTGCCGCTCACAGCCGTGGACGAGTGGTCCCTCAGCCGTTGACGACGCTGTCACGTCACCTCAGTCGAGGGCGTGGTCGCGGCCGGCCTGCAAGATCTCGTCGGACAGCGATGGCTCGACGTGGCGCACCGCGCGGGCGAGCATCATCGTCCCGACCAGCTCGCCGAGCAGGCGGATGGCCCTGCGGCGGGCCTGGTCCGGGTCGGGCGTCTGCCCCTTCGCCTCGGCTTCGCGCAGGAACTCGGCGGTGAAGCCGGCCAAGTAGCCCTCGACGCCCCCGGCGTACGCGCGTTGCACCGCTTCGCTCTGCCGCCCGGCATCGGTGACCAGGGCGCTGGAGGGACAGCCGCCGTCCTCGGCATCCCGGTGGGCGGCGGAGAGATAGCGGGCGACGACCCGCTCCAGCGGGGAGCCGGCCTCGTCATGACCGTCCTCGATCTCCTGCGCCAGTACCCCGAGTGACGCGGCGAACGACGTACCGCACACCTCCACGGCCAGGTCGTTCTTGGACGCGAAGTGGTTGTAGAAGCCGCCGTGGGTCAGGCCCGCTTCCTTCATGAGCTCCGCGATGCCGACCGCGTCGATGCCCTGTGAGCGGAACATCCGGCCTGCGGCGTCGACGATGTTCTGCCGGTTGCGGACTTTGTCTTCCTTGGTGATCCGCGGCATGGCCGGCTCCCCAGCGCTTGACTATTTCGATGATGGCTCTCATCATAACAGGGCTTACGATGATGAGCGTCATCATTACTGGGGAGGGCCCATGCGCACAATCACCTACGAACAGCAGGGACACGCCGCGCAAGTGCTGCGTCTGCAGGAGCGGCCGGCACCGGCGGCACCCGCTGCCGGGCAGGCGCTGGTGCGGGTGCTGGCCCGGCCGATCCACCTGGGTGACCTGGCCGGCGTGGAGGGCTTTCCGGGTCTGCCGCGGAAGCGGTTCGCCACGCCGCAGGTACCCGGTCTGGAGGGGACGGGAGTAGTCGAGGTGGTGGGCGAGGGCGTGCCGGGACTGGGAACCGGTCAGCGCGTGGCGTTCTTCCCGGTTCCGGGCGCCTGGAGCGAACTCGTCACGGTGCCCGCCGAACTGGTCGTGCCCGTTCCCGAGGCGGTCAGTGCGGAGACCGCGGCAGTGCTGCTGGTCAACCCGATCACGCTGCTCACCTTGCTGCGGGCGGTCGAGGACGCTCAGAAAGGCCGGCCGGGACCGGTCCTCCAGACGGCCGCCGGTTCGTCGATCGGAAAGCTCGTCAGCGCTGCCGCACTGCGGCACGGCTTCCCGCTGGTCAACCTGGTCCGCAGCGCCGCAGGAGCGGGGGAGATGCGGCAACGCTTTCCCGGACTGCCGACGATCTCGACCAGCGACCCGGACTGGCGCGCTCAGGCAAGGGACGCGGTCGGAGGCCAAGGCGCACGAGTCGTCCTCGACGCCGTGGGCGGATCACTCACCGGCGAACTGGCCGCGCTGCTGGCCGACGGCGGCACGCTGATCTCCTACGGCGCCCTCGGTTCCGGGAGCACCCCGCTGGAGTCGCTGGCGCTGACCCCGCGAGAACTGACGGTGCGAGGCGTGTCGGTGGGCCGATGGCTGACCCGCACACCCGCGGAGCGGGCCGAGGACGTCGCCTTCGCCATCAGCCTGACCGAGACCTCCCCGGAACTGTTCGAGGTCGCCGGCCGCTACGACCTCGCCGACTTCGCAGAGGCCGTCGGCCACGTCCGCCGCCCCGGCAAGAGCGGAACCGTCCTGCTCACCAGTCCCGCCTCCTGAACCCGACGAAGGACATCACCCATGAAGATCGGTTCCATCGGCGCAGGAAACGTCGCCCAGGCCATCGCCCGGCACGCGGCGGGCCAGGGCCACCAGGTCGTGCTGAGCAACAGCCGCGGCCCCGCCTCGCTGACCGCACTCGCCGACCGCCTCGGACCGCACGTCACCGCCGGTACGCGCGAGGAAGCGGCCTCGGCGGAGCTCGTCGTGCTCGCGGTGGGCTGGCCCCGGGTGCCGGACGCGGTGGCCGGACTGCCGCCGTTCGACGGGCGAATCGTCATCGACACCACCAACCAGTTCGCCTCCCCGCCTCCGCGTGCCGAGGTCGCCGACCTGGGCCCGCTGACCGGCAGCGAGTACGTCGCCTCACTGCTGCCGGGTGCCCGTGTGGTGAAGGCGTTCAACAGCCTCCACGGCCAGTACATCGACGCCGATCCGCGGCATGACGCCGGACGCCAGGTGCTGTTCCTGGCCGGCGACGACGCCGACGCCAAGACCACTGTCATCGACCTGACCACGAGTTTCGGGTTCGCGCCCGTCGACCTCGGCCCGCTGCGCGAAGGCGGACGCCTCATGCAGCTCGGCGGCCCGCTCTCGGGCCTCCACGTCCTCAAGCAGGACTGAACAGCGCTCACGCCCACCGTCGTTCCCGACAAGGAAGATCCTGATGACCAGCCAGCTGCGCACCTCCACCGCCCAGCCCCTGCTGAGGCCGGTCCGCCTCGGCGCGCTCGAACTGCCCAACCGCGTGATCATGGCCCCGATGACCAGGGCCCGCGCCCAGAACGCCGACCTGGCCCCCACCGACCTGCACGCCACCTACTACGCGCAGCGCGCGGGTGCCGGCGTGATCATCACCGAGGGCACCTGGGTCAACACCGACGCGATCGGCTTCATCGACGTCCCCGGCATCTACAGCGAGGAACAGACCGCCGGCTGGAGGAAGGTGACCGACGCCGTCCACCGAGCGGGCGGGCGGATCATCTCCCAGCTCGGCCACCTCGGCGCGATGTCCCACCCCGACCACCTCGGCGGCCGCCTGCCCGCGGGCCCGTCCGCGATCAACCCCGGCGAGCAGTCCTTCACCCCGGACGGACCGAAGGACACCGTGACCCCGCGAGCGTTCACCGCCGCCGAGATCGCCGCCACCATCAGCGCCTACCGCCAGGCCGCCGAGAACGCCCGTCGCGCCGGCTTCGACGGCCTCGAAATCCACGCCCAGGGCGCGCACCTGATTCCCCAGTTCCTCAACCCCCGCCTCAACCACCGCACCGACGCCTACGGCGGCAGCAGCGAAAAGCGAGCACGGTTCCTGCTGGACGTCCTGGACGCCGTGAGCGACGTGTGGGGCAGCGACCGCGTCGGCGTGAAGCTCTCTCCGCACTGGACCAGCGGAACCGCGTTCACCGGGGACGAGGACACGCTCGCCGACTACGACCGGCTGCTCACCAGGCTCAACGACAACGACCTCGCCTACCTCCACCTCGTGGGCTCACCCGGCACGACAGAGGAACGCATCAGCCAGTTCGCCCGCTTCCGCGCCCACTACCGGGGCAACGTGATCGCCAACCTCGGCTTCACCCAGACCCTGGCCAACGAGGTCCTGGACCAGGAGATCGCCGACGCCGTCTCCTTCGGTGCCCCCTTCATCGCCAACCCCGACCTGGTCGAACGATTCGCCAACGGGCACCCGCTGGCCGAGAGCGACCGCGCCACCTACTACGGCGGTCACGCCGAGGGCTACACGGACTACCCCGCCTTCACTCCCGCCGACCGCTCCTGAACGCGGGGGGGCAGGACTCAGCCGCTGTGTGCTGCGGAGCCAGGAACGACCAGTCCGCTTTCGTAGGCCGCGACGACGGCCTGAGCGCGGGTGGTCAGGTTCAACTTCCGCATCGTGTGCTTCACGTGTGTCTTCACCGTTGCTTCGCTGATGGCGAGCCGGTTCGCGATCTCCTCGTTGGTCGATCCGGTGCCGAGCAGCCGCAGGATCTCGGTTTCCCGTGGCGTCAGGTCCGGCAGCCGGCTGTTCGCCTGGAGCTCGACGCGGTGACGTTGTGCGTAGGTCTGGATCAGTCGCAGGGTGATGGCCGGCGAGATCAGCATCTCTCCCATCGCGACTGTGCGCACCGCCGCGATGATCCGATCGGGAGGTGTGTCCTTCATGATGAACCCGGCGGCTCCGTCGGTCAGCGCCGTGTAGACGTACTCGGGGATGTCGAAGGTCGTCAGCACGACGACCTGGGTTTCCGGACGCATCGCGAGGATGCGCCGGGTGGCGCTGAGCCCGTCCATGACCGGCATCTTGATGTCCATGAGAACCACGTCGGGCTCCAGGTCGGCGACCAGCGCCACAGCTCGCTCACCGTCGGACGCCTCGCCGACGGGATCGATGCCGGGTGCGGCGTTGAGCAACGCCATGAGGGCGTGGCGAACGAGGTGCTGATCGTCGACCACCAGAACGCGGACTGCCATCACATCTCTCCAGCACGTGCATTCGTTCGGTGGTCGAGATCAGGGCTCGTCCGGAATCGGCAGGCGCAACACGACCTGGAACCCTCGGGGGGAGCGGTGTCCGGCGTTGAGGATGCCACCGTAGAGTTCGGCGCGCTCACGCATCCCCCTGATGCCATGGGATTTCGCCTTGGCGCCGGAAGGTCTTGGCGCGCCGTCATCGGTGATGGTCAACGTGAGGTCGTGTGCGCGGTAGTCGAGCACCACCTCCACGGCTGCGGGACCTGCGTGCTTGAGAACGTTGGTCAGGGACTCCTGCGCGACGCGATAGGCGCAGAGGTCCTGCCCGGGAGGCAAGGCGCGTGGTGTTCCCCGGACCACGAGTTCGACGGTGAGGCCGGCGTCGCGCGTGCGGTTCACCAAACCGGGGAGAGCGTCGAGGCCCGGGCTCGCGAGTTGCACGTCCGGGAATTCGTTCTCGTTCTCCACTCGCAGCACGTCGAGCAGCCTGCGCATCTCGGTGAGGCCTTGCCGGCAGGACTCGGAGACGGTGGAAATCGCGGTACGCGCGGTAGTGGGATCGGACGCGATGGTGTATTCGGCCACCCCGGCCTGCAGGGAGATCACGGACATGTGGTGCGCGACGATGTCGTGCAACTCCCGTGCGATCCGCACTCGTTCGTCGGCGGCCGCGCGACCTGCTCGCTCGGCTGCTTCCTCAGCACGCCTGGCCCATTTCTTGGAGCTCTCGCCGAGCATCCAGGCGATGAACACGATCAGGACGGTCTGCACGGCCTCCGGCCATTTCAGCGTCGCCTCTCCGACGTATTCGGGTGCCAGCAGACAGAGCGCGGACGCCGCCGCCATGATCGCGGCGATCCGTGAGCTGCGCACGTTGGCGACTGTGAACACGCCGATGAGCACACCGAGCCCCCTGTTGCCCACGGCGCCATGACCGAGAAACGCGTAGGCGACCGTGGAACCGAGAATCAAGGACAACGACGTCACCGGCACGACATGACGAATCGCCATCGGCGCGACCGTGAGCGCGGCGAGCGACAAATCCACGAACGTGAGTTCGGCGCCGAAATATCCCACTTGATTGGCCAGAGTCAGGACCGTGGCCACCAGGGCGAGAAGAAGGTCCGCCCACGCCGGTCGGGGAAGCTTGCGCACCGGCGGGACCCTAGCAGGGGACTATTGCCCGGAATCAGAAGAGATCCGGCATACCACCAGAAGGGTAGGGCGGACGACCAACAAGGATGACGACATCGCACCGGTGCGTTCTTACGGTGATGACCATGAGGCCGAAAACAAGCGCACTGGTGGTGCTGACCGCTACCTTGTTCGTCACCGGATGTTCATCGGCCGGCGCCGAGCACGACGGAAACGACGTGACGCGGGTCGCTTTGCAGAAGGACGCCGACGCGCTGGTGTCGAAAGGCCCCCGGCGTTCTCACCGAGTTGCGCACGCCCAACGGTGCCGTGAAGGTCCGCAGTGGAGAAGGCGACACCGACGCGAAGACGCCGGTTCCGTGGGACGCCCACTTCCGCATCGCGAGCTTCAGCAAGACCTTCGTGGCGACCACGCTGCTCCAGCTCGTCGGTGAACACCGCCTGTCGCTCGACGACACCGTCGAGAAGTGGCTTCCCGGAGTCGTGACCGGCAACGGGAACGACGGCGGCAAGATCACCGTTCGTCAGCTTCTCCAGCACACCAGCGGCATTCCCGAGTACATCGCCGGCGTGCCGGTGTTCACCGAGAACGACTTCCGGCAGCACCGGTTCGACCAGCACTCCCCGGCAGACCTCGTCGCCCTCGCGATGCGTCGGACGCCCACCTTCGCGCCCGGCGCCGGCTGGAGCTACTCCAACACCAACTACGTGCTGGCCGGAATGATCATCGGCGAGGTGACCGGCCAGGACTGGCGCGCCGCCGTCGACGAGCGGATCATCAAGCGCCTGGGCCTGCGGAACACCTCGGCCCCCGGACGCTCGACCGCGCTGCCGCGTCCCCACGCGACCGCGTACGAGCGCTTCCCGGAAGACGTCACAGCGGACCCGTTGCGCTTCGGAAAGCCCGTCGACGTCACCGAGCTGAACCCGTCCTACGCCGAAGCGGCAGGAGAACTGGTCAGCACCACCGACGACGCGCTGGTCTTCCTCCGAGCCTTGATCTCGGGCGAACTCCTCGCTCCCGCGGAGCTGGCCGAGATGCAGAAGACGGTGCCGGCGCCGAGCCTGCAGTCGGTGTGGCCGGAAGCGCGCTACGGACTCGGCATCGCCTGGATTCCCACCGAGTGCGGCGGGTTCTGGTCACACGCGGGCGACATCCAGGGCTTCCAGACCCGCAACGGGATCACGCCCGACGGCAAGCGGAGTGTCATCGTCTCGATGAACACCGACTCGGTGATCCCGAAGGAGTCGTCCACCCCGCCGACGCCGCTCGAGGACCCGTCTTTCGGCCTGGTCAAGAACGCGCTTTGCGATCGCGGGTAGTGACTCCGGCGCCTCTCCGAAATCATGCGGTCACGACGCCCGCAGCCCTCGAAAGGTCGTCCGGATCTGGTCTGTGAGGACGTCCGGCTGCTCCAGGGCGGCGAAGTGGCCTCCTCGCGCGAGCTGGTCGTAGTGCACCACCGTCTCGTAGCGCCGCTCGACCCAGCGCCGGGAGGCCTGCACGGCCTCGCCGGGGAAGATGCTGAACCCGGCGGGGACGGGGTTCGGCCCCGCGGTCCCAGGCGCGGTGCCGGCCCGGCCTTCCTCCCAGTACAGGCGGGCGGAGGACGCCGCGGCGTTGGGCAGCCAGTAGAGCATGACGTCGTCGAGGATCTCGTCGCGGTCGATGACCTCTTCGGGGTTGCCGCCGCTGTCGGTGACGTCCTGGAAGAGCGTGTAGATCCAGGCGGCGAGTCCGGCGGGTGAGTCCGAGAGCGAGTAGCCGATCGTCTGCGGCCGGGTGGCCTGCTCCCGCGCGTACGCGCTCAGTTCGTCCTGGTAGCGCTGAGCGCGCGCGATCATCCGTTGTTCCTCCGCGGTCGCGGCGCCCACCTCCTGCTCGGTGGGGAACACCAGTGGCAGGTTGAAGTGCACGCCCAGGCACCGCTCGGGTGCCTTGCGGGTGATCTGCTCGACGACGGCCGAACCCCAGTCGCCGCCCTGGGCGAACCAGGTGTCGTGGCCCAGGCGCCGCATGAGAGTGATCCACGCGTCGGCGACGCGGGAGGTGTTCCAGCCGGTCGTCGTGGGCTTGCCGGAGAACCCGAAGCCCGGCATGGAGGGGATCACCACGTGGAACGCGTCGCGGGCGTCGCCGCCGTGGGCCACCGGATCGGTCAGCGGGCCCACCAGGTGCCGGAACTCCAGGACCGAGCCGGGCCAGCCGTGGCACAGCAGCAGCGGGACGGCGTCCGGCTCGGCCGACCGGACGTGCAGGAAGTGGACGTCGATCCCGTCGATGACGGTGCGGGACGAGCCGAGGTCGTTGATGACCTTCTCGGTGCGCCGCCAGTCGTAGCCGGTGGCCCAGTGGTCGCACAGAGCGCGCACGCGGTCCAGTTGCGGGCCCTGGCTCCCGTCCTGGACCGTCTCGCGGTCCGGCCACCGGGTGGCGGCCAGGCGGCTGCGCAGGTCCAGCAGCTCGGCATCGGGGACGGCGATCGTGAACGGCTCGACCGCGTCGTTGGCGGAAGGGGATGTCACCGGTGGCTCCTGGGGTCGGCGGAGGGGAACGGTGCGAGCGTAGCCCAGAAGTGGAAGAAATCTTCAACTTGGAATTTCTCTTCCACTTGTCTACGCTCGGCCGGTGACCGAAGCGGCTCCTCCTCTGCGTCGTGACGCCGAGCGCAATCGCCAGTTGTTGTTGCGCACGGCCTACGACCTCATGGCCTCACAAGGGCTGGACGTCTCGTACGAGGACATCGCGCGAGCCGCCGGCACCGGGATGGGCACGATCTACCGGCGCTTCCCGCAACGGCAGGACCTGCTGGACGCCCTGTTCAGCGAGCACATCGACACGGTGATCGGCTTGGCGGAGCAGGCCTCGCGCTACGACGACGCCTGGGCGGGGCTCACCTGGTTCCTCGAGCAGCAACTGGAGATCGAGGCGCAGAGCCGGGGGCTGGGGGAGTTGCTGCGAAGCCGCAACCAGGCCACCGCGCTGGTGCAGCGCGCGCACGAGCGGATGACCCCGCTGGTGGCCGACCTCGTCGACCGGGCCGTCCGCGCGGGTCAGTTGCCGGACGGCGCGACCCCCGCAGACTTCGCCGCGGTGCACGTGATGGTGGGCAGCGTCATGGACGCCTCCCGTGCTCACGCTCCACGGCTGTGGCGCCGCGCTCTGCGGATCGCGCTGGCGGGCGTGCGCCACGCTGACCTCTCCCGCGACCAGCCGGATGAGGTGGTCATCGACCACCTCTACAACGACCAGACATGAAGGCCAAGCACATGACGGTTCTGCCCGACGATCTGATCGCGGTCCTCAACGCCAAGTCCATCTGCTTCGTGACCACGCTGATGCCCGACGGGTCGCCGCAGATCTCCCAGACCTGGGTGGGCACGGACGGCGAACACGTGCTCATCAACACCGTGGACACCCACCAGAAGACCCGCAACCTCCGGCGCGACCCGCGCATCGCCGTCGGCATCGCCGACCCGGCCGCGCCGTCGCGGTACTGGGCTCTGCGCGGCAGCGTCGTGACCATCACGACCGACGGCGCCCGTGCGCACATCGATGAGCTGTCGCAGAAGTACCTCGGCCGGCCGTACCCCGGTTTCGGTGCCGGTCAGGAGCAGCGCGTCCTGCTCACCGTCGAGGTCGACCGGGTGCACACGCCCTGACCCGGCAGCGCGGACACCGGCAACCGTCCGTTCCGGTCGGGTCGGCTGAAGGCGGGGCGATGTGTCAGGACGTGCCTGCCGGTCCGGTGCTGCGGCGCTCCACGCGCCGCAGGTAGCGCTCCAGCCCGTTGTGGTTCTGGTCGGCGATGAACGTGGACCGCTCGTTGATGATGATGTCCTCGGCGTGCCGGATGCACGCCCATGCCGAGTCGCCCCACGGGTCGGCGATCTTGACCTCCACGGGCTGGTCGCACGGGCCCGACAAGCCGAGTCCGCACACCTGGGGGTGCTCGCCGTCGAGGTGGTTGGCCGCGAGGTGCCGCAGCTGGCCCGTCAGCTTGGCCGACGCGGTGGAGCGCGGGCCGGGGATCTGATCCAGGCCGCGTTCCGCGCGCACCGCTTGAATGGCCGCCAAGCGCAGCTCCAACTGGTCGGCGACGATCCCGGCCAGCGCGGTGAGCGTCGCGACCTGGGCGTCGGTGACCTCGCGGGGCTCGCGGTCGATCACGTTGACCGTTCCCAGCCGGTGGCCGTCGCCGGTGGTGATCGGTGCGGCGGCGTAGAAGCGCAGACCCAGGTCTCCGCGTACCAGCGGATGGTCGAGGGTGCGGGGATCGACCGCACCGTCGTTCACCACGTACACCCCGTCCTGCAACACGGCCGACGCACACAGACCGGGCTCGGTACCGATCTGGGTAACGCCCTCCAAACCGTGGCAGGCCGCGAACCACACGCGGTCGACGTCGACGATCGTCACGGTCGCGATCGGTGTGTCGAAGACCTGCGCGGCCACACGGGCGACGTTGTCGAAACTGCCGTCGGCCGGCGCGTCCAGGATGTGGTAGCGGCGGACCGCCGAGAGACGCTCTGCATCGGTATGGGTCAGCACGCGAGCAGGATAGTCACGGACCACCGCAGTCCCGTGCCGTGGACGGTTCCTTCACCGTGCTGGGTGCCACATCGGGCGTCCGCAACCTCAGGGCGTTCGCGTTCGCGGAGGTGCCGTGCTCGAACGTGGGACGAGCCGTGGAGCCGGTACCTCCACACCGCGCTGCTCGACGTCGCCGTTCTTCGTGACCACGTCGAGCAGCAGTTGCGCGACGCGGGCACCGTAGGCGGTGACGTCACGCGCGAGCGCGGTGATCGCCGGCCGGATCACCTGGCACAGCTGTGAGTCGTCCCAGGCGACGATCGACAGGTCCTCGGGTACCGAGAGCCGCATCTCGTCGGCGACCGACATCCCCGCGACGGCCATGATGCTGTTGTCGTAGAGGATCGCCGTCGGGCGTTCGGGTGAGCTGAGCAGTCTGCGCGTGGCCTGTGCGCCTTCGAGTCCGGTGTAGTCGGTGTGCACGATGTCGATCGAGTCGAGCTCGTAGGTGGTGCGCGCCTTCCTGAAGGCCTCGTCGCGGCGCCGCGTGTGCTGCAGGTCGGGCAGACCGGCGATCCGTCCGATCCTGCGGTGGCCCAGCGCGGCCAGGTAGCCGACGGTCTCGGCGGCCGCCGCGGCGTCGTCCGCCCAGACGTGCGGGAGTGATCCCACATCGGCGGGGCCGCCGACCACGACGGCGGGCAGCGCGAGTTCCTGCAGCAGGGCGATCCGGGGGTCGTCGCCGCGCAGGTCGACCACGATGATCCCGTCGACCCGGCGTTCGCCCCACCAGGACCGGTAGACCTTCAGCTCGGCGTCCACGTCCGCGACCACCTGCATCATCAGCGCGTACCCCGGTACCGCCAGCACCGACTCGATGCCGCTGACCAGCTCCATGAAGAACGGTTCCACGCCGAGGGTCGTGGCGGGCCGGGGAATCGCCATGCCGATTACGTTGGTCATGCCACCGGACAGCACGCGCGCCGCGCTGTTGCGGTGCCATCCGATCTCGTCGGCGGCCTTGAGGATGCGTTGCCGGGTCCGATCGGAGACACCTGGCCGTCCGTTGAGGGCGAACGACGCGGCGCTGATCGACACTCCCGCGCGTTGCGCGACATCGGAGATCGTCGGCCGCTTCACGCGAACCCTCCTCGGCTCGAAGGCCCCAACATAGCAGCGCACATGATCAAGCGGCTGGGGACAGGCCGTTGCGCCACAACAACTGAAGCGTTTAACCAACTGCGGTCCGGAACTGGTTCTGGGAGCGCTGCCGACAAGCTCACCTGACCGCACTCGGGCATCGGCGCATCGCGCGGGTGAGCGGCCCGATGAAGTTGGGCCGCAGCGCGATCCGAACGGCCGCGTGCCTCCCCTCAGGCTGGTCCCGCGGTCGTCGACTGCGCCGCCTCGCCGCTGAACCGGTTCCGATCCGGCTACTAAAACGCTCTATGGACCCCTCCACGTGACGCGTCTATGTTGAGATGACAGCACACCTTAAGCGTTTTAGTTACTTAGTCACCGGCTCGCCGCCGCAGCCGCCACGTAGTCCCACTCAACGAAGAGTGGGTTTCACGAGGAGGAGCCAGTGCAACACACCACCACCGCGCTTCAACGGCGCGTGGCACAGCGGTTCGGCGCGGTACTGGCCGCTGTACTGACCTTCCTGGCCGTCGTCGTCGCGGTGTCACCGCAGGCGCAGGCGTTCCCCAGGTCGTCGCGGCAGAACGTGATCAACTACCTGAACTCGATCACCGGCAGGTACGTCGTGTCCGGCCAGCACAACAAGGAACCAGCGAGCAACCCCGGCCAGTACACCCAGCAGGTCAAGGACATCACCGGCCAGTACCCCGGTCTGTGGGGCGGTGACCTGATGTTCAGGCCCGAGGACGTGGCGAACCGGCAGCGCGTGATCGACCAGGCCAAGACCGAGTGGGCCAACGGCTCGCTGGTCGCGCTGACCTGGCACGTGTGCACGCCGACCGGCGGCAGCACCTGCGAGTTCGAGGGCGGCGTGAAGACGCAGATCAGTCAGGCCCAGTTCACCCAGGTGGTCACCAACGGCACCGCGCTCAACAACGCGTGGAAGCGCCGCCTGGACGAGGTGGTGCCGTACCTGCAACAGCTCAAGGACGCGGGCGTGCCGGTGCTGTTCCGTCCGCTGCACGAGATGAACGAAGCCTGGAACTGGTGGGGCAACCGGCCGGGACCGGAAGGCGGCGCGAAGCTCTACCGCATCACCCGCGACCACCTGGTGTCCAAGGGACTCGACAACCTGATCTGGGTGTGGAACGTCCAGGACAACCCGACGGCCAACTGGGCGTCGTACTACCCGGGCGCGCAGTACGTCGACGTGGTCTCACTGGACGTCTGGTACAAGGGACTCCCCAGTTCCGGCGACTACCAGCAGATCCAGAACATCGCCAGCGGCAAGCCCATCGCGCTCGCCGAGACCGGCAAGGTGCCCAACGCCGCGTTCCTGAACAACCAGACCCGCTGGACCTACTTCATGGTGTGGTCGGAACAGCTGCGCGGCAACAACACCCCGGCGGAGGTCCAGGCGGGCTACTTCCACCCGCGCACGCTGAACCAGGGCGAGTTCAGCATGCCCGGCGCAGCACCGTTCGCGCCTCGCGGAAATGCCTTGACCCGCAAGGCGTGACCATCGTCATCCTGCAGAACTTCCACAATGGACTCACTCGGACAGGTCTGTTCGGGCAGCGCATCCACTGGGGTCTTGCCGGCGGTCTCGGCCTCACCGTTCACGAAGGTGGGGCTTGCGGAGTGCCTTGGCGCGAAGCGTGAGACGCCAGCGCCATCATGTGTGTGAGTTCATGCATGTGCTTGCAACTTGCACTTGACTATCCTGGACGCGTGACGGAGGACGGTCGATCGCTGAGCGACTCGGATGCTGTGCTGTTCGAGGCGGTAGGTCCCGCGTTCGCGCGGTTGCGCAGGCGCACGCCGCAGGTTCCGGTCGAACCGCCGGTCGATCGCAAGGACATCAACCGCAACCTCGTGCTGAACGTCATCGACGAGATCGACGGCGAGGTGAGTGTCGGTGGGGTGGCCGATGCTCTGGGGATCGACCCCTCCGTGGCCAGCCGGATGGTCGCCGACTGCATCGCCCACGGCTACCTGCTGCGGGCCCCTTCGCAGTTCGACGGCCGCAAAGCGGTGCTTCAGCTGACGGAAGCCGGGCTCGCACTTCGCGATCGGTTCCGGTCTCAGCAGCGTCAGGCCTTCGAGTACATCACCCAGGACTGGCCGGTGGCCGAACGCCGGGAACTCGCACGCTTGATCATCAAGTACGCCGACGCGGCGGCCAGGGCGACCGAGAGCTGACGTCCTCAGGTGGGGACTGCGAGCTGAGAACACTCTCAGGATGGGCGCAGACCGTCCGCAAATGTATGTAAGTTGCATATGTCTGCTGCATGCATGTGACGCTGCGTAGCGTCTTGAGGGGAGTGCTCGCGATGTGTCCTATCGATCGTCGTGCGATCTTGAAGTCAATGGGCCTGGCAGGAGTCGTCGCGGGTTCGGCGGCACTCGCCGGCTGCTCGGCCACCGGGCCTGAACGTGGTTCGTCCGGCCTCACGGCCATCATCAACGCGAAGATCTTCGACGGTGAGCGCGTGCTCGACCAGCACACCGTCCTGATCGAGGGCTCCTCGATCCTGGGGCTCACCGGTGCGCCTCCATCCCACGCGCACGTGGTCGACGCCGCGGGGGCGACCCTGCTGCCGGGGCTGATCGACGCCCACGTGCACACCTCCGTGGACGCACTGCGTGATGCGCTGCTCTTCGGTGTGACGACCGAGCTCGAGATGCAAGGAGACTTCACCGCGGTGGGCCGCAAGGCCATCGCCGGTCGCGACGACCTGGCTGACGTCCGGTCGGCCGGATTCGGTCTGACCGCGCCGGGTGGCCACCCCAGCGAACTCGTTCCCGACGGCCCGCCGCAGGACGGGGCGGGGGAGCCGCCGGAGCTCAACTCCGGAGCGAACCCGGCCGAGTCGGAGGTCACCACGCCGGAGCAGGCCGTCGCCGCGGTCCGCAAGCGCGTCGACGGGGGCTCCGACTACATCAAGATCATGATCGAGGACGGCCGCGTTCTCGGAGCTCCGAACCTTCCCGTGATGAGCGATGCGACGGTCAAAGCGGCGGTGAGCGAAGCTCAGCGGCTCGGCAAGCTCGCGGTGGCGCACGCGCTGACGGTCGAAGCTACCGAGCAAGCTCTCGGAGCGGGCATGAACGGACTCAGCCACCTCTTCATGGACCGTCCTCACACGCCCGAGATCGTCGAGAAGATCGCCCGCTCGGGCATGTTCGTCACCCCTTGCCTGTGTCTCAACGCCTCGATCATGGGCAGAACGGGTGCCGAGCTGGCAGCGGACCCGAGGGTCGGACCCAAGCTGAGCGCCGAGTGGCTCGCCACGCTCAACGGAAGTCTCAACAAGTTTCCGCAAGGTGACTTCCCCGCGGTGCTGGCAACCGCCAAAGCACTCCACGAGGCCGGTGTGGACATCCTGGTGGGAACCGACGTCTCCGTTCCGTGGCCAGAACTCGGCGGCATGGCGCACGGTGCCAGCGTGCACCACGAGATGCAGTTGCTGGTGCGGGCGGGCTTGACTCCCGTCGCGGCGCTCAAGGCGGCGACGTCGGTACCCGCGCGCCGGTTCGGCCTTTCCGACCGCGGCCGCATCGCTGCCGGGGCACGCGCAGATCTTCTGCTGGTGGACGGCGACCCGACGAAGAACATCAGCGACTCCCTGTCCATCAAGGAGGTGTGGCGCAACGGCAGTCGCCGCACGGGGGTGTGACGGTGGCCCCCCTTTCGGGGCGCTTACTTGACCCGTGAGTAGGTAGTGGTCCACAATCTGCCGCTGTAAGCATGGTCCACAGAGGACTCTCTCTGCCAAGTCCTTGCCACCCTGGGAAGAGCACACCATGTCCCTGAGGTCACCCCTGTCCCGTCGCGCCGCGGTCTTCGCCGCGGTAGTCGCCCTCACCACGTCCGGCTCGGTCGCCGAGGCCGCCGAGAACCCCTACGAACGCGGCCCGGCGCCGACCACCGCGAGCATCGAGGCCACCCGCGGCCCGTTCGCCACCAGCCAGGCCACGGTCTCGGCGGCGAGTGTGCGCGGCTTCGGCGGCGGCACGATCTACTACCCGACCAGCACCGCCGAGGGCACGTTCGGCGCGATCGCGGTCTCGCCCGGCTACACGGCCAGCCAGTCCAGCCTCTCGTGGCTCGGCCCGCGCCTGGCCTCGCAGGGCTTCGTCATCTTCATCATCGACACCAACTCCCGGTACGACCAGCCCGCTTCGCGCGGCGACCAGCTGCTGGCCGCGCTGGACTACCTCACCACCAGCAGTTCCGTGCGGGCCCGCATCGACTCCTCGCGCCTGGGCGTGATGGGCCACTCGATGGGTGGCGGTGGCGCGCTGGAGGCCACCAAGGACCGGCCGAGCCTGCAGGCCTCCGTCCCTCTGACGGCCTGGAACACCACGAAGACGTGGTCGACCGTGCAGACGCCGACCCTGATCATCGGCGCCGAGGACGACTCGACCGCTCCGGTCTCGTCGCACTCCGAGCGGTTCTACACCGGCCTGCCGTCCACGTTGGACAAGGCGTACCTGGAGCTGGCGAACGCGAGCCACTTCGCGCCGAACAGCTCCAACACCACGATCGCGAAGTACAGCATCGCGTGGCTCAAGCGGTTCGTCGACAACGACGTCCGGTACGAGCAGTTCCTGTGCCCCGCGCCGCGGGGGACGGCGATCTCCGAGTACCGCGACACCTGCCCGCACTCCTGATCGTCCGGCGGCCGTTCGCGCTGTTCAGCAGCGTGAACGGCCCAGCGGGCTCCTGAACCGGTCCGCCCGCCGCTGTCGAGGCAGCGGGCGGACCGACGCGGATCAGGACGCGGTGCAGGTGAGGGCCGGGGTGCCCGCGGTTCCGGAGGCGACGAAACCGAACGTGGTGGCGGCGCCCGCACCCACGGCGCCGTTGTGAGCGGCGTTGCGGGCGGTGATCGCGGATCCGCTCGTGGTCAGGGCCGCGTTCCACGAGGAGTTGATCCGCTCACCGTTGGTGAACGTCCAGCTCACCGCCCAGCCGGAGATCGCCGTCGCGCCGGCGGTCACGCGCCCCTCGACCTGGAAGCCACCGGGCCACTGCGAGGTCACCTGGAAGGTGGCCGAGCAGCCTGCCGGGGGGTTGCCGGTCGTGGTGGTGGTCGTGGTCGTCGTGGTGGTGGTCGTGGTGCCACCGTCGGTGAAGTTCACGTCGCTGCACGCGTAGTAGCTCTGGTCGAGGTGGCTGGCCTGCCACACCGTGTAGAGGACGTGGTGGCCGGTGCGGCCGGGGGCGTTGATCTCGACGGGCGTCCGGGCGCCCGTGGGGATTCTGCCGGTCTGGCCGACGAGCTCCAGGTCGCTCCACTTCAGGGCCTGGGTCTTGGGGTCGAAGCCCTGTTTGGTGGCGTAGACGCGGATGTAGTCGGCGCCGTGCGAGGACGTGTCGTTCAGGTTGAGGGTGAACCGGCTGGGCCGGTTCGGGGCGACCCACGCGCCGGGCTTGTCCATCGCGGCGTAGCGGCCGTTGAAGGTCAGTCCGCCGCTGCACAGCTGCCCGTCGGGGATGGCTCCCTGGTGGTTGCCGGCGACGCCTTCGCGGAACAGGCCGTTCCAGTTGTACATCGCGGACGGGTCGGCCTGCCACGCCTGGTAGCACATGGGGTCTTCGGTGGCCATCTGCTGCGACGGGCCGTTGGGCCAGCGGTTGTAGCAACCGTAGTGGCGCGACGGTGGGTCGCTGACCGCGCCGTGCGCGGAGGCGTCTCTCGCGCCGAAGGTGACCAGCATGGTCGCCAGCAGGGTCAGGCAGGTGCCGAGGATCGCGAACGCCCGCCACACGGCGGCCTTGCCGCGGGCCGGCCCGACCTTCGCCGGGGTTCCCGGTGCCCGGCGGTGCCGGTCGGGGACGTCTGCAAAGAAGCGAAGCATGTGTACCGCCAAATCTTCGTTGATCGACGACGTGGATTCCTGCGGGTGCCTCCCTGATTCTGGGAGCGCTCCCAGAGTGGTGTCAGTGTCAGGTCGTGCCACCTGGTCGGCATCCGCCGTTCGGGTCATGGGGCGGGAAAGCGAAGATAAAGCGGCCGTGTGGACCGAGTGCGCGGAGCGGATCGGACGCTGCAGATAAGGCTGTTCGGGCCTCGCGTGGCCGTTGCTCCCGTGCTTGATGCCGACGCGGACGGCGCTGGACGACTTCCGTTCGGCCTGCCGACGGGCCTGGGCGGCGCTTCGAACGGCTCCCAGGCGTAGCGGGGCGGAAACGGTCCTTCACATCGCGTGTCCTTAACGTTAAAGTTCTGGGAGCGCTCCCAGTTCCCTCCGGCCGGTGTGGGCCGCGAGGGGATGGAACTCCCGACGCGGGTCAGCGAAGACCCGCTCGCGAAGGAAGTGATGTGGATGACCGAGATTTCGTCCCGTCTGGATGCGCGTGCGAATGCGTTGCGGCCGTTGAGCATTCCCCTCCTCAGGGGGTCGCTCGGCTTGGTGTTCGTGTGGTTCGGCGCCCTCAAGCTGACCGGCACGACGCCGGTGGCCGAGTTGGTCGCCCGGACCGTCCCCTGGCTCGACGGAGGTGCGGTCGTGCTCGGGCTGGGGGCAGTCGAGGTGGTGTTGGGAACAGCCCTGGTGGTGGGTCGTCGGTTGCGCTGGGTGGCGCTGCTGGTCGCATTCCACCTGTTCGGCACGTTCTTGACGCTGCTCATGCAGCCGGCCGTCGCGTTCCAGACGGGGAATCCACTGCTGTTGACCATGACCGGTGAGTTCGTGGTCAAGAACCTGGTCCTGATCACCGCAGCCCTGGTGGTCATGTCAGCCGAGGTGCCCGTGCGGCAACGGGTGTCGGCGGCGGACGCCGACCAGCGGTGATTCCAGGTGCTGCGGGGCCCGACCGGTCCCGCAGCACCACCAGCGCGGCTTCGTTGTTCATCCCATCGAGCAGAAGCGAGCGTCGCGGCGCCATAACCGTTGTGGCGAAAGAAGTTTCAGCTGACCTCGTCGCGGACGGCGGTGTCGAGGTCGGTAGGCATCAGGCCGAAGGCGTCGGCCGTCTCCGTCGCGTCCACGCGGAACGGCGCGTACCACTGGTAGTCCATCTCCGCCATCTCGCGGGCGATCGGCACGACCAGTCCGGCCGCGCGCATTGCGAAGCGCGGTAGCTGGATCAGTTTGATCGGTGATCGGCCCGCCGCGGTGGCGTAGCGACCGGCGAGCTCGCGGATCGTGATGGCAGGCGGGGACGGCACGTGCCAGGCCCTGCCCCACGCCCGTTCCTCCGACGCGAGCGTGACCAGTGCCCGTGCCATGTCGGTGTTGACCGTGAAGGTGTGCGGCATGTCCAGGTGGCCGGTGATCCAGGCCGCCTTGCCCTTCGCCAGGGCCGGCTCGATGAGCAGGGAGTAGATGCCGTTGGCGCCCTTGCCGACGTAATCGGAGCCGCGAACCTCCACCGTGCGGATGCCCGCGGCGAGGGCCTGTTCCCACATTCGCTTGCGCAGCCTGCCTTTGTGCCCGGCCGCGGTCATCGGGGTGCGTTCGGTCATCAGGCCACCGGGCTGCGGGCCGTAGGCGTACATGCTGCCGGTCAGGGCGAGGACGGCGTCGTTCGCCTTGGCGGCGGCGATGGCTGCTGTCTGCAGGGGCGGCAGCAGGCGTTCCCACTCCGTGTAGGAGGGCGGGTTGGCGCAGTGGTAGATCGCCCCGGCGCCGCGGGAGAGTTCGGTCAGGGCGGATGGATCGGACGCGTCCGCGGCGACCCGGTCGATCAACGGGTGCTCGGGGCCCGAACCGCTGCGGGTGATGATCCGGACGTTGTGGCCGCGCTCGACGAGCAGACGAGCGACGTTGCTGCCGATGGAACCGGCGCCGATGACGACGTGTTCGACCATGAGGGTTCTCTCCGTTCCAGGGTCTCGGTCAGTGATCCACGCCGGAGCCGGTGTAGCTGGGCACGTCGGCGAGCATGTCGGCGATCTGCGGGTTGAGCTCGTTGCGGCGCCGATGCAGCTCCTGGATCTTGCTGTTGAGGTCCGGGTCCTCGTCGTCGCTGACGTCGAAGATCTCCATCCGGTCCACCAGGTTCAGCCCCAGGTGGTCGGTCCGGTAGGTGGTCGGGTGCGTCAGGTAGGCGAAGAGGCCGTCGAGGTCCTCCACGACGAACACCGCGCTGTAGGTGTAGTCGCCACCGTGGTCGCGTCCGACGATGAACGACTTGATGGCGGGGTTCGACCTGCCCTGGTTGCGCCAGCCCTCCAATGCCGCCTCGACCTGGTCCGGCGTCGCGGTGGCATTCATCGTGACGCGGCAGATGTGATGAATCATGATCAACCTCTCGCTTGCTAACGACGTTAGATTTCCTAACGTTGTTAACCATGATGCACCCGATCAGCGTGGTCAAGGGCGGTGGCTAGTGTTCGAGGACACCATCGAGGCGAAGCGACGGACCATGTCAATCAGCACGAGGCGGGCCCGCGAGCGGGCGAACACCCACGAGCGGATCATCGAGGCGGCGCTGCACGTGCTCGAGACCGAAGGCCCTGCGGCTCTGACCATCCGGCGCATCGCCGGCGATGTCGAATACTCCGCACCCGTCGTCTACCAGCACTTCGCCAACAAGGAAGCGCTCGTCCTGGAGCTGGTCGCGTACGGCCACCGCCTGATGCTGGCCGAGGTCCTCCACGCCTCCCCGGAGGCCGATGTGGACCTGCGCATGAGGCGCATCGCGTCGGAGTACGTGCGGTTCGCCGGCGAGCACCCTCACCTCTACCAGGTCATGAACGCCCCGGCGATCGATGCGGACGAGCGCCGGCGCGTCGCACAGCCGGCCATCGACGCCCTCAAGGAGCTGCTCAGCAGCTGGTCCGCCAGGCACGAAGTGGTCCTGGCCGATCTCGACGAGGCCTGCGAGACGCTCTGGGGCACGCTGTACGGCATCGCCTCTCTCGGCCACCTCAGCACCGTCGGCAACGATCGCGCCCGACGCCTGGCCGAACAGGCCCTGCACGCGATTCTTCTCGGCTGGCGCACCGAGGCATTGGCGAATGACCAGGATCAGCGAGAGAAGATGCAGGGATGACGCCAGTCCGTGGTCGAAACCCGATGATCACCGCCTGGTGGCGCCGGATTTCGGGACGTCGGTTCGAGGCCGGGCGCTGACGTGATGCGACGTACCCCGGGTGTCGTGTCGATCTGGGCAGGGCGTCTGTCCGATGAGGACGCGCTCGACGACTACGTGTGCTTCCGCTGTCCGCCGGATGGACCGGGTTGGAGTCCGTTCACTCGTGATCACGGTCTCGACTGGTTCGACGACGACCTGGCCGAGGCGGCGTGGTTCGCCGCGGGCCCGTGCTCACTCGCCGAGCACAGCTACGCCGAGTCCTTCGCGCAGGCCGCGTCCGCGGAGCTCTTCGCACGATTCCCAGACGCGAACAGCGTGTACCTGGTGTACGACCTCGACGCGGACCTGATGCCGGTGCCGGTGCCGGGACCGTCGCCGCTCGGTTTCCTCGGTGCATACCGCTATCGGCTGTGAGTGGTACGCCCGGCGGGTCGCGAACCGCCGGGGTCAAGGTCGCGGACGAGCCGTAGCCCGTAAGCCGGATTGACGCCACCCCCCGTCATTCATACATTCTAGTCCTGATTGTATGAATGGCGAGGGGTGGTCCGCGTGACGCTGGGCAGAACCGCCGTCGTACTGGGTGGCAGCACCGCTGGTCTGTGCGCCGCCGGGGCGCTCGCCCCCTACTTCGACCAGGTGGTGGTGCTGGAACGGGACGAGCTCCCGGCCGCCGCGGAGCACCGGCGTGGCGTGCCGCAGAGCAAGCACCCGCACTTCCTGCTGAACTCGGGACGGCGCGCGATCGGGGCGCTGTTCCCCGGATTCGAGGACGAGCTCATCGCCGCGGGCGGGTTGCACCTGATGCCGTCTCTGGACGCCGCCTACCTCGACGGGGAGGGCTGGTCGGCGCGCAAGCGCGGGGCGATGACGATGATCTACGGGTCGCGGATCCTGATCGAACGCGTGTTGCGCGACGCGGTTCGAGCTCTGCCCAACACGACCATTCGCGAGGGTGTCTCGGTGCACGGCCTCACCACGCGGGACGGGGCGGTCACCGGGGTCGGCCTGTCCACGTCCGCCGGCGAGGAGCACCTCGAAGCCGACCTCGTGGTGGACGCGATGGGGCGCGGGTCTTCGGTCAGCGGCTGGCTCGTGGCCGCCGGATGGCCCGAGCCCGAGGTGCGCACGCTCGACGCCAAGGTCACCTACACCTCGCGCTGGTACGAGCTGCCCTCACCGGCCGAACGACCGGCGTCGTGGTGGTGGCAGCACCTGGTGATCATGCCCACCCCGGACAAGGGGGAGCACCCCGCGGAGCACGAGTTCCTGGTGAACTTCTTTCCCATCGAGGGGAACCGCGTCATCGCCTGCATGGGCTCGTGGGGCATCGACATGCCCCGCACCACCGAGGCGTTCGTCGAGTCGGCGCGCCGGGTGCGCACGCCGTTGTTCGCAGCCGCGATGGACCGGTGTTCACCCACCTCGGAGGTGCACCTGACCCGGTCGACGGGCAACAAGTGGCGGCGCTACGACCGCTTGAGCACACCTGGTCTGGTGTTCGTCGGCGACTCGATCTGCGCTTTCAACCCTTTCTACGCACAGGGAATCAGTTCTGCGGCGATGTCCGCACTGTTGCTGCGCGAGCACCTGTCTCGCGCGCAACGCCTCGACGCGGAGTTCTACGCCGAGTTCCTCGTGGCGCAACGCAAATCGCTCTCCGTGCCCTGGTCGCTGGCCATGGCGAGGGACCAGGGCTACGAGTGCGCGGTGGGCACCGAGAAGGTGCCGGAGTGGTGGCGTCGCGTTCTCGCGGCCATGTCCGGCCCGGCTTTCAGCCTCATCGTCGGTGCGGCGCGTGAGTACGAGGTGGTCGACGAGCACTTCGCGAAGGTGTTCAACATGGACGAGTCGCTGGGCGAGATGATGCGGAACCCGAGGGTGCTCGCGGCGCTCGTGCGCTACCGGATCCGGACAGCGCTGGGACGGCAGCGGATCCCCTTCGGGTTCGATCCCCAGGCGGAGCCGCCGGCCACGGACTACTCGCCGGACGGTGCCGCGGCAACGGTTGCCGCGCGATGAGCGCCGTGTGCGGGCCGGAGGCGGAAGCCGTTGCCCGCGGCCTCGGCTTCGACTGCCACGACGTGTCACCCGTGGTCTCGCTGCGGTTCCCGTGGGATCTCGCGCACTGGACGATGCCGCTGCTCGAGCTGCTCATCATCGGCGGCGCCGTTTTCGCTCTGGTGCACGCGTTGCGCCGCTACCGCCACGGCGATCCGATCAACCTGGCGCTGTGGTGGACGTCGCTGGTGTACCTCGCGGTGATCGAACCACCGCTGTACTTCCCGGAGTGGTTCGGACTCAACGAGATCTACGGTTTCATCTTCGCCCACAACCAGTTCACCGTGCAGTTCATGTGGGACAGGTTGCCGCTCTACATCATCGCGTTCTACCCGGTGATCAGTCAGCTCGCCTACGAGCTGGTGCGGTCGCTCGGCATCTTCCGGCGCCGCGGCGCACTCGTGGGGTCGGTCGCCGTCGCCTTCGCCTGCCAGGTGTTCTACGAGGTGTTCGACCACATCGGACCACAGCTGAAGTGGTGGGCCTGGAACCCGGACAACCGCATCGTCAACCACCCCGCGCTGGCAGCGGTGCCGATGACGAGCATGCTGCTGTTCGCGTCCGTTTCGTTGGCGGCCATGACTTACCTGGTCGTGCGCCTGGTCGGCGAGCACCGCGGGCGGTCGTTGGTGCCGCGCGTTCTGCTCGCCGGCGTCCTCACTCCACCGACCATGGCGATCGCGGGCATTCCGTCGAGCTTCTTCAGCGGCAACGCCACCGCCCAGGCCTGGGTTCTCGGCGTCGAACTGGCCCTGGTGTGGCTGGCCGGTGGCTGGATCGTCGTGTCACAGCTGAGGTCGCCGGGGCCTGGCGAACCGCTGTCGGACTTCGTCCGGATCTACCCGGCCGTCTACCTGGGCGGGATGGCGGTGTTCTGGATCAGCGCTCTTCCTGACGGCCCACCGATCACAGGCGCGCTCTACGCGCTCGCCTGCTTCATCGGAGCCGGTCTGTTGCTCGTGGCACTGCGTCGCGTGCACCGGAAAGCACCTTCCACCGTCTGAGCCAACGCTCTCATGGATGATGGTGTGCATGGGGTACCACGGCTGGCAGGGCAACCCGCCCGGCACCGAGGACGAGGCACGCCGCCGGATCGTCAAGGCGGCGATGGCTTGCGTGGACCGCGTCGGGCTCGCCAAGACCAGCATGTCCGTGGTCGCCGCCGAGGCGGGAGTGACGCGGCAGACCGTCTACCGCTACTTCCCACGCCTCGCGGACATCCTCAGCGCCGTCGCGCTGGCAGGCGTCGAGGACTTCGCCGCGCGGATGGCACGCCACCTCGCCTCGTTCAGCAGCCCGGCCGAGGTGGCCGTGGAGTCCGTGGTGTTCGGCGTCCTGGAAGTGCCGCGGGAGCCGTACCTGGGCCTGCTCCTGCAGGCAGGCGAATCCGACTTCTTCACCGTCGCGGTGACCTCCCCTGAGTCCTTCGCGCTCGGCGCGCGCATCCTCCGCGACGTGCCAGTGGACTGGGCCAGTGCCGGGATCACCACCGACGACGAGCTCCAGGGGCTCGCCGAGATCCTGATGCGGCTCTTCCTGTCGTTCCTGCAGCATCCCTCGACGCCGGCGCTCACCGACGACCAGCTGCGGGCTCTGGTCCGCCGGTGGATCGGGCCCGCTCTTCAGTAGCCGCCACGTTCGAGGGCGATCCGCGCCTCCCGCACCTCGCGATCGCCTTGGGTGCTCGGCGAGAGCACCTGGCAGCGCAGGTTCGTGTCCTCCTTCGCGACCCATTCCTCCGGCTTCGGCCGGTCGAGCAAGGCGTTTCCACTCGCCGGTCATGGTTTCGGCGTGCCCGCAGCAGGCCATCGCCGCGTTCGGCGTGGACTCGTCGCAACTGGGCCTCACCCCACACCCGGACGATTTCGACGCGTAATCGCTCGGCGAGCACCTTGGGCGTGATCGGGGTGCCCCGCCGGCGCGGCCCGGCGAAGTGGGACTCCACGTGGGCGAGCCAGTAGAGCAGGGTGAGCTTTCACTTCCCGCCGATCGCGGCGAACGCCGTGGCCATCGGCAGCCGCACGACGAATCCTGGCCGCGGGGTGTCGGCCTTCATGTTGATCGCGTCGGCGTCGTCCGGTGTCGCCACCGCCCATCTACGGCACGCACTGCGCGAATACGAGCGGCGCCACAACGAGCACCGATCGCTCGCCGCCGCAGCGCCCTTGCGAACCCGATCAGATCGAACGCCTCACCGTAGACCGGCAAAACCGGCTCGGAGGAGTCATCCACGAGTGTGTCCATGCCGCTTGACTGCTTGGACGCAGGTTTCGGCACGCACAGGGTCAGGGCAGCGAGGCCAGCAGCGCGGCGCCGAGGATGGCGTCCAGGCCGGGGGAGTGGCAGCTCGCCGGGGGCGGGATCAGGTGGAAGGGGTGCTGGAGGTCGTCGACCGGGGTGCGCAAGCTCGGGGGGTAGGCGTCGGAGACGGCCTCGACCAGCACCGCGCCCGCGGTGATGCCCTTGGTCGTGAGCGCCGCCGGGCCTGCGGCCACGACCAGGTTCGCGCCGAAGGCAGCCGTCGGTGCGTCCGCGGCGACGGCGAGCCCGACGCCGGCGAGGTCGAGGTGGTCGACCAGGCGGGCGGGCGGCGTGCTCGCCGCGGTGACGGCGATGTGGGTGATGGCGGGCAGCGCCTGACAGAGCACCCTGGCGTGCCACCACACGTCCGGGGCCGTGCCGACCACGCCGGCGGTGATCACCGCGGGCGGCAGCAGGTCGGCGGCGGCGGCCGCGGCGCAGCCCGCCTGCCGGATCGCGCGTACCACTGCGGCGGGCAGTTCTGCCTTGCCGCCGGTGAGCGGGTCTGCCAACAGCAGCACGGAATCGTCGTCGGGGTGCCTGTCCGCGACCTGGGCGGTACCGGGGGCGGGTAGCTCGGCGAGCGCCGCGCGCAGCACGACGGAGACGTCGACGTGCTCGGTGAGCGCCCACAGGTCGTCGTCGGTGAGCGTTCTGGTGCCGCCTCGCATCGTAGTGCCCCCATAGTCAGTGGTGGTGCGCCCAGGAGCGTGGCTGAGACCCTCATGCGTTCGCTATCGGTGCGCTAAGCGCGCGGGCAAACCGTATCGAAGTCCGGCGTTGAGCACGGGCCTGTGAACTGGCTCCACTCCGGCAAGAACGCCGGGAGGAACAGCAGGGAGAGAGCCCAGATGTCCAAGACCGCCGCCCATGTCAGCAAGCTCGTCGTCGCCGCTGTCGCCCTCTTCGCGGCCTTGGGCGTCGCCTTCATCGGCGTGGCAGGCGATGACGCCCACTGGGGCGCTCCGAAGCTCGCCGACTCGCACTGGGGCTCCGCCCCGGCCGTGACCGTCCTCAACGACTCGCACTGGGGCTGACGGGCCGGTGGCTCACACGAGGTCGAGGTCGAGGTCGGTGACGATGGTGGCGCGAGCCCGCTCAGCCTGGTCGGCCCAGCGGGCCGCCTCGTCGGACTCGATCCCGGCGAGCAGGTCCAGCGCGATGTCCAGGCCTGCTCCCGCCTCGGCATCGCGCTCGGCGGAAAGGTGCGCCTCGGCCAGCAGGATCAGCGCCTTGGCCCGCCACAGCACCGAGCCCAGCTCGGCGAAGCACGCGGCCGCGGCCTGCAGGTGCTCGGCGCCGACCTCGTCGTTGCCCCTGGCGACGGTGACCTCGCCGAGGCCGTACAGCGCCTGCCCCTCGATCCACTGGTCGCCCACCTCGATCGCCAGCGACAGCGAGTGCGACAGCGTGGTGTGCGCGGCGTCCAGCCTGCCCTCGCGATGGCGGACGGTGCCCAGCGCGTGCAGCGCGTAAGCCTCCCCGACCTTGTCGCCCAGGTCGCGCACGATCCGCAGCGTCCGGTGCAGCGCCTGCCGCGCAGCGGCGATGTCGTCCAGTCCGAGGTGCAGCTCCGCGAGCCGGTGGATGACCTGGGCCTCCACCCGGAGGCTGCCCGCGTCCTGGCAGATCGCGACCGCCTCGTCCAGCAGCTCCCGCGCCCGCGCCGTGTCGCCGCCATCGATGTTGAGCTTGGCCAGACTTGAGAGCACGTGTGCCTCGCCCGCGCGGTCACCGGCCTCGCGCATGCGGGTCAGCGCGTCGGAGTACTTCGCGCGGGCCGTCCCCGATGCACCGCGCACCCGGCTGATGAAGGCGGAGTTGCGCAGCACGAGCGCTTGGCCGTGCACGTCGCCACATTCGATGAACCCGGCGAGCGCGGCCGCGAAGTGCTCGTCGGCCTCGGCGAGCCGCTTCTGCGCGAGGGCGAGGGTGCCGAGGTTGTAGCACGCGGCGGCGTGTCCGCGCGGGTCGCCGCTGGTGACCCGCGCGGCGAGGGTCGCGGTCTCCACCCAGTCGTCGAAGTAGCCGCGGGTCTCGAAGAGGGTCACCGAGGTGAGGGCCAGGTCCCAGCAGACGTCGGCCAGCCCGGCGTTCGCGGCCTGCCGGATCCCCGGGACCAGGCCGCGGCGCTCGCGCTCCCACCACGCCAGCGGCTCGGCGATGGGCTCGGGCAGTTCGGAGTCGGGGGGCCGCCAGCGCGGTGCGGTGCCGTGCAGGACGGTGAAGTCGCCGCCGTACTCCTTGCGGTGGGCGGCGTCGGAGAGGGCGAGCCAGCCACCGAGGTAGCGCTCGACCGCGGCGTCGCGGCTCTCCTGCGGCTCCTCGTCTGCGAGGCGCTCCTGGCCGAACACGCGGACCAGGTCGTGAAACCGGTAGCGGCGGGTGCGCTCGCCGGGCACCGACCGCACTTCGAGCACGTGCGCGTCGACCAGGGTCTCCACCACGTCCTCCGCGGCGCGCAGGCTGGTGTCGAGCAGCGCGGCAGGGACCCAGCCGGGGAAGTCGGCGGCGTCGACCGCCGCGCACAGCCGGAACAGGCGCCGGGCGCGCTCGGGTAGGCCGCGGTAGGTGAGCGCGATCGTCGAGCGCAGCTCCAGTCCTTTGTGGACGAACTCGTCCAGCCGGTGGTTCTCGTCGTCGAGCCTGCGCACCAGGTCCTCGATGCGCCAGTGCGGCCGCGACACCAGCCGCGCGCCCGCGATCCGCAGCGCCAGCGGCAAACCGGAGCACAGCTGCACCAGCCGGTCGCCGGCCTCGGGTTCCTCGGCGACGCGGTCCGCGCCGATGATCCGGCCGAGCAGCGCGATCGACTGGTCCGCGTCGAGGGTCTCCACATCGATGCAGTACGCGCCGGGCAGGCCTGTCAGCCGGGTGCGGCTCGTGGTGATCACAGCGCAGTGCGGGCTGCCGGGCAGCAGCGGGAGCACCTGCTCCTCGTCGGAGACGTCGTCCAGCACGACGAGCACGCGCCGGTTGGCGAGCTTGCTGCGATATAACTCGGCGCGCTCGATCGGGTCGTCGGGCACCGATGTGCCGGGGACGCCCAGTGCCCGCAGGAAGCGGGCGAGCTGGCGGGAGGCGCCGTCGTCGACGTCGCTGGTGCGCAGGTCGGCGTAGAGCTGGCCGTCGGGGTACTCCCCGACCATTTCGTGGGCGGCGCGAATCACCATGCTCGACTTGCCGACGCCGCCGGGCCCGCTGACGGCCACGATCGGCATGGCGTACGGGTCGCGGTCGCCGCAGAGGACGTCGTTGACCTCGGCCAGCTGACCGCCGCGGCCGGTGAAGTCGGCGATGCTGGGCGGCAGCTGCCGTGGCACCGCGACGGCCTCCTCCGCGGGCCGGGCCACGGCGCGGGTCTCGGCTGGTCGGTCCGCCGCCGCCCGGTCGGTGGGCAGGTCGAGCGCCGGATCGCGGGTGAGGATCGCCTGCTCCATGCGCGCCAGCTCGGGGCCGGGGTCGACCCCGACCTCCTCGGCCAGCAGGGTCCGGGCGCGTCTGCCCGCCTCCAGCGCATCGGCCTGCCGCCCGCAGCGGTAGAGGGCGAGCATGAGGAAAGCGTGCAACCGCTCCTGCAGAGGCTGCTCGGCGACCAGCGCGCGCAGTTCGCCGATCAACTCCTGGTGCCTGCCCAGGGTGAGGTCCAGGCGGATGCGCTCTTCGAGGACAGCGGCCTGGCGCTCGTGCAGCCGGGTCGCCTCGCGCAGGGCAGCGGCGCCGGAGATGCCCGCCAGCGCGGGACCGCGCCACAGGGCGAGCGCGGCGCGTAGCTCGGCGACGGCCTCGGCGGGCTGGTTGGCGGCCGCGTGCTCGTGCCCAACAACGACACGGGCGTGGAAGACATCGATGTCCAGCTCGCCGGGACCGAGCGTGAGCACGTAGCCCGGCGGCTGGGTGCGGATGGTGGCCGAGCCGGACTCGCCGAAGAGCTTGCGCAGCGCGGAGATGCAGATCTGGATCTGCCCGCGCGCGGTCGACGGAGGCGCGTCGCCCCAGACGGCGTCCAGGAGGTGCTCGACGGAGGTGACCCGATTGGCGTTGAGCGCCAACAAGGTCAGCACGAGACGCTGGCGAGGTCCCCCCAGGTCGATCGTCCGCCCGTCGACCACCAGCTCCGTCGGGCCGAGCAGCCGCAACTCCATTGCTACCTCCCCGCTTCAGCGCGATCGGAGGCTAACAGCCGTAACGGGCCACAGCGTGAAGGTGACGCAGGCGAGGGCAGGGACAAGTGCCGCCAAACTGCCGGTCCATATCTTTGATTAATCACTGGCCGGCCGGGGCAAGTCCTCACTGGTCAGTGGTCGGCGCCGATCAGGGATCCGGTGACGGGCCGGCCTGTGGCGCGGTTGTGCCAGATCGCGGCGGTCGACGCCGTCGATGTCGCGGCCGCGTGCAGTTCGAGATCGAGTCGGCCTTCCACTGTGCCGTTGCCTCACTCGTGAACTGCCGCACGGGTTGGAGCAGATGCTGCGCCGGGTGCGGGTGCGGGGGTGCAGCCCAGACGCAGGCCCCGTCCGAGGAAGCCCGCGAATGCGACGAGCAGCAGCCGTAACCGGTCCAGTGTGGAGCGCGTGGTGGTCTCGAGGGAACGGCCGCAGCCGACCGGCGTGGAGTCCGGTCAAGCCGGCCGACTTCCTCGTCGCCGAGGGGGTGGCCGAGGACATCAGTCACGAGTGTCCGCGTGCGGAAGGTGTGTCGTCTCAACGGAGGGAGAACCGGAAGGGCCCCGCGACCCGGACCACTGGGACAAGAAGGCACGCGGGGTGGCAGGCACCAGGGTCCCGTTCGGGTGCCGCGGCCCCGGCGGCGGACGACCCGCACACGTCCGCACGGGGTGCGATCGGCTGCGACAACCGCGTCCACACCTGACCACGAGGCGCGATCGGCGGGTGGGTGAGCGGGCGGTCCGGGGCCGACAACGTCGAGATCGCCTGCACACCAACGAACTCGTCGCGGTTGAACCGGATCGACGCCCGGTTCACGGTGTCGCGGTAGGTCACTCTCGACGGCACCGGCCACGCCGAGCGGGCGAGCATGATCCGCCGCGGCATCTCCTGGCGATACCGCAACACCGACACCCTCGACCAAACAAGGTCGTTCACCGGGCGAACGTGGCCTGATCAGGCACTGGAACCCTGGAAGTTAGGCGTTGCCAATCCACTATCCGAGCGCTTAGGCGCCGTCGACAGCGCGTCGAAAGCACTTGCCAAGCGCCGCGGGTGACGGTGTCGGCAGACCGGACGACTGCTGAAAGAGAGGCGACATGGGGGACCCCGTGTGCGTCGCCGTGGTGGCGAACGACCCGATGCTGGAAGCGGGCGCGACCAGTGCTCTGCGCTCCTGCCCCGACCTGTCGGTGGTGACGCCCGGCGAGCCCGCCGTCGTCACCGTGGTGATGGTGGACTCCGTCGGCGCTGACGAGCTGGCGGCCGTGCGCGCCACCCGATCGGCGCCGCACCGCCCCGAGGTGGTCATCGTCGCCACCGACGTCGACCCCGGCGCCGCCCAACGGGCCATCGCGGCGGGCGCGCGCGGGCTGCTGCGTCGCAGGGAGGCGACACCGGTCCGACTCGCCCGCACGGTGCTCGCCGCCGCGGGCGGCGACTGCACCGTGCCGCCGGACATGCTCAACCGCCTCCTCGACGGCGGTCTCCTCGGCGACCGCGACCTCGCCGCCGCGGGCGGCTGGTCGGCGGCGGGTCTCAGCGACCGCGAGCGCGCTGTGCTCAACCTCGTCGCCGACGGTCACGAGACCAGCGAGATCGCCAGGACGCTGTCCTACTCGACGCGCACGGTCACCACCGTGGTCCACGACATCACCCGCCGCTTCCGGCTGCGCAACCGCGCGCACGCCGTGGCCTACGCGCTCAGGGCGGGTCTGCTGTGACCGCCGTGCTGGCCCCGCCCGCCGCGGTACCGGTGCGGGTCGTCGCCGCAGACGAGAGCACACGCGCCAAGGTCACCTCGGCTCTGCGCTTGGCTGGCGTTCCGTTGTCCGGGCCCGCGGAAGGAGCCGCGGTCGTCGCGGCGGTGGGGGAGACGGTGGAAGACGCCATCGCCGCCTGCGGCACCGCGACGCCGGGCCTGGTGGTCGCCGAGCGATTCAGCCAGATCGGCGTGCGCCGCGCCCTGCGGATGGGGGCGGGCGCGATGCTGCGCACCGCCGACCTCACCCCGGCCCGCCTCCTCGCCGCCATCGACGCCGCCCGCTCCGGCGACGGCCGCGTCCCGCACGAGGTCCTGGTCCGCCTCCTGGACGGCCCCGAGCCCGCCGACCCCGCTCCGGCCGTGCTGACCCGCAGGCAGACGAGCGTCCTGGCGCTGATGGCCGACGGCCACGGCAACGCCGACATCGCCAGGATGCTGCGGTGCTCGGAGCACACGGTGAAGAACGTCATCTACGAGCTGATGGGCAGGCTCCAAGCCCGCAACCGCTCCCACGCCGTCGCCACCGCCATCCGCACCGGTCTGATCTGACCACCCGGACCCGCCGGACGCCCCGACCGCCACCCGCGGTGTCCGGCGGAGGTCCCTGCCCAGACGAGGGCTTGCGCGGCGTCGGCGCACACCCGGTTCCGCACCGTCGCCGCTCGTCGCGCGGCTGTGCCACAGCACTCTCACAGCACTGTGCGGGGCGGTCCTCTTCGTGGCCGCCCCGCACAGCTGTCTTCGACGTCAGACCGCGGCGCCGTCCATCTGCTTGCGCAGGCTCAACGGGCGCATGTCCGTCCACACCGCACCGATGTGGTCGAGGCACTCCTGCCTGGTTCCCGTCGTGCCCTCGGCGTACCAGCCCAGGGGCAGCTCGCGGCCTGCCCGCCAGATCGAGTACTGCTCCTCGTCGTTGCGGACTACGCGGTAGGTTCCCTCGTCGCTCATCGATCCGGCTCCTCCTGAACTGTGGGGCGAACATCCTCCATCGTGGACCCCGGCCAGGGTCCGGCACAGAGAGAAAAGGGCAGAAGCCGCCGCGGTCGATGGCTGCCGCTCCTTCTCTGGTGACGCCCACCCGCCGGCGGGCAGCGTGGTGTCACTAGCCGGCGCCCAGTGGCCCGGTCTCGGTTTCGGAGGAGGTGTCCGGTGGGTCCCGGTGGCTTGATGTCCTTTGCCCAGCGACGGTTGTGGTTCCTCGACCAGCTGCACCCCGGATCGGCCGACTACCTGCTGCCCGTGGCGCTGCGGCTGCGCGGCCCGCTGGACGTCGGGGCACTGGCCGGGGCGCTGCGGTCGGTCGCCGGGCGGCACGAGGTGCTGCGCACGCGGTTCCCCGCCGAGGACGGCGACCCGGTCGCCGTGCTGGAGCCCGCGTCGGCGGTGCCGTTCGACGTGGTCGACATGACCGGCCGCACGGAGTCCGAAGTAGACGCCTGGGTGGCCGCCGAGGCGAGCTGCCCCATCGACGTCGGCGCCGCCGTCCCGCTTCGCGCCGTGCTGGGCAAGATCGCCGACGACGAGCACGTGCTGGTGGTCGTCGTGCACCACATCGCCTTCGACTTCGGCTCCTGGCCGGTGCTCACCCGCGAGCTGGCCGCCCACTACGGCGAGCTGACCGGCCGCGGCCCGGCCGACCTGGCTCCGCTGCCCACCAGCTACGCCGAGCACGCCCGCTCGCACGGCGAGCGCCTGGCAGGCGAGCGCATGGACGCCGGTCTGGCGCACTGGACCGGCAGGCTCGCGGACCTGCCGCCGCTGCGCCTGCCCACCGACAAGCCGCGTCCCGCCGAGTGGACCGGCGCGGGCGCCATCGGCCGCTTCCAGGTCCCCGCCGATCTGCTCGCCGAGGTCGACGCCTTCGCCCGACGCAACAAGGCCACCCGCTACATGGTGCTGCTGGCCGCCTTCCAGGCCCTGCTCGCCCGCTACAGCGGCCAGACCGACTTCGCGGTCGGCACCCCGGTGACCGGCCGTGACCGGGTCGCCACCGAGGCACTGATCGGCCTGTTCGTCAACACGATCGCGCTGCGGGCCGACGTCGCGGGCAAGCCGAGCTTCACCGAGCTGCTCGGCCGGGTGCGCGCGGGCGTGCTCGCCGACCTGCGGCACGCCGACATCCCCTTCGACCGCGTCGTCACCGAGCTGGCCCCGGCCCGTGACCTCTCCCGCAACCCGCTGTTCCAGGTCACCTTCTCGCTGCTGGCCGCCGGCGTCGCCGAGGTCGGCCTGCCCGGCCTGGAGGTGACGATGCGCCCGTCGCCGCCCACCGGCCTGCCCTTCGACCTGGTGCTGGACCTGATCCCGGTCGACGGCGGACTCGCCGGGCGCGTGCAGTACGCCGTCTCGCTGTTCGACGCCGAGAGCATCGACCGCATCGGCGCGGACTACCCCGCCCTGCTGCGCGCCCTGCTCACCGCGCCCGACACACCGGTGACCGACCACACCGCCGTCATTCCGGCCCTGCCCGGCCGTGAGCGCGCCCGGCTCCTGGCGTGTGGCAACGACACCGCGGCGCCGTCGCCCACCGGCACGGTCGTCGAGCTGATCGCTGAGCAGGCGGCCCGCACCCCGGACCTGTCCGCCGTGCGCTCGCACGACGGCGAGCTCACCCACGCCCAGCTCGACGCCGCCGCCAACCGGCTCGCCCACCACCTGCGCGGTCTCGGCATCGGCAGGGGCTCGGTGGTCGGCGTGCACCTCGACCGCGGCCACCGCTTGCCGGTCGCGTTCCTCGGCGTGCTGAAGGCGGGTGCGGCCTACGTGCCGCTCGACCCGGACTACCCGACCCGCCGCCTGGAGTTCTTCCTCGCCGACACCGGCGCGACCGCTCTCGTCACCGAGACCGCCCTGGCCGACGTGCTCTCGGTCGGCGAGGCCGTCCCCGTGCTGCTCGACGCCCACGCCGAGGCCATCGCCGCGCACCCGGCCACCCCGCCGGAAGGCGGCCCCACCCCTGACGACTTGGCCTACACCATCTACACCTCGGGGTCGACCGGTCTGCCCAAGGGCGTGATGATCGACCACCGCGGCCTCGCCGAGTTCCTGGTGTCCATGGTGGACCGGCCCGGCCTGGAGCAGGGCACCGCCGTCGTCGGTCTGACCACCGCCTCCTTCGACCCGTCGGTGCTGGAGCTGTACCTGCCGCTGCTGGTCGGCGCGCACGTCGTGATCGCCTCGGCCGAGCAGGCCCGCGACCCGCAGCGGCTGGCCGCGCTCATCGCCGAGCACACCCCGCGCCTGCTGCAGGCCACCCCGGTCACGCTGCGGATGCTGCTGGACTCCGGCTGGTCGCCGCCCTCCACGCTGACCGTCCTGGCGGGCGGGGAGAAGCTGCCGCCGGAGCTGGTGCGCAGGCTGTCGGCCGACGGCGCGCGGGTGTGGGACCTCTACGGCCCCACCGAGACCACAGTCTGGGCCACCACGGCCCGCGTCGACGCCGAGGGCCGCGTGCTGGACTGGGCGGCGAAGAACAACTCCACCGTCTTCCTCCTCGACGCCGACCTGGAACCGGTCGCCGACGGCGAGGTGGGGGAGATCTACCTCGGTGGCGCGGGCACGGCCGTCGGCTACCACAACCGGCCGGGCGCCACCGCCGAGCGGTTCCTGCCCGACCCGTTCTCGCCCGAGCCCGGCGCGCGCATGTACCGCACCGGCGACCTCGGCAGGCGCGGCCCCGGCGCGGCGGTGGCCATCCTGGGCCGCGCCGACCACCAGGTGAAGATCCGCGGGCACCGGATGGAGCCCGGCGAGATCGAGGCCGCGCTGCTGGAGCACCCCGGCGTGCGGGCGGCCGTGGTGCACCCGACCCCGGCCCCCGACGGCGACCTGCAGCTCACCGCCTATCTGGTGGGCGACCCGTCCGGCGGCGAGGAGCTGCGCCCGTTCCTGCTGGCGTCGCTGCCGGACTACATGCTCCCCGCCGCCTACGTCGTCCTCGACGAGCTGCCCAAGACCGCCAACGGCAAGGTCGACCGGCTCGCGCTGCCGCTGCCGCAGGTCCCGGCCGCCGTCGTCAAGGCACTGCCGAGCACCCCCGACGAGAAGGTCGTCGCCGGGGTGTGGGCCGAGGTGCTGAACACCGACGCGTTCGGCGTGCACGACAGCTTCTTCGACGTCGGCGGACATTCCCTGCTGGCCACCAGGGTCGCGGTGCGGCTGCGTGCCGCGCTCTCGGTGGACGTGCCGGTGCGCGCCCTGTTCGACCACAGCAGCGTGGCCGCCCTCGCCGCCGCCCTGCCGAGCTTCCCCCGCACCACCGAGGCCACCGCCGCGCCGGTGTTGCGCAGCAGGCGGCGGACCGCCGCCACCCCCCGCTGAGGCACAAGGAGACCATCATGACCCTCGCCGCCGACCCGGTCGCGCCCGTCATCCCCCGCGCGTCCGCCATCGACATCGCCGTCTTCGAAGACCTGGAGTCCGAGGTCCGCAGCTACTGCCGCAAGTTCCCCGCGGTGTTCCACCGCGCGGTCGGCGCCGACCTGTTCTCCGAGGACGGCCGCCGCTACATCGACTTCTTCTGCGGGGCGGGCAGTCTCAACTACGGCCACAACAACGCCACCATCAAGGCGAAGGTGCAGGAGTACCTGGCCGCCGACGGCATCATGCACGGCCTGGACATGTACACCGCGGCCAAGCGGGAGTTCCTGCACACCTTCAACGACGTGGTGCTACGCCCGCGCGGTCTCGACTACAAGGTCCAGTTCTGCGGTCCGACCGGCACCGACGCCGTGGAGGCGGCGCTGAAGGTGGCCCGCAAGGCCACCGGCAGGCGCGGGATCTTCGCCTTCACCGGCGCCTACCACGGCATGTCGCGCGGCTCGCTGGCCGCCACCGGCAGCCTGCGCGCCCGCCGCGCCGGCGGCGTCGGCCCCGGTGAGGTCACCTTCATCCCGTTCGAGGACGGTCCCGCCGGCACGTTCGACTCGGTCGGCCTGATCGAGCGCTACCTCAACGACCCGTCGTCCGGGGTGGAGAAGCCCGCGGCGGTGATCGTCGAGCCGATGCAGATGGAGGGCGGGGTCTACCCGGCGTCGCGGGAGTGGCTGCGCTCGCTGCGCGAGGTCACCGAGAGGCACGGCGTGCTGCTGATCGTGGACGAGATCCAGTCCGGCTGCGGGCGCACCGGACGCTTCTTCTGCTTCGAGCACGCCGGGATCGTCCCGGACATCGTGACGTTGTCGAAGTCCCTCGGCGGAATCGGCCTGCCGATATCGCTGACGCTGTTCAAGCGCGGCCTGGACGTGTGGGAGCCCGGTGAGCACACCGGCACCTTCCGCGGCAACCAGCTGGGGTTCGTCGCCGCCACCGCGGCCATCGAGCTCTGGCAGTGCACCAAGTTCCGCACCGACCTCGCCGTGGCCGTCCGCAGGCTGGAGCGCTTCGGCACAGAGCTGGCCCAGACCCACCCGGAGATCACGACCCGCGGCCGCGGGATGGCGCTGGGCCTGGACCTGGGCGCGGCGGGCGGTGCCGAGCGCGCCGACCGCGTGCAGCGCCACGCCTTCGAGCACGGCCTGATCGTGGAGCTGTGCGGCCGTGACGACGAGGTCATCAAGCTTCTTCCCCCGGTCAACATCGACATCGCCCGGCTCGACCGCGGCATCGACATCCTGCGCGCGGCCCTCCGGTCGGCGTGAGCACCCCCCGGCGAACCGCAAGGAGGCGGCGATGGACCGCAGGCACCTGATCTCGCTCGACGACCTGGGCGACGACGATCTGCGCTGGATCGTCAACCGCGGCGCGGACTACTCAGCGGGTCGGTTGGACCACGTGCGCCCCCTGGACGAACTGGTCGTGGGCATCCTGTTCCGCAAGACCTCGACCCGCACCCGCACCGCGTTCTCGGCGGGCGCGCTGCGGCTGGGCGCCAAGCTCATCACCTACGGGCCCGGCGACCTGCAGGAGAACACCGGCGAGACCGTGGACGACACCGGGCAGGTGCTGGCCGGGATGCTCGACGTGCTCGTCGCCCGCACCGCGGGGCCGGAGGCCGAGCTGCGCGCCTACGCCAACCAGGAGCGCATGGCCGTCATCAACGCGATGAGCGCCGAGGAGCATCCGACGCAGGGGCTCACCGACCTCACCACGCTGACCCGGATCTTCGGCTCGGTCGACGGCCTGCGCGTGCTGTACGTGGGAGAGGGCAACAACACCGCCTCCGCGCTCGCGCTCGGCCTGACCCGCTTTCCGGGCACCGAGCTGCACCTGCGCACGCCCCCCGGCTACGGCCTGCGGGCCGACTACCTGGACCGCGCCCAGATCCACGCCAAGTGCGCCGACTCCGCCGTCGAGGAGCGCCACGACGTGGACGACCTGCCGGAGGTCGACGTCGTCTACACGACCCGCTGGCAGACCACCGGCACCGTCAAACCCACTCCGGACTGGCGCGAGGTGTTCGCGCCGTTCCAGGTCGACCAGGCGATGATGGACCGCTGCCCCGGCGCGGTGTTCCTGCACGACCTGCCCGCCCACCGCGGCGAGGAGGTGACCGCCGAGGTCCTCGACGGCCCGGCCAGCGCCGCCTTCGCGCAGGCCGAGAACAAGTACCACTCCGCCCGCGCGGTGCTGGAGTGGTGCGCCGGAGGGCCGCGGTGACCGGGTTGCGCGCGCTGCTGATCGCGGGCGCGGTGTCCGCGTTCGGCACGCAGATGACGATGCTCGCCCTGCCCTGGCTGGTGCTGGAGGCCTCGGGGTCGGCCACCAGGACCGGTCTGGTGTTCGCGGTGCAGGTGCTGCCGATCGCCCTGCTCGGCTTTCTCGGCGGCGAGGTGATCCAGCGCTTCGGCGCACATCGCACGATGCTCGTCAGCGACGCCGTGCGCGCCCCGCTGATCGCGCTGGTGCCGCTGCTGCACGGCATGGACCTGCTCAGCTACCCGCTGCTGCTGGCGATCGTCGCGGTGCTCGGCGTTTTCGGGGTGCCCTACTACGCCGCCCAGCGCGTGCTCGCCACCGAGCTGATCGGGGACGACCCGCGTGGGATGGCCAGGGCCAACAGCATCCTGGAGGGCGCGGTCAACGTCGCCGCGTTCGCCGGGCCCGCCACCGCGGGCGCGCTGATCGCCTTCTTCGGGGCGCCCGCCGTGCTCTGGCTGGACACGGGCACCTTCGCGTTCTCGGCGCTGCTGCTCCTGCTGGTGCCGCGCAAGCACGGCGCCGCGTCCCGCTCCGGCCCGCCGGGGGTGCTCGCCGGGCTCAAGCACATCACCGCCGACGCGTTCCTGCGCAAGGCCGTGCTCTCCACCATCACCTACGGGTTCGTCCTTCGAGTGCTGGCGATCGCGCTGCCCCTGCTGGCCTTCGAGCGCTTCGACGAGAACGCCCGGCTCGGCGGGCTGCTGCTGTCGGCGGCCGGCGCGGGTGCGCTCGCCGGCTCGCTGACGGCCGTCGCGGTGGCCACCAAGGTGGAGCCCAGAAAGCTCGTGCTGGTCGCGATGACGGTGATGGCCCTGCCGCTGTGGCTGCTCGTGCCGGACGTGCCCGTGTGGGTGCTGATGTCCGCCGTCGCGCTCACCTCGGCCGCCGTGCCGGTGTCCAACGCCCCGTTCTTCGCGATCCTGACCGCCCGCGTGCCCGCCGACTACCGGCCGAAGGTGCTGCAGTCGGTGATCACGCTGAGCGGCCTCGCGGGCCCGCTCGGGTTCCTGACCGCCGGTCTGCTCACCGACGGGCTCGGCATCACCGCCACCGTCGTGCTGATCGCCGCCCTGGCCACCCTCGCCTCCGCCAACGTCGCGCTGGCCCTGCGCCTGCTCACCCCCGAGGCGGCGCCGCCGCCCGCCGCTCCCGTCGCCGCCCGCGCGGGCTGACCCACCGCATCCGGAAGGTGCTCGCCATGCCTGACACACCCGAGAAGAAGGAACCCGTGCTCCTGCCCGACGGAGGGTGGCGGCTCTGGGAGCAGTTCGCCCTGCGCGGCCCCGGCTTCCCCGCCGACGGCGTGCTGCGCATCGTCCCGCCCGGCCTCGCCCTGGCCGCCGACAAGTTCGGCGAGGACGACACGCTCGCGGGCGCGGACTGGGACGAGTTCGCCGAGGAGTTCGAGGCCGCCGCCGTGCGCACCGCCGTGCAGCTGCAGGGGATCGCGGCCCAGCCGCGCTTCCAGGCCGCCGTCGCCTGGCAGAACCGCGCCGTCCTGGACACCGGTATCGCCTCCTTCCTCGCGTGGACGCCGGACAAGGCGCGCAGCAGCATGCCGCGCCAGCGCGAGGAGCTGGTCGCGCACTACTGGCAGCGGTTCTGCGTGAAGAACGACACGATCGGCTTCTTCGGCCCTGTCGGCTGGGGCCGCTGGGACCTCTCCGCGGACGGGCTGTCCATCGACCCGGGTTCGACCGGCTTCCTGTCCGGCTCGCACGTGTACTTCGCCAGCTGGGCCATCGACGCGCTCGCCAAGGTCCTCGACGCCGACCCGGCGTTCCGGGCGTGGGTGCCGCCGCGCCGGGTGTCCTTCGTCCGCTTCGACGGCGAGCGGATCGCCGTGCCCGGCAGGCCCGCCCAGGACATCCCGGCCGACGCGCGCGCCGTGCTGGAGCTGTGCGACGGCACCCGGCCGGTGCCCGCCATCGCCGCTGCGCTCGGCCGCGGGGTCGACGAGGTCACCGAGATCGTGCTGTTCCTGGTGCGGAAGCGCTGGGCGCACTGGCGCCTGGAGGTCCCCTCGGCCACCTACCCCGAGCGCGAGCTGCGGGCGATCGTCGAGCGCGTCGGCGACGAGCCGGTGAAGGCCGCCGCGCTGGCCAAGCTCGACGTGCTGGAACGCGGCCGCGACGCCGTCGCCGCCGCCGGGCAGGACGCCACGGCGCTGATCGCCGCGCTCACCGCGCTGGAGAACGAGTTCGCCGACATCACCGCCACCGAGGCCCAGCGCGCCAAGGGCCAGCGCACCGCGCCCTGCCGCGCTCTGGCTTACTCCGACTGCACCCGTGCGGCCACCGCCACCCTCGGCCGCGCCGTGCTGGACGAGCTGACACCGCTGCAGATGTGCCTGACCGCGGCCCGCTGGATGACCAACCGCTTCGGCGCGGTCATCGGCGCGCGGGTGCGCGAGGCCTACGACAAGGTGCTGGCGCGGCACGGCTCGGTGGACCTGGCGTCGCTGTGGTTCGAGTGCCTGCCCACCCCGCACGCCGCCTCCATCGCCGACATGGACGCCATCCAGGACGAGCTGCGGGCGAAGTGGGCCCGCATCCTGGACGTGCCCTCCGGTCCCTCCCGGGTGCGGATCTCCTCGGCCGACATCGCCGAGCAGGTGCGCGCGGAGTTCGGCGAGCCGGGGGCGGGCTGGTCGCTGTCGCGGTACTTCAGCCCTGACCTGCTGGTCCTCGCGGAGGACGCCGATGCCGTGGCGCGCGGGGAGTTCGAGCTGGTGCTCGGCGAGATGCACTGCGCGCTCAACACCATGGGCGCCTCGCTGTTCGTCCACCAGCACCCCGAGCGGCACCTGCTCGCCGAGGAGACCGCCCGTGACTTCCCGACGCCGCGGTTGCTGCCGATGCTGCCCAAGGAGTTGCCGCTGAAGTGGTCGGCGCGCAGCAGGCCGTCGCTGGACCGCCCCGAGGACTACTACGTCGCGATGGTCGACCACACCACCGACCCGCACCGCCCGCGCACCGTGCTCAGCGGTGACGTGGCCGTGCACGAGCGCGGCGAGAAGCTGGTCGCCGTGCTGCCCGACGGCGCGGAGTTCGACGTCCTCGACGCCTACGCCAACGCCATGACCCACCGGGTGATGGACCGCTTCACGCTGCGGCCCGCCGCCGAGCACTCGCCGCGCGTCACCATCGACCGGATGGTCGTCGCGCGCGAGACCTGGCGGGTGACCGCATCGGAACTGGACTTCACCGAGGAGAAGTCCGAGGCCAGGCGGTTCGTCCGGGCCCGGCACTGGCAGCGCTCGCTGGACCTGCCGCGCTACGTCTTCGCCGTTTCGCCGGCCGAGCCGCGCCCGTTCTACGTCGACTTCGACAACCCGATCTACGTCACCATCCTGTCCAAGGCGGTCCGCAGGCTGGCCCGCAAGGACCCGGCCGCGAAGATCACGTTCTCGGAGATGCTGCCCAACCCCGAGCAGGCCTGGCTGACCGACGACGAGGGCCGGAAGTACACCAGCGAGCTCAGGTTCGTCGCCGTCGACCAGACCGCTGTCGAATCCGCGCCGGTGGAGGCGTCCTGATGCGGACCTACGCCGACACCATCGCCGGGCACCCACCCGGCGCCATCGCGCTGTCCACACCGGACGGCGAGGTCAGCTACGGCGAGCTGGCCGCCCGCGTCGACACCCTCGCCCGCGCGCTCGCCGCGCGCGGGGCCGGGCCGGAGAAGGTGGTCGCGGTCGCCGTCGACCGCAGCGTGGACGCGGTGGTCGCGGTCGCCGCGGTCACCAGGGCCGGTGCAGCCTTCCTCACCCTCGACACCAGCCAGCCCGCCGCCCGCCTGGCCGGGCTGGTGCGCAGTGGGGGAGCGAGCCTGCTCGTCACCGCCGACGGCGTGGACATCGACCTGCCCGTGCCCGGACCGCCGGTGCTGGTGACCGACACCGGCGACTGGCCAGGGGCCCTCGCGCCCCCGCGGCCGGACGGCCTGGCCTACGTCAGCCACACCTCCGGGTCGACCGGCGAGCCGAGCCCCGTGCTCGTCGAGCACCGCGGTCTGGACTCCTACCTGCGGTTCATCGCCGCCGACTACGGACTCGGGCCGCACACGGTGGCGCTGCAGATGGCGCCGATGGGCTACGACGCCTCGATCCGGGACACGTTCGCGCCTCTGCTGGCAGGCGGTCGCCTGGTGTTGCTGCCGCGGTCTGCGCTGCTGCGGCCCGCCGAGTTCGGCGCGGCCGTCGCCCGGCACGGGGTGAACACGATCCTGAGCACCACGCCGTCGTTCCTGTCCTTCCTGGCCGGGCAGCCCGATCCGGCCGCGCTGCTGGGCGGGATGCGGCTGGTGGTCTCCAGCGGCGAGTCGCTGCGGCCGTTCCTGTCCTCCGGCGGGCGGGCGCTGGTGCCCGGTGAGCTGGTCAACCAGTACGGGCCCACCGAGTGCACGATGACCTCGACGCGCTTCCGCGTGCCGCCCGACCCCGAACCGGAGGTCGATGTCGTCGGCGAACCGGTCGGCGGGGTCGTGGTGCGGGTGCTCGGCGACGACCTGGAAACGGTGCCCGACGGGGACGTGGGCGAGGTCTACATCGGCGGGGTCGGGGTGGCCCGCGGATACCACGGGCTGCCGGGGCGCACCGCGGAGCGGTTCGTCCCCGACCCGCACGGTCCGCCGGGCGCGCGGCTCTACCGCACCGGCGACCTCGCCCGCTGGGGGCCGGGCGGCCTGCACTTCCTCGGACGCGGCGACCGCCAGGTGAAGATCCGCGGCTACCGGGTCGACCCGGCCGAGGTGGAGGGTGCGCTGCTCACCCACCCCGGCGTGCTCGGGGCGGTGGTCAGCGCCGAGCACGACGACCGGGGCCGGGTGTTCCTGGTCGCGCACGTCGCGGGCGACCTCGGCGGGGCCACCGACGGCGCGTTGCGCGCCCACCTGGCCGCGTCGCTGCCCCCGCACCTGATGCCACGCCGGTTCGTCCGGCTCGCCGAACTGCCCAGCACACGCAGCGGCAAGACCGATCGCCGCGCCCTGAGCGGAAGCGAGGGACCATGACGGCCGCCATCACCCGCCTGGGCCCCGCGGACGTGCGCGCCGCCGCGCACCGCATCGCCGGCCACGTGCGCAGGACACCCCTGATCGCCGACCCAGACCTGCCCGGCCTGTGGCTCAAGGGTGAGCACCGCCAGCTCGGCGGCTCGTTCAAGCTGCGCGGCGCGGCCAACGCCGTGCTGGCGCTCGGGGCGCGCGCGATCGTCACCGGGTCGTCGGGCAACCACGGGATCGCGCTGGCCACGATGGCCGCGCCGCTGGGCGTGCCGGTCACCGTCGTCATGGCGGCCGGGGCCAGCACGGCGAAGTCCGACCTCGTCCACGCCCTCGGCGGGCGCACGATCACCGTCGCGGGCGGGGTCGCCGAACGCGACCGCTCGGCGCGGAAGCTGGCCGAGGAGACCGGCGCGGTGTTCGTGCCGTCCTCCGACGACGAGCTGATCATCGCCGGTCAGGGCACCGTCGGCCGGGAAGTCCTCGCCGACGCCCCCGACGTCGCGACGATCTTCGTGCCGACCGGCGGCGGCGGTCTGCTGGCAGGCGTCTGCCTCGCGGTGCGCGACCTGCCGGTGCGCGTCGTCGGCGTCGAACCGGAGAACGCCGACCGGTACGCGCGGTCCTTCGCCGAAGGCGGTCCCGTGCTCCTGCCACCCAGCCTCACCGTCGCCGACGGGCTGCGTGGCCAGCAGCCCGGCCTGCTCACCTACCCCGTCATCCGCGCCCGCGTCGACGAGCTCGTCGCCGTGTCCGATGCCGAGATCGTCGCCGCCCAGGACCGGCTCGCCCGGCGCGGGATCGCCGCCGAGCCCAGCGGAGCGGTCGCCCTGGCGGGCGCGCTGCGCACCGGCTGGCGCGGCGTCGCCGCGGCGATCGTCTCCGGCGGCAACACAGCCGAGGCTCTGGCCGTCGCGGTCAGGACCCACCTGCCCGTCCACGGAGTCCCCACCGAGAAGGAGTTCGCATGACCACCACGGAGAAGCGCGCGACGGACATCAGCACCGTCGACCTGCTGATCGACATCTACCGCGAGACCCTCGGCGACGCCGGCCTGGACGCGGGCAGCGACTTCTACGAGGCGGGCGGCGACTCGCTCACCGCCTTCCAGATCACCGCCCGGCTGGAGGAGGCGCTGGGTGTCGAGGTGCCCGTGGCGCTGGTCTTCGCCTACCCGTCGCCCGCCGACCTGGCGGACGTCGTCGACACCGATTTCGCACAAGCATAGGGAGCGGGCGTGGACCAGACACCGAAGCTGGGCACGCGCTGGCGGCTGTGGGACCAGTTCGCGCTGCGCGGCGCCGGGTTCCCGGCCGCCGGGGTGCTGCGGCTGGCGCCCGGCGGTCTCGCCGAGGCGGCCGACAAGGCCGACCCGGACGAGCCCTCGACGCCCGAGTGGGCCGAGTTCAGCGCGCAGTTCACCGCGGCCGCCACCGACACCGCGCACGAGCTGCTGCGCATCGCCGCCCGGCCGGACTTCCGCGAGGCGGTCGCCTGGCAGAACCGGCCCGTGCTGAGTTCCGGCATCAAGCCGTTCCTCGCCTGGACGCCGGACAAGGGGCGCAGCAGCATGCCGCGCCAGCGCGAGGAGCTGGTCGCGCACTACTGGCAGCGGTTCTGCGTGAAGAACGACACGATCGGCTTCTTCGGCCCCGTCGGCTGGGGCCGCTGGGACCTGTCGTCGAACGGGCTGGCCGTCGACCAGGGCGAGGGGCTGCTCGCGGGCACCGAGGTGTACTTCGCCAGCTGGGCGATCGACACCTTGGCCGCGACCATCGCCGCCGACCCGGCCGCCCCGTCGTGGACCGCGCCCCGGCGCGTGCCGTTCATCCGCCGCGACGGGGACACCGTCATCGTCCCCGGCAGGCCGCCGCAACCGGCGACCCCGGCACAGCTGACCGTGCTGGACCTCTGCGACGGCGTCCGCCCCGCGGGGGCCATCGCCGACGCGCTGCCTGGGCTGGACGTCCCTGCCACGCTGGCTGAGCTGGTCAAGCGCCGCTGGGTCGTCTGGCGGCTGGAGGTCCCCGCGGACGCCCGCCCGGAGCGCGGACTGCGCGCCTGGCTCTCGACCGTGGGCGACGACGACCTGCGCGCCAGGGGCCTGTCCGCCCTGGACGACCTGGAGCGCGGCCGCGACGCCGTGGCCGCCGCGTGCGGCCCCGACGAACTCGTCGGGGCGCTGACCGCGCTGGAGCAGCGGTTCGTCGAGCTGACCGACACAGCCGCCGTCCGGGAGAAGTCCTCGGGCACCGCCCCGTGCCGCGCGCTGGTCTACGCCGACTCCCGCCGGGCGGCGACCGCCCGGCTCGGCCACGACGTGCTCGACGCGCTGGCGCCGCTGGAGCCGCTGCTGGACAGCGCGGGCTGGCTGGTCTCCCGCCTGGCCGCCGCCGTCATGGCCCGCGCCCGGGACGTCTTCGCCACGCTGGCCGAGCGCGGTCCGGTGAACCTGGCGGAGTTCTGGTTCGCCTGCATGCCGATCCTGCACGGCCACGCGGGTGCGGAGGCCGCGGGCTTGCGCCGCGAGTTCCAGGACCGCTGGCACCGCATCCTCCAGCCGGAACCGGACGTCGACCGCGTCCACCGCCCGCTCTCCGCCGTCGCCGACGGCGTCCGCTCGTACTTCGGCCCACCCGGCGAGGCGTGGACGACGGCCCGCTACCTCAGCCCGGACGTCATGATCGCCGCCGCCGGCCAGGAGGCGGTGGCGCTGGGCAACTTCGAGCTGGTCCTCGGCGAACTGCACCTGGCCAGCAACACCATCGGCGCGTCGCTGTTCGTCAACCAGCACCCCCGGCCCTCGGAGCTGCTGGACCTGACCAGCCGCGACCACCCCACCGCCCGCCTGATGCCCCTGCTCCCGAAGGAACACCGCTCCCGCCTGTCCGCCCGCATCCGGCACACCCTCGTCCGCCAGGAGGACTACTACCTCGCCCTGGTCGACTTCACCGCCGACCCGACGCGGCCCCGCACGGTCCGCAGCGCGGACGTCGAGGTGGTCGACGTGGACGGCGACCTGGCGGTCCTGCTGCCGGACGGCGAGCAGTTCGCCGCCGTGGACGTCTTCTCCCACGTGCTGACCACCCTGGCGATGGACCTCTTCGAAGTCCTCCCGGAAGCCTCGCACACGCCGCGCGTGACGGTGGACCGGATGGTCATCGCCCGGGAGACCTGGCGCCTGCCAGCCGCGGGCGCGTCCTTCGCCGACGCGAAGGACGAGGCGAAGCGCTTCGTCCTCGGACGAGCCTGGCGCGACGAACACGCCATGCCGCGCTTCGTCTTCGCGGTCCTGCCGACCGAACCGCGCCCGTTCTACGTGGACTTCGACAGCCCGGTGTACGTGAACATCCTGGCGAAGGCCCTGCGCAGGCTGGTGAAGAAGGACCCCGAGGGCGTCATCACCCTGACGGAGATGCTGCCGACCCCGGAACAGACCTGGCTCACCGACGACGCGGGGGAGTCCTACGCCGCGGAGCTGAGGTTCGTGGCGGTCGACGAGGCGTAGAACCGGGACAAGCCAGGGGTTTGCCGCGCTGAAACTGGTCCCCGGAAGTTGGACTGGCTGACTGAAGGTCAGGCCGTGAGGGCCTGGGCTCGGTATTGGACCGGGCTCAGGCCTTTGAGCGTGTTCGAGACGCGGGTGGTGTCGTACCTGTCGATGTAGTCGTCCAGCGCCGTGGTGAACTCGGCGATGGTGTGGAACCTGGTGTGGTGGAACAGTTCTTCAGCGGTGCGGCCCCGGCGGGCAGCGTGGCGAGCAGTGAGGAGTCGGTCAGCTCCGGCATCGGGGACGGGCCGCAGGCGTAGGCGATCACGGATCGGTCGAACAGGTCGATGGTCGGGGACAGGTGGAGCTTGCGATCGCCGATGCGGAGCTCGGTCACGTCGGTGTGTCCGGGGCGTCGGCGCTGAACTGCACGGTCTTCTTGGCCACCTGCCGGCCTGACGGGCCAGAACCGGGTGGATCCCGACGGTGCCCGTAGCGGCCGTGAGCGGCCTCGAACGCCTCGGTGATCGCGGTCTTGAGCCCGGCGTGCGGGTCAGGCCGGGTGAGTCTGGCCTGGTGGTGGAAGAACGTCGAGCGGACCAGCCCGGCGGCCTGTGAGCAGCACCGGCAGCGGATGGTCGGCCTTGAGGGTGGCGATGAACTGGTCTTCGCTCTCGCCCCTGCTCCTTCAAGGCCCGTAGTTCTTCCAGCAACGCCACCTTCGCGGACAGCTCCAGGTTCTCGGCCCGCAACCGTTCCAGCTCGCCGAGCCCGGATGTGTCGGCGGGCTCGGCCGGTCTTTCGGCTTGGGCCACAACGCGTCCTCGCCGTCGCGCCGATAATGGCCGCCCCAGTTCTTCACCAGCTCCGGTGAGGACAGGTCGTGCTCGCGCGCCGGCTCGAGCGCGGTCGCCGCACCACTGATCAGCCGTCGCACGATCTCGAGCTTGAACTCGAATGTGAACGACCGCTTGCCTGGCCGGCCACGAACAACGCGACAGCAGCCTCCCGCTGCCCCTCAGACAACGAACTTCGTGGTGCAGTTCGGTGGGAGAGGAACCGCTCCGCCAACGCACCGTCCACATGCGAACGGGCCGCCGGAGTGTTCCGGCGGCCCACAGCGCACGCGACTCAGCCCAGGAAGTCCGGCAACGAGGTTCCGATGCCCATGGCCTGGGCGCGGTCGGCCACCAGCGCGGCCACCGCCAGGTCCAACGCCCCGAGCCCGAACGGCGAGAAGATCGTCAGCCGGTCGGCGGCCCGCTGCAACGACACCGAGCCGCCCAGCAGTTCCCCGATGCTCGCATCGATGAAGTTTCGGTGCCCCACCTCCTGCTCCGCCAGGTGCAGCGACGTCGAGGCCCGGCACACGTGGTCGGCGTCATCCACCACGTTGACCGCCCGCAGGATCGCCGAGGCCGTCAGGTCCCGCAGCGACACGTGCAGGATCAGCGTTCCGGGGGCGCACGCCTCGGCGGCCGTGTGCGGAACACCCGCGACGGTCGCGAAGCTGATGAGGCGGTGGGAGGACAGAGCGGCGTTCAGGGAACCGGCGACCTCCACCTTCAGCCCGCCCAGCTCCTCCTCCACCCGCCTCCCGAACGCCTCGGAACGCTCGCGGGAGAGGTCGAACAGGGTCACGGTCTCCAGCGAGGGGACGGTCTCCCGCAGGAAGCGCAGCACCTCGAAATTGATGACTCCGCACCCCACAAGCGCGACGCCGGTGTCGCCGGCGGGCAGCGCCGCCGCCGCCAGGGCGGCGCTCGCCGCGGTGCGGCGGGCCGAGATCGTGGACGACTCCAGCAGGGCGGTCGGGTGCCCGGTCTCCATCGAGTTCAGGATCAACGCCGCCGAGGCCCGCTCCAGCCCGTTGGCCACGTTGCCCGGGAACGACGAGATCCACTTGATCCCGGCGACCGGCGACTCGGTGCCCAGGTACGCGGGCAGCGCGATGATCCGGTTCCGGTCGTCGTCGGGGAAGCGCAGGAACGACGAGTGCGGCACGACGGTCCGGCCAGCGGCGTGCAGGACGTAGGCCGAGCGGACCGCGGAGAGGACGTCCTGCTCCGCGCCGTCGAGGACCTGGCGGACCTGGGCCGCGCCGAGGATCAGCATGGGGCCACCTCCATGGCGGTTTCCTTCCACAGGTGGGCGATGTCGCCGAACTGCTCGGCCACCCACTCGTCGTCGTAGATCGTGTCCAGGTAGCGCTCGCCGCGGTCGGGCAGGATCAGCACGCACGACGCGGAGTCGGGAATGCGCTCGCGCATCGCCGCCAGGGCGGCGACCACGGCGCCGGAGGAGCCGCCCGCCAGGATCGCCTCGCGGGCGGCCAGTCTGCGGCAGCCCGCGATGCAGTCCACGTCGTCGACGATGACCACCGCGTCGGCCATGCCGTCGCGGTGCAGCGCGGGCCGCTCGGCGGCGCCGTGGCCGGGAATGAGGCGCGGGCCGGTGGGCGGGGCGAAGATGGCGCTGCCCGCGGCGTCCACGGCGACCACGGTCGTGGGCAGGCGGTGGTCGCGGATGAAGTCGGCGCAGCCGCGCAGGGTGCCGCACGAGCTGGTGGCGCAGAACAGGTAGTCCACGCCGCCGGGCACCGCTTCGGCGATCTCGCGCATCGTGGTGCGGTGCGCCAGCGGGTTGCCGGGGTTGGCGTACTGGTTGGGCCAGTAGGCGCTGTCCAGCATCGTCAGCAGCTCGCGCACCCGGCGCTTGCGCACGGGCAGGTACTCGCCGGTGGCCGCGTCGGTCTCGGTGACGACCTCGACCTCGGCACCCAGCGCCCGCATGATCGCGATGTTCTGGGCGTTGGTGCGCGGGTCCACCACGCATCGGAACCGCACGCCCAGGTATGCGCACACCTGCGCCATGCCGATGCCGAGGTTGCCGGAGCTGGACTCCACGACCACCGTGCGACCGGGCACCACGTCGCCGTCGCGGATGGCCGCGAGCAGCATCTCCAGCGCCGAGCGGTCCTTGATGCTGCCGCCCGGGTTGTGCGCCTCCAGCTTCGCGTACACCCGGAACCCGGCGTCGGGGTCCAGCTTGGCCAGCTCGACGATGGGGGTGCTGCCCACGGTGCCCAGCACCCCGCCTGGCCTCTCGCTAGACACGAGCCGCCGCCAGGAGGTCCCCGCGCACACCGTTGGTACCCGGCACCGGCTCCGCCGGGTCGGTGGTCAGCTTGATCGGCTTGTTGTCGCGGTCGACCATCACGACCGACGGCACCAGGTCGTGCGCCCTCTCCTCGGCCACCGCGACGTAGCTGATGATGATCACCAGGTCGCCGGGGGAGATGAGCCGGGCGGCGGCCCCGTTGATCCCGATGACACCCGAGCCGCGGGGGCCGGGGATGACGTAGGTCTCCAAGCGGGCGCCGTTGTCGATGTCGACGATGGCGATCTGCTCACCGGGAAGCAGGTCGGCAGCCTCCATGAGATCTTCGTCGATGGTGAGCGAGCCCACGTAGTGCAGGTCCGCCTGGGTCACCGTCGCCCGGTGGATCTTCGATTTGAGCATCGTGCGAAACACCCGTGCCTCCTTGGTCGCTCCGGCGGTCGGGGTCAGCCTGCCCGCGGCCCGCCGCCGGCCGCAGAGAAGAAGACGCAACAACGGCGGCAGCACAGGTGTGCCGGTTGTTCTCTCGTGCGGCGGGGCGGCGGCGGACCACGCTGACCGCATGACCGCGACGACCACCGCCCCGCTGGGGAGCACGGGCCGCACGCTGCCCCTCGTGCTCACCGCCGACGAGCCGGGCGCCCCCGTGATCCCCTACCTCTCCGACGCGCGCCCCGTCGTGCGCCAGCGACTGCGCGAGCACGGCGCGGTCCTGCTGCGCGGCTTCGACATCGGCGGCGTGGACGGCTTCGCCGACGTCGTGCGCGAGGTGTCCGGCGCGCCGCTGACCTACGCCGAGCGCAGCTCACCGCGCAGCACCATCAAAGGGCAGGTCTACACCTCGACGGACTACCCGCCGAGCGAGGAGATCTTCCTGCACAACGAGAACTCCTACCAGAAGCACTGGCCGCTGGTGCTGTTCTTCCACTGCATGATCGCGCCCGAGACGCAGGGCGCGACCCCGCTGGCCGACGTGCGCAAGGTCTACGACCTCATCGACCCCGCCGTGCGCGCCGAGTTCGAGCGCCGCGGCTGGATGGTCGTGCGCAACTTCACCCCCGGTTTCGGGGTGCCGTGGCAGGAGGCGTTCGGCTCCTCCGACCGCGCCGAGGTCGCTGCCTACTGCGAGCGCGCGGGCGTGCAGGTCGAGTGGGTGGGCCGCGACGGCCTGCGCACCCGCGCCCGCCGCGAGGCCGTGCACACCCACCCGGTGACCGGTGAGCGCGTCTGGTTCAACCACATGACGTTCTGGCACGTGACCACGCTGGGTGAGGACATGTGCGCCGGGCTGCGCGAGATGTTCGACGACGACGAGCTGCCCACCAACACCTACTACGGCGACGGTGCTGTCATCCCCGACGAAGTGATGGCGCATCTGCGCTCCTGCTACCGGGCGGCGTGGACGCGCTTCGACTGGGAGACCGACGACGTCCTGATCGTCGACAACATGCTCGCCGCCCACGCGCGCGAGCCGTTCACCGGGCCGCGGCGCATCGCCGTGGCGATGGCCGAGTCCTCGGCCGAACCCGCGGCGTCCTGAGCCGCGGACCACAGCACAACGCGCAAAGCCGGCCTGGGAGGGCACGAATGACTAGCAGTGGTGGCGGGTTCCCGCTGTCCTTCGCGCAGGAGCAGCTCTGGTTCCTCGACCAGCTCAGGTCGGGGGCCACCGAGTACCTCATGCACTGGGCGTACCGGCTGCGCGGAACGGTGGACACCGGCGCGCTGGTGTCCGCGCTCACCGAGATCGGGGCGCGGCACGAAGTGCTGCGCACGCGCTACGAGTCCGTGGACGGCGTTCCGATGCAGTTCGTCGACCCGCCGGGGCCCGCGCCGCTGGTGGTGGTCGAGGTCGACGGCGAGGCGGGCGTCCGCGAACTGGGCGCCGCCGACGTGGCAACCCCGATCGACCTGCGTGCAGCCTGGCCGTGGCGGGTCACGCTCGCCCACTGCGGACCGGACGAGTCGGTGCTGATGTTCGCCGTCCACCACATCGCCTTCGACGGCTGGTCCATCGGCGTCCTGGCCGACGAACTGTCCGCGCTGTACGCGGCCTTCCGCGCGGGCGAGCCCTCACCGCTGCCGGAGCTGGAGATCCAGTACGTCGACTACGTCGAGTGGCAGCGCGACTGGTGGGAGTCAACGGACGGCGGGCTGCGCAGGCAGCAGCGCTACTGGTCGGAGCGGCTGGCCGGGCTGGCCCCGCTGGAGCTGCCCGCCGACCGGCCGCGCCCGGCCACGTGGGAGCCCGCGGGCGACAGCGTCGAGTTCACCGTGCCCACCGAGCTGGCCGCCGCGGTGACCGCCGTCGGCAGGCGCCACGACGCCACCCTGTTCATGACGCTGCTGGCCGCCTACCAGCTGCTGCTCTCCCGCTACGCGCGCACCGAGGACGTCGCGGTCGGCGTCTCCATCGCCGGGCGCGCGCAGGTGGAGCTGGAGTCGCTGGCCGGCCTGTTCCTCAACACCGTCGTGCTGCGCACCGACCTGGCGGGCGAGCCCACCTTCGGTGAGCTGCTGGCCCGCGTGCGCAACACCGCGCTCGACGCCTTCGGCAACCAGGACGTGCCGTTCGAGCGTGTCGTCAACGCACTGGCACCCGAGCGCGATCTGTCCCGCAACCCGGTCTTCCAGGTGGCGTTCGCCCTGCACAACCAGCGCCGCACGATGCCGGCGCTTGCGGGCGTCGAGGTCGAGAGGTGGCCGGGCAGCTGGCAGACCTCGCCGTTCGACCTGTCGCTGCACTTCGCCGAGCGGCCCGACGGCTCGCTGTTCGGGACGATGAACTTCCCGGCCGCGCTGTTCGACCGCGCCCGCGTCGAGCGCATGGCCGCCAACTACACCCGGTTGCTCGCCGAGGCGGCCGCCGCGCCGGCCACCCCGATCGGTGCGCTGGAGATCATGGCCGAGGCAGAGGTCGAGCAGCTGCTCGCCTGGAACACCGCCGCGGCGCCGCGCCCGGCGGCCACCCTCCCCGAGCTGGTCGCCGCCCAGGCCGCCGCCACCCCTGACGCGGTCGCCGTCGTCGAGGCGGGCGCCGGCCTCACCTACGCCGAGCTGATGGGCCGCGTCGAGCGGCTGGCGGCGGCGCTGCGCTCGCGCGGCGTGGGCCCGGAGGTGCCGGTGGGCGTCGCCATGGAGCGCGGCGCGGACCTCGTCACCGCCCTGCTGGCGGTGTGGACCGCGGGCGGGGTGTACGTGCCGCTGCCGCCGGACCACCCGGCCGAGCGGCTCGCCGCCGTCGCCGCCGACGCGCTGCCCGCGCTCGTGCTCACCCACGAGGCGCTGCGCGACCTCCTCCCCGGCATCCCGGTGCTCGCCGTCGACGGCAACTGGGACACCGGTGCTCCGCTGGACCGCCCCGGGCTCTCGGGTGCGAACGCCGCCTACGTCCTCTACACCTCCGGCTCGACCGGCAAGCCCAAGGGCGTGGTGATCACGCACGAGGGCATCCGCAACCGCGTGCTGTGGGCCGTGGAGGCGCACGGCCTCGGCGCCGACGACCGCGTGCTGCAGAAGACGACCATCGGCTTCGACGCCTCCGTCTGGGAGTTCGCGGCGCCGCTGGTCTCCGGCGGCGCGGTCGTGATGGCCCCGCCGACCGCGCACAAGGACCCGGCCGTCATGGTCGCCGCGGTCGCCGAGCACGGGGTCACCGTGCTGCAGCTGGTGCCGTCGGTGCTGCGCATGGTCGCCGAGGAGCCGAAGCTGGCCGAGTGCACCGCGCTGCGCCTGCTCTGCTCGGCGGGCGAGCCGCTGCCGACCGCGCTGTGCGCCAAGGTGCTCGACGCCGTGCAGGTGGAGATCGTCAACACCTACGGCCCCACCGAGTGCTCCATCGACGCGACCTTCTGGCCGCACACCGCCGCCGAGTCCGCCGAGATCGCGCCGATCGGCGCGCCGCTGCCGAACCTGGCCGCCTACGTCGTGGACGCCGACGACCGGCTCGTCCCCATCGGCGTGCCCGGCGAGCTGTGCGTCTCCGGCGTCGGCGTGGCCCGCGGCTACCTCGGCCGCGGCGACCTGACCGCCGACAGGTTCGGCCCCAACCCGTACTCGGCCACCCCAGGCGGGCGCTGGTACCGCACCGGCGACCTCGTCCGCCGCCGCGCCGACGGCGACCTGGAGTTCCTGGGCCGCATCGACCACCAGGTGAAGGTCCGCGGCGTGCGGGTCGAGCCCGGCGAGGTGGAGGCCGCGCTGCGCGCCCACCCCGAGGTCGAGGCCGCCACCGTCACCGCCCACCGCACCGACACCGGCGACCTGGAACTGGTCGCCTACACCGTGTCCGGCGCCGACGTGAGCGCCGACGCGCTGCGCGCGCACCTGGCCGAGCTGCTGCCCGCGCCGATGATCCCTGCCTTCTTCGTCGCGCTGGAGGCGATGCCGCTGGGCGCCAGCGGCAAGGTCGACCGCGCCGCGCTGCCCCCGCCCGGCCGGCCGGAGCCGATGGCCGGCGGCGACCTGATCACACCGCGCACCCCGACCGAGGAGGCCGTCGCCCGCGTCATGGGCGCAGTGCTGGGTGTGGCGTCGGTCGGCGTCTCCGATGACTTCTTCGCCCTGGGCGGGCACTCGCTGCTGGCGATCCGCCTGGTGCTGAGGCTGCGCCGCGAGTTCGACCTGGAGCTGAGCGTCGGTGAGCTGTTCGCCGAGCGGACGGTGGAGAAGCTGGCCGCCTTCATCGACCACCAGGCCGGTGCCGCCAAGAACATCCCGATCGCCACCGTCGACCGCGACGGCGCGCTGCGGCTGTCCTTCGGACAGGAGCGCATGTGGTTCCTCGACCGGCTGGAGCCCGACAGCGCCGAGTACATCGTGCCGCTGGCCTTCCGCCTGCACGGCCCGTTCGACCTGGTCCGCTTCCAGACGGCCGTCGACCTCGTGGCCGCCCGGCACGAGATCTTGCGCACCCGCCACGTGGGCGAGAGCGACCCCGTGCAGATCATCGACCCGGCCGGGCCAGTCGCCTTCGAGTTCGTCGACCCCGGCACACCGGAACTGGCGCGCGCGGCGGTCGACCGGGCCAGCGCGGTGCCGTTCGACCTGGCCACCGAGCACCCGATCCGGGTGACCGTGGCCCGCGCCGGCCACGCCGACCACCTCGTCGCCGTCACCCTGCACCACATCGCCTTCGACGCCTGGTCCATGGGCATCTTCCTGCGCGACCTCGGCACCGCCTACCGGGACGCGGCCGCCCTGCCCGACCCGCCCGCCGCCCAGTACGCCGACTTCGGCGCCTGGCAGCGCGGACTCGACCTGACCGACCAGCTCGACTACTGGCGCGACCGCCTCGGCGGGCTCACCGCGCTGGAGCTGCCGACCGACCGGCCGCGGCCCGCCGTGCGCGACCCGCGCGGCGACACCGTCATGGCCGACGTGCCGGACGCGGTGGTCGCCGGGATCGCCGAGCTGGGCTCGCGCAACGGCGCGACCCCGTTCATGACGATGCTGACCGCCTTCCACGTGCTGCTGGCCCGCTACACCGGCCGCACGGACGTCGCCGTCGGCACCCCCGTCGCCGGGCGCACCCGTGAGGAGACCGAGGAGATCCTCGGCTTCTTCGTCAACAACCTGGTGCTGCGCGCCGACCTCGGCGGCGACCCGCTGTTCACCGACTTGCTCGACCAGGTCCGGGGCAGCACGCTGGCCGCGTTCGCCAACCAGGACGTTCCGTTCGAGCACCTGGTCGAGGCGATCGGCACCGAGCGCGACCTCTCGCGCAACCCGCTGTTCCAGGTCATGTTCGAGCTGGCCCACCTCGACGAGGTGCCCGCCACGCTCGGCGAGGCGGAGCTGAAGCCGTTCACCACCGGCGCGCCGGTCGCCAAGTTCGACCTGACGCTGTCGGTCAAGCAGCTCGGCGACGGCAGCATGCGCGTGTGGCTGGAGTACGCCACCGGCCTGTTCGACCGCGCCACGATCGAGCGGATGGCCGAGCACTACCTGACGCTGCTGGCGAGCATCACCGCCGCGCCGGGAGCCCGGCTGTCGGAACTGGAGCTGAGCCCGGTCGCCGAGCGCGCCGAGCTGGCCGCCTGGGCCGACCGGTTGCCCGAGGTCGCCGTGGGGGGGGGGGCGGCGGGGGGGCCCGAGCGGGGGGCGACCAGGCCGGGGGGCCCGCGGCCCGGCGGGGCGCCCCGCCCCGCCCCCCCCGCGGGCGTAGAACACAAAGAG
>NZ_JBFBAW010000008.1:0-320137 GCF_040682435.1 Lentzea sp. NPDC051208 | reverse complement strand
GGCGCGCGCCGACGGCCCGCGCGGGCGCGCGCCGGGCCGGGCCGCGGCCGGCCCGGCGCGGCGGCGCGCGGCGGCCGGGGGGGGGGGGGGCCCCCCCCCCCCCCCCCCCCCCACGACCTGACCTTTCCGGAGCTGGTCGCCCTGCGCGCGGCCGAGAACCCCGGCAAGACCGCCGTCGTGTTCAACGACAGCGAGCTGACCTACGCCGAGCTCGACGCCCGCGCCAACCGGATGGCCCGCCACCTGCGCGCCCTCGGCGTCGGCCCGGAGGTCATCGTCGGTTGCTGCTTGCAGCGCGGCCTCGACGCCGTGGTCTCGCTGCTGGGCGTGATGCGGGCAGGCGGCGTCTACACCCCGTTCGACCCGGCGCACCCGGGGGAGCGGCTGGCGTTCATGCTCGCCGACGCGGGCGCCCAGGTCGTGGTCACCAACGCCGGGTTCGCCGAGCGGCTCGTCTCCGACGCCTACCACCTGGTGCGGGTCGACGCCGACGCCGAGGAGATCGCCGCCCACGACGGCGCCGCGCTGGAGCGCACCGCCGGGCCGGACAACCTCGCCTACGTCATCTACACCTCCGGCTCGACCGGCAGGCCCAAGGGCGTGATGATCGAGCACCGCGCCTACGCCCACCACAGCCACCTCATCGCCGAGGCGTTCGGCATCACCGGCGACGACCGGGTGGCGCTGCTGTCCGCGCTGACGTTCGACGCGGCCATGGAGCAGGTGGCGGGCACGCTGGCCACCGGGGCGACGCTGATCGTCAGCGACCCGGTGTTCTGGACCCCGGAGGACCTGCCCGCCCACGCCGCCGCGCACGGCGCGACCGTCATGGAGCTGACCCCGGCGTACTACCGGGAGATCATGGCGGGCAAGCCAGCAGGGCTGTCCACGCTGCGGCTGGTCAACGTCGGCAGCGACGTGGTCACCGTGGACGACGTCAACCGCTGGTCGGACTCGGGCCTGCCCGGACGCTTCGTCTGCAACTACGGGCCGACCGAGGCCACCATCACCTCGGTGCTGCACTGGCCGGTGCCCTCGGACCTCACCGGGGACCGCGCCGCAGCGATGCCGATCGGCCTGCCGATCCCCGGCACCCGCGCGGTCATCGTCGACGCCGACCTGCGTCCGGTCCCGCTGGGCGTACCCGGCGAGCTGTGCCTGGGTGGCGTCCGCCTGGCCCGCGGCTACCTGGACCGCCCGGAGCTGACCGCCGACCGGTTCGTGCCCGATCCCGACGGCGACGGCACCCGCCTCTACCGCACCGGCGACCTGGTGCGGCACCGCCCGGACGGCACGATCGCCTTCCTCGGCCGCATCGACCAGCAGGTCAAGATCCGCGGTTTCCGCATCGAGCTGGGCGAGATCGAGGCGGCGCTGGTGCGCCACCCGGCCGTGCGCGAGGCGGTGGTGGTTGCCCGCGACGTCGCGCCCGGCGACAAGCGGCTGTGCGCCTACCTGGTCTGCCCCGCCGGCGACCCCGGCATCGGGGAGCTGCGCGAGCACCTGCGGGACCTGCTGCCGGAATACATGGTGCCGTCGCTGTGGACGACGCTGCCCGAGCTGCCGATGACGGCCAGCAAGAAGATCGACCGCAAGGCGCTGCCGGACCCGGTCGCCGCGGGCGAAACCGGGTTCCGGCCGCCGCGCGACCCCGCCGAGGAGGCCGTCGCCGGGATCTGGGCATCGGTCCTGGAACGTGAGGCCGTCGGCATCGACGACAACTTCTTCGCTCTCGGCGGCCACTCGCTGCTGGCCACCAGGGTGCTCGCCCAGCTGCGCGCCGCCTTCGGCGTCGACCTGCCGCTGCGGCTGCTCTTCGAGACCGCCACGCTCGCCGACCTGGCCGCCGCCGTCGCCGACGCGGTCACCGCCGACGTGGCCTCGCTGTCCGATGAGGACATCCAGGAACTGCTCGCCAAGGATGGTGCGTCATGACGGGGACACTGGATTCGGCGGCGCTGCGCGCCGAACTGCTGCGCCGGAGGCTGCGCGGTGTCGCCGCACCGGCCGCGGGCATCGCGATCCAGCCGAGGGACCGCCCGCTGCCGCTCTCGCCCGCCCAGCAGCGAATGTGGATCCTGGACCAGCTGCGCCCCGGTTCCACCGAGTACCTGATGACCTCGGCCCGCCGCGTCCGCGGCCCGCTCGACGTCGCCGCCCTGCGCACCGCGCTCGACGGCCTCGTCGCCCGGCACGAGACGCTGCGGACCCGCTTCCCGCTGGTCGACGGCGAGCCGGTGCAGGTCATCGACCCGCCGTCGCCCGCCTCGCTGGACGTGGTCGACCTGACCGCGCTTCCCCGCGCCGAGCAGGAGGCCAGGGTCGCCGCCATCTCGAGCACCGAGCGCGTGCCCGTCGACCTGTCCGTGGGGCCGATGCTGCGCGCCACCCTGGCCGAGCTGTCCGATGTGGAGCACGTGGTGGTGCTGACCGTGCACCACGTCGCCGCCGACGGCTGGTCGGAGGACATCCTGCTGCGCGAGCTGCGCACCGGCTACGACGCCGCGCTGGCGGGCAAGCCCGCCCCGCACCCGAGCCTGCCCGTGCAGTACGCCGACTACGCGGCCTGGCAGGCGGGCAGGCTCAGCGGTGATCGCCTCGACGAGGAGATCGGCTACTGGCGCGAGCGGCTCGCCGGCGTCACTCCGGTCGAACTGCCCGCCGACCGGCCGCGGCCCGTCGTGCGCGACGCCGCGGGAGAACTGCTGCGCTTCACCCTGGGCGCCGAGGTCGCCCAACCGCTGCTGGAGCGCGCCAGGGCCCAGGGCGCGTCGCCGTTCCTGCTGCTCTCGGCCGCCGTGGCGGTGCTGCTGAGCAGGCACACCGGCAGCACCGACATCGCCATCGGCACCCCGGTCGCCGGGCGCGACCGCGCGGAGACACAGGACGTCGTCGGCCTGTTCCTCAACACGATCGTGCTGCGCGCCGACCTGTCCGGCGCGCCCACGTTCGGCGAGGTTCTCGACCGCGTCCGTGCCACCGCGATGGACGCCTACTCCCACCAGGACGTGCCGTTCGAGAAGCTGGTCGACGAGCTGTCCCCCGAGCGCGACCCGTCGCGCACGCCGCTGTTCTCCACCATGGTGCTGTGGCAGGACGCCGACGCGGCCGGGCCCGCCCACGGCCTCTCGTTCGAGCCGGTGGCGGTGGGCGAGACCACCGCCAAGTTCGACCTGACCGTCTCGGCCACCCCTCGCGCCGACGGCGGCATCGCCTTCGCGTTCACCTACGCCACCGCGCTGTTCGACGCCACCACCATGCACCGCGTCGCCGACCGGATGGTGACGCTGCTGACCGCGGCCGTCCGGCACCCGGACACCCCGGTCGCCGACCTCGCTGTGCTCCCCGACGCCGAACTGGGCGACGTCCTGCACACCTGGAACGCCACCGCGACCGAGTACCCGGCGGCGACGCTCACCGAGCTGCTGTCCGCCCAGGCCGCCCGCACCCCCGACACGGTCGCCGTGCGGTTCGCGGGCCGGTCGCTGACCTACGCCGAGCTGGACGCCGAGTCCAACCGGCTCGCCCACGAGCTGACCGCCCTCGGCGTCGGCCCCGAATCCGTGGTCGCGGTCTGCCTGCCGCGCTCGGCCGGGCTGGTCACCGCGCTGGTCGGCGTGCTCAAGGCGGGCGGCGCCTACCTGCCGCTGGACCCCGGCTACCCGGCCGACCGGCTCGCCCACATGCTGGCCGACTCCGGCGCCAGGGTCCTCGTCGCCGACGCGGTCCGCGACGACGTCGAGCACACCGTCCTCATCGGACAGGACCGGTCCTCGCTGCCCGCCACCGCGCCGGCCCCGGCGATCACCCAGGACAACGCCGCCTACGTCATCTACACCTCGGGGTCGACCGGCAAGCCCAAGGGAGTGCTGGTCCCGCACCGCGGCATCGTCAACCGGCTGCTGTGGATGCAGGACGAGTACGGCCTCGACGGCACCGACCGCGTGCTGCAGAAGACCCCGTACAGCTTCGACGTCTCGGTGTGGGAGTTCTTCTGGCCGCTGATCACCGGTGCGACCCTGGTCGTGGCCGCCCCCGGCGGTCACCGCGACCCCGCCTACCTCGCCGACCTGATCCGCGCCGAGGGCGTCACCACGCTGCACTTCGTCCCGTCGATGCTGCGCGCGTTCCTGGCCGACGAGATCGGGGAGCTGCCGTCCCTGCGCCGCATGATGTGCAGCGGTGAGGCCCTGCCCGCCGACCTCGTCACCGGCGTCGCCGAGCTGATCGGCTGCCCGCTGCACAACCTGTACGGCCCCACCGAAGCCGCCGTCGACGTCACCTACACCCCGTGCACCCCAGGCGAGCCGGTCACCATCGGGTGGCCCGTGGCCAACACCCGCACTTACGTCGTGGACGCCGACCTCCGCCCGGTTCCGCTGGGCACGCCCGGCGAACTGGTGCTGGCGGGCGTGCAGCTGGCTCGCGGCTACCTGGCCAAACCCGCACTGACCGCCGAGCGCTTCGTGCCCGACCCGTTCGCCGCCGAGGCAGGGGGCCGCCTCTATCGCACCGGCGACCTCGTGCGGCAGCGTGCCGACGGCGCGGTCGAGTACCTGGGCCGCCTCGACCACCAGGTCAAGGTGCGCGGGCACCGCGTCGAACTGGGCGAGATCGAGGCCGTGCTCACCGAGCACCCGGACGTCGCCGACGCCGCCGTCGCCGTGCGCGACGAGCAGCTGGTCGCCTACGTGGTGGGCACCGCGGACACCGATGCGCTGCGCGCCCACCTGGCCGCCCGCCTGCCCGAGCACATGATGCCCGCGCACTGGACGGCCATGGCCGCCCTGCCGCTGACCGCCAGCGGCAAGACCGACCGCGGGGCGCTGCCCGCCCCCGAGCGCGGCCGCGCCACCGGGCAGGAGTTCGTCGCCCCGCGCACCGAGCTGGAGACCACCGTCGCCACCGCGCTGGCGGGCGCCCTGGGCATCGAGGCCGTCGGCGTGCACGACAGCTTCTTCCAGCTCGGCGGCGACTCGATGCGCGCCATCCGCGCGGTCGGCCTGCTGCGCTCGGCCGGCATCACCGTCAGCGTCCAGGACATGTTCACCCACCAGAGCACCGCCGCGCTGGTGGCGCTGGTCGAGCGCGGCGCGGGCACGGCCGTGGACGAGCTCATCGTGGAGCGCTTCGCCCAGCTCACTCCCGAGGACCGGGCGCTGCTGCCCGCCGACGTGGTCGACGCCTACCCGCTCGCCATGACCCAGGCGGGCATGACCTACGAGATGCTCGCCGCCGACACCCGCGCCGTCTACCAGAACGTCTCCTGCTACATCGTGCGCGACGACCTGCCGTTCGACGTCGAGGCGCTGCGCTCGGCGGGGGAGTCGCTCGTCGCCCGGCACGAGATCCTGCGCACGTCCTTCGACCTGGTCACCTACTCCGAGCCGCTGCAGCTGGTGCACGCCGAGGCGCACCTGCCGGTGGAGTGGACCGACCTGACCGGGCTGGACCCGGCCGAGCAGCGCCGGGTCGTGGACGAGTTCCTGCTCTCCGAGCGCGGCAAGCCGGTCGACATCGCCCGCGCGCCGCAGTTGCGCTACCACGCGCACCAGATCAGCCAGACGGAGTTCTGGCTGACCCACACCGAGGCGCATGCGATCCTCGACGGCTGGAGCCACACCTCCGTCGTCGCCGAGCTGATCGACACCTACCGTGCGATCCGCCACGACCGCGACCTCGCCCTCAAGCCGGTGCCGAAGGTCCGCTTCGCCGACTTCGTCGCACTGGAACGCAAGGCGCTCGCCTCCGCCGAGCAGCGCGCCTTCTGGGCGGGCAAGGTGCACGGTGACGAGCGGCTGACCCTGCCCGAGGCGTGGTGCGCGCACGCCGCCGACCGCAAGGCCACCATCGTCGAGGTCCGCTACGCCGACCTGCTGCCCCGGCTGCGCGCGCTCGCCGCCGTCGCGGGCGCCTCGCTCAAGAGCGTGCTGCACTCCGCGCACCTCAAGGCGATGAGCGTCGCCACCGGCCGCACCCGCTTCTTCGGCGGCCTGGTCTGCAACGGCAGGCCCGAGCACGACCGCGGCGACGAGGTGCGCGGCATGTACCTCAACACCGTCCCCTTCGCCGCCGACACCTCGACCGCCACCTGGCGCGAGCTGGTCGCGCGGGTGTTCGCCGGCGAGGCCGAACTGTGGCCGAACCGCCGCTACCCGATGCCCGCCATCCAGCGGGAGTGGGGCGGCGAGGGCACGCTCATCGAGGTCGCCTTCGGCTTCCTGGACTTCCACGTCATGGACTGGAACTCCGACTCCGTCGGCATGATGGACGACTTCAGCCCCAGCGAGCTGCCGCTGGAGGTGTGGACCTTCCCCGGCATCCTGCGCCTGGGCGGGCGCCCGTCGCGCATCGGCGCCGAGCAGCTGGAGCTGCTGGCCCGCCTCTACCGCCACGTCCTGGAGGCCATGGCTGCCGACCCCGACGGCGACGCCACCGCCATCGGCCTGCCGCCCGCCGACGCCGCCACCGCCATCGCCGCGGGCAACGCCACCGACCGCCCCTTCCCCACCGAGACCACCATCCACGGCCTCGTCCGCGCCCAGGCCGAGTCCACACCGGACGCGATCGCCCTGCGCCAAGGCGAGGTCACCGTCACCTACGCCGAGCTCGTCGCCGGCGCCGAGGCCCTGGCCGCGCATCTGGCGAGCACCGGCGTCGGCCCGGAGAAGGTCGTCGGCCTGCACCTGCCCCGCGGCGTCGACCTCACCACCGCCGCGCTGGCCGTCCTGATGTCCGGCGCCGCCTACCTGCCCCTCGACCCCGAGTACCCCGCCGACCGGCTCGACCACATGGTCGACGACGCCGCCGTCCACACCTTCGTCACCCTCTCCACCCTTCCGCGCCCCGTGCTCCCCGAAGGCGTCCGACTCCTGGAGATCGACGACCACCCACACCGGCCAACCCAGCCCGGTCCCACAGGGCACGACCGGGCGGTGGACCGGACACCCACCCTCGACAGCCTCGCCTACGTCATCTACACCTCCGGCTCCACCGGCAGGCCCAAGGGCGTCGCCGTCCCTCACCGCGGCGCGCTGAACCTGCGTCACGCCCAGCTGGAGCACCTGGACGTACGCCCCGGCGACCGCGTCCTGCAGTTCGCCTCGCCGAGCTTCGACGCCTCGGTGTGGGAGCTGCTGATGGCGCTGACCAACGGCGCGGAACTGGTGCTCCCCCCGCCGGACACCGACCCCGGCGACCTGCGCGCCACCGCGGGCCTGGTCACCCACATGACCGTGCCGCCGTCCATCCTGGACCGCTACGCCCCCGCCGACTTCCCGGCGCTGCGCGTGGTGGTCTCGGCGGGCGAGGCGTGCACGGGGGAGCAGGTGGCGCGCTGGGCGGACGCGGCGACGTTCGTCAACGCCTACGGCCCCACCGAGGTCACGGTGTGCGCTTCCCTGGCCGCCATCCCCGCCACCGGCACGCCCGCCGCGCCATCGATCGGCCTGCCGCTCGGCAACGTCAAGTGCTACGTGCTCGACGCCGAGCTGCGCCCGCTGACCGCCGGCGTCCGCGGCGAGCTGTACGTCGGTGGCCCCGGCGTGGTCCGCGGCTACCTCGGCCAACCGGGCCTGACCGCCGATCGGTTCCTGCCCGACCCGTTCTCCGCCGAGCCCGGCGCCCGCCTCTACCGCACCGGCGACGTGGTCTCCCGCAACGCCGACGGCACCATCCAGTACCTCGGCCGCGCCGACCACCAGGTCAAGATCCGCGGGCTGCGCGTGGAGCTGGGCGAGATCGAGGAGGCGCTGGCCGGTCACCCCGGTGTCGCCGGGGTCGTCGTCACCGTCCACACGCCGGCCTCGGGCAACGCGACCCTGGTCGCCTACACCCGCCCCGCCGACACCCCGGTGACCGGCGCCGAACTGCGCGAACACCTGAGCAGCAGACTGCCCCGGCACATGGTGCCCACGCACTACATCAGCGTCGAGGAGTTCCCGACCACCCCGGCGGGCAAGATCGACCGCAAGGCGCTGCCCGCCCCCGGCGACGAGCGCCCCGTGCTCGACATGCCCTACACCGCCCCGCGCACCGACCTGGAGCGGCTGATGGCCGACACCTGGGCGCAGGCGCTGGGCGTGGCCAGGGTCGGGGTGCACGACGACTTCTTCGACCTCGGCGGGCACTCGCTGGCCATGATGCGGGTCATCGCCGCCCTGCGCACCAGGGTGGGCGTCGAACTGCGGTTCCGCACGTTCATGGAGCACCGCACCATCGCCGGGATTGCGGCCACCGTCGAAGGCGGGGGCGTCGTCGCCGGCGCGCTGCTCTGGATCAGGCAGGAAGGCACCGGCATCCCGCTGGTGTGCGTGCATCCCGGCGGAGGCAGCGCGCACTGGTACTCCCGGCTCGCCCCGCACATCCCCGAGCACGTGCCCGTGATCGCCTTCGAGTGGCCAGGCCCGCACCCCGGCGCCGTCCCGACCGCGGAGGTGATGGCCGACCGCTACCTCACCGAGCTGCGCGCGGCCCAGCCGCACGGCCCCTACCGGCTGTTCAGCTGGTGCGGCGGCAGCGGTATCGCCACCGAGATGGCGCACCGCCTGGTCAACGAGGGCGAACAGGTGACGTTCATGCTGCTCGACCCCGGCCTGGACGTGCACACCCGCCCGGCGGGCTGGTCGGAGTTCGCCCTGATCAAGCGCCTGGACGACCTGGTCACCGCGATCGCCGAGGGCGGGCCGGAGCAGAACACCCCTGCCCGCCGCGAGGAGATCATGGAGCTGCTCACCCACCTGGTCGACGACGCCCCCGACGGTGGGATCACCCTGCCGGAGGACGGCGTCGGCGACATGTGGCCCAGGGCGGTGCGCACCTGGCGCGAGGTCATGGAGATGGACCTGACCTACCGCCACCGCCGCTTCACCGGCGACCTGCACCTGATCATGACCGACGAGCTGGCCGACGGCGAGCACGAGGTCGCAGACGGGCAGACCGCCGACGACTACCTCGGCCGGTGGCGCGAGCTGGTCGGCGACGTCCATCTGCACCGCGTGCCCGGCGACCACTTCGGGGTCATGCGCGAACCGCACGTGGGAGTCCTCGCCGGTGTCGTCACGTCCATCATCGAGTCTGCGAACACCGACCTGGAGGGGGAGTGACGTGGAACAGGCGATCATCGGAGACCTCGACGTGTGCGGCGGCCTCTGCAGGATCGGCATGCGCGGCGGCCTCACCGAGGTGCTGCGGGCGGTGACCGCGGCGGGCGTGACCCCGGAGGCGGTGGACCTGCTGTCCGACGGGACGGTGCTGCTGGGCGTGGCGGCCGCCGACGCCCCGGCCATCGCCCACCTCCCCGGCGCGGGGCGGCCCGAGCCCGCGGTGCGGGTCGTCCTCACCGGCGCCGGACTGCGCGGAGACCCCGCGCTGGTACCGACCTTCTGCGAGGTGCTGTGCCGGGCCGGCGCGGTCCCGATGTCGGTCTCCGCAGAGTCCGGCCGCATCGGCGCGGTCGTCGGCGCGGACGTCGTCCCGAGGGTGATCGCGGGACTGCGTGAGGCTTTCGAACTGAGCCCGGCGTCGGTGTTCGCCGACAGCGCCGTCTGAAAGACCGTCCAACGTTCGGCTCCGTCCATGATCGCGTGATCGACTGACTGCGCCGGATTCGGGACGACAGCAGGCGTTTGTGATCGTGACCATCAGCGTGTGGACGTCCTGGTGCCGCACCGGAGAGGTGTGGTGGTCGAGCGGACCGCATCGGGCGTGCCGATGTGGGCGCGTGTCAAGTCGCAGGACGGTGCCTGCCCGTCCTGCGACAGCGGGCCGCGCCTGGCCACAGCCGCCATGACCTGACCGTCACGCATGCGAGCCGGATGTCGTTGTGCCGCAGAATGATGGAGCACATCGTGCCGGCGACGGCCGAGTCGGGCCGCGCCCGGCGTGGCTGGGTGCGCATCCCGGGTGGAGGTGGTGTGCCGGGACGGCTCGGCCGCCTGCGCACGCCTGAGCGGTTCGCCGCCGTGCACGAGTTGCTCGCCGAGGGCGCCGGGCCGCTGGAGTGCGCCCAGTGGACGAGCCGGGCGCTGAACACGGTCAAGCGCTGCGCCCGCGCCGAGAGGATGGGGAACCGGCGGCATCACCCTCGTGGTGCGCTGCGTCAACCAGGGCCGGGCCGATTCGCAGCGTGTCGCGCCCGCACCACACCGCCCGGTCTCCTGGCGACCACCGGCCGCCGTGGTCGGAACCCTCCCGGTTGGATCGCCACGACCCGCGCGGACATGCTGCCCGGCTTCGACCTTCACCCAGAGCGCCTGGCCAGATCAACCCGCGCCACGCTTGCCCTGCGCCAGCGGAGCACGCTCGACTGGCTGTAGCGGGATGTGGCCGCGCCCGTTCTCGACGCGGCCGGCGACGAAGTGCGTCGACTGTGGTGGCGCCGACAAGCATCCTTGCCTCATGCCCTGCATGCCGTGGCCCGCGAGAGGGCGAAGGGCTTGCCGGGATCAGGATGTACATACGGCGCCTGGGACACTGGACCCCCGACCACCCGCTAGACCAGGAGTGCACCGTGCAGCAGGGAACCGTCCGTTGGTACGACCTCGAGCGCGGCTTCGGCTTCCTCGCCCCCGACGACGGCAGCGACGACATCTTCGTGCACGTCTCGCAGGTGCAGGGCGAGGGCGCGGCCCGGGCCCTGCGCGAGGGCCAGACTGTGGAGTTCGAGATCGGTGAGGGACCCCGCGGTCCGCAGGCGCTGCACGTCGCCGTCACCGGGGACGTCGCGTCCGACGCGACCCTGGGCGTGCTCGCCACGGTCTCCTGGTACGAGCCGGCCAAGGGCTACGGGTTCGCCGCGCCGGACGGCGGGGGTGCGGAGGTGTTCGTGCACTCCTCCGCCATCGTCACCGGGGGCGTCCTCGCGGCCGGGCAGCGGGTGGCCTTCGTCGTCATCGCCGGGGAGAAGGGGCCGCAGGCCCAGCACCTGGTGCCGCTGAGCTTCGACGCCGGGGTCCGCCAGGCCCCTCTGGTCGCGCCCGGCGACGGTGCCGACGGCTCCGTCCTGTGGTTCGACGAGGAGAAGTCGTTCGGCTTCGTGGCCGCCGACGACGGGGCGGGTGACGTCTACCTGCACGTGCGCGCCCTGGTCGACGACCGGTACCTGCCGGCCGAGGGCGACCGGGTCTCGTTCACCACGGTCACCATGGACCAGGGCCGTCAGGCGCGCGAGGTGCGGTTCGTGGCCACCGGCGAGCCGGTGGAGGCCGCCGCGGCTCCCAGCCAGGCCCGTCCGGTCACCCGGCCCGCAGCCCGCGCCGGCGACGGCACGGTGGCCCGCTACGACGCCGACCGCGGCTTCGGCTTCATCACCCCCGACGCGGGCGGGCCCGACCTCTTCGTGCACGTCTCGGTGGTCTCCGGCGAGCCCCTGGTGGCCGGCGAGCGGGTGCGCTTCCGCATCCGGCAGAGCGACCGGGGCCCGCAGGCCGATGCCGTCGAGCGCGCCTGACCGTCCGGGACGGTCCTACGACGCCTCGAAGCGGGCGACGTAGCGGCGCTGCCACGGCGTCTCGACCGCCCGTGGTCGTAGCGCGCCCGCACGTACGCGAGCGCCTCGGCGGCCGGCACCCCGAAGTCATTGGACGTGTCGGCTTCCATGGCTCTCTGATGCTCAGGAACGGCTTATCCAATCCCGGCATCAGCGGACGAGCTCGCCCAGGCCCGTTGCCACAGCAGAAGCCTGCGGTGGACCGGATCTGACGGCGGTCATCGCGCCGCTGGTGCGTAGAACTCTCCAGCACAGGAACGGGGAGCCCGGCCGATGCCGGGCTCCCCGTTGTCGTGTGCGGGTGGTCAGGGGCCGGCGACGGCCTGTGCCTTGGCGTTGCGTTCGAAGACCGACCAGAACGCGGAGGTGCAGTAGGTGCAGTTGGTGCCGAAGTACAGGCCGCGAGCCTGTTCGTCCTGCATGAGGTGCAGACGGAACCAGGAGGTGATGGTGCCGTGCAGGGCGGGGATGCCGTAGTGGTCGGCACCGCGCTGTTCGGCGAAGATCGCCGGGACCTGGGTGGCCTGGTTGTACGGGGTGCGGACGACGATGGGCGAGACGATCGTGTCGTTCTGGCCGGCGATGAACAGCGCCGGACCGCGGACCCGGCTGCCGCTGGTGGTCGCGAGCGGGTAGATCGGGGCGATGGTGTCCACGCGGGGGTCGGCTCCGGCGTCGATCGCTGCGCCGCCGCCGAAGGAGTGGCCGGTGGCGCCGACGTTGGTCAGGTCCACCTTGCCTTGCAGGGGGCTGCCGGCGCGGTTGTTCTCGGTGGTCAGATGGTCCAGGCCCTGCAGCATGGGGCCGCCGTTGCCGGCGTTGCCCTCCGCTGCGGCGACGATGAAGCCGTGGGAGGCCAGGTGGTTGAGCAGGGGCACGTACCGGTCGAGTCCGGAGCGGGCCCCGTTGTTCCACAGCACCACGGGGTGGGTGGTGCAGCCCAGGGTGCCCAGGGCGGTGGGGCGGAACACTGTGGTGCCGCGGCCGTTGGAGGCGGAGGTCACCGTGAAGGGACCGGCGGTGGCCCACTGGCCGTTGACCGACTTGCAGGGGGATGTCGGCGGCGCGGTAGTGGTCGTGGTCGAGCCGCTCGTGGTGGTCGAGGTGGTCGTCGGTGTGGTGGTGGGCTTGTTCTCCTGGTCGATGATGATGTTCTTGATCTGGTTGAAGACGCCGGTGTCGCTGGGGAAGCTGCTGTGGGTGATGCAGGTCGGTGTCTGGAGGTTGGTGGCGCCGGCGAGTTCGGCGGAGGTGCTGGGGCTGACGTTGGTGTCGCAGGTGGAGCGCTGGGTGGTGTAGCGGACGGCGGGGGAGCCGGGGACCTCGGTGCCGGAGTTCAGTGCGGCCAGCCACGGCGAGCCGATGGCGAACTGCTTGCACGACGGATACAGGTTCTGGCACCAGGGCGCGGCAGCGGTGGTGCCGTGGTGCGGCCCGGCCATCGAGAAGTACAGCGAGACCTTGTCCTGCGCGCGGGGGACGTGTTTGAGGTAGGAACGGGCGGCGAGGGTGGAGGCCGACCAGGTGACCAGGACGACCTTGCGGGCTCCGGTGCGGGACAGCACGCTGTCGACCTTCTGGCCGATCTCCTGGCCGGCCTTGGTGAGGTCGCCGGTCATGCTGGTGCTGTCGGTCCAGGTGTCGACGCGGTCCGCGCGCCAGCCGGCGGAGACGAACTTGGTCTTCATCGGCTCCATGTACTGGGTCGTGCCGGTCATGCCCGGGATGATGATCACCGGGTCGTGCTCGACCGCCGCCGTGGTGGCGGCCAGGTCCGCGCGCACCTGCGGCGAGAACGCGACCAGCGACACGACGGCCGATGCTGCGGCGAACGCCGCGAGCACTGCCGTGCCGCGGCCGCGGAATGCGGCACGGAGTGGGATTGTGGACATCGGACAGCCTCCTGGACAGGGAATGGTGCAGGGTGAACAGGTGATCGGGGTCACGCTGTTTTGCTGATGTTACGAATGTGAAAAGGGCTGGACCATGTGCCCGTCCACACTCTTGAGTGCCATTCGCATGTCGCTGGCAACACTTCGTATTTCTATGATGTGGCTCGGCATTCCTTCGCCTTTTCGTCGGAAGTCCCCCGGCCGAGCGCATGGGAACGGGCGTACGAGCCGCCCTCGTCAGGCTCGTACGCCCGTGGCTCGACGCGGTCTCAGCGGACGGCGGCCTCCGTGGCGGCGAGATTGCGGCGGATGCCGTCGACCAGGCGACCGGCCACGTCGATGGCGCGATGATCGGTCCAGGTGAGCAGACCCTGACGGGTGGCCCGGCCGCGGTGCCCGTCGGTGAGGAGCTTGTCCAGCGCGGGGAACGACTCGGTGGCCGTGGACAGGTGCGGCGCCAGGTTGGCGAGGATGGAACGGGTGAGGTCGAGCCCGATGTAGTCGGCGTTCTCCATCGGGCCGACAGCCGCGAGCCGCAGGCCGAAACTCGTTCGCACCACGGTGTCGAGGGTTTGTGCGTCGCAGACGCCCTCGTCGAGCAGGTGCAGTGCTTCGCGCACCAGGGCGAACTGCAGCCGGTTGCCGATGAAGCCGGGGACGTCGCGCTGCAGCCGGACCGCGGTCTTGCCCAGCGAGAGGATCAGCTCTTCCGCCTCGTGCACCAGCCGCGGGTTCGTCGCGTCACCCGGCGCGATCTCCACGAGCGGGATGAGGTGGGGCGGGTTCCACCAGTGCACGCCCACCAGGCGCTCGGGGTGCCGCATGCCTGCACCGATGCCGGTGATCGACAGGACCGAGGTGTTCGACCAGATCGGGACGTGCGCGGGCACCACGGCTTCCACCGACGCCATCACCTCGTGCTTGACGGCCATCCGTTCCGGCACCGCCTCCACGACGACATCGGCCTGGCGCAACGCGCTGTCGAGGTCGGATGTGGCGCTGACGAGGTCCTGCACGGCCGCACTCGCCGGCCCGGATGTCCCGGTCAGCTCCAGTGCCTTCTCGACGCGGTCGTGCAGGTCGGCCAACGCCGCGGGGTCCGGGTCGTGGAGCCGGGTGTGGTGGCCCGCTCGAGCCAGTGCAACGGCGATTCCGTGGCCCATGAGCCCCGCGCCGACTATGCCGAATAGCGCCATGGATGTCCTTTGCTCGAATGTGAGAAGGAGGTGCGTGGCCGATGTGGTCAGTCCGCCTGCAATGCGTGCAGACGCAGCGCCAGCTGGATCTCCAGCATCCGGTGGGGGGACTGCCAGTCGGCTCCGAGCAGCCTGCCGATGCGGTCCAGGCGCTGGGCGACGGTGTTGACGTGGACGTGCAGCAGGTCCTTGGCCCGTGGTGGGTTTCCGCCCGTGGCGAAGTAAGCGTCCAGGGTGCGCAGGAGCTCGGTGCCGCGTTCGCGGTCGTAGTCGAAGACCGGGCCGAGGGTGCGCCGGATGAACGCGGTGTGATCGGCGTGGTCGGCGAGCAGAAGTCCGATGAAGCCCAGCTCCGCCATCGAGGCGCCCGCGCCCTCGTGGCCCAGGCGCAGCAGTGCGCGGAGGCAGCGGCTCGCTTCGGCGTGGGCGCGGGCGAGCTCCGCGGGGCCACCGGCCGGGCCGGCGGCTGCGACGGTGACCGGGCAGCCGGTCGCGGCGCCCAGCGCCGTCGAGACGCGGCCGGCCAGGGTGCCGGGACAGTCGGTGCGGACGAGCAGCACCACCTGTTCGGCGTGGATCCCGATCAGCGTGGCGAACTGGGCGGCCGCGGTGGCCAGCCGGCGGCGTGGGATGGCGGTGGCGTGGGCGATGAGCACGGCGTGGGGTGCGGCGAGGTCCACGCCCAGGCGACGTGCGCGGTCGAGCAGGGCGGAGGGATTGCGGTCGGGTGCGGTGAGCAGGTCGGTGAGCAGTTCGCCGCGCACCTCGTCCTCAGCCTTGGCCACCGAGCGGCGCAACAACAGCAGCAGGGCGGTGACGACGGCGGCGCGTTCGAACAGGCGCCGGTCGGCGTCGACGAGGTCGACCGCCCCGGTGCCGGCGCTGCGCACGATGCTGCCCAGCAGTTCGGGCCCGGCCTGCACCGCGCACACCCAGCCGTCCGATGTGGACACGGCGCGGCCGGAGTGGTGGGAGGCGGCGACATCACGAGGCTCCGGGGCTCGGGTTGGCGGTCCGATGCGGGTCAGTTCGGCACCGTCGGCGGTGAACATGCCGATGCCGCCGCCCAGCACGTCGGCCACGGCGGCGGCGACGGCGGGCAGGTCACCGCCGCGCAGCACCAGGTCCATCAGCTTGTCGTGGGCTTCCTCGGCGCGTTCCACGGCTTGGCTGTGGGCACTGATCTCGGCCAGCAACCTGGCGTTGTCCAGTGCGACGGCGGCGTGGTCGGCCAGCGACGACAGCAGCGCGATCTCGTCGGGAGTGAAGTCGCGGGGGCTGCGCTCGGCGGCGTAGAGGACGCCGATGACGTTGTCTCCCACTGTGAGCGGCACGGCGAGCAGTGCGGTCAGTCCTTCGTCGCGCACCGCCGCGTCCACGGATTCGCTGTGGTGGAAGCGTTCGTCGGTGAGGTAGTCCGGGGTGGCGTAGGGCCGGGCGGTCTGCGCGACCAGACCGCCCAGGCCCACGCCCATGTCCATCCGGACTCGCGGGAACAGCTCGGAGACCGAGCCGTCGGTGACGCGCATGGACGTGGTTTCGGTGACCGGGTCGTTGAAGGTCAGGTACGACAGCTCGACGCCGAGCAGCCGCCGAGCCCGGTGCACGATGGACCGCAGCACCGCGTTCGGGTCGCGCAGGCGGGCCAGGTCGCCCGCGGTGTCGAACAGGGCGCTGAGCTCGGCCTCCCGCCGCCGGTGGCCGCGCATCGTGGTGTTGATGCGCAGCGCCAGCTCGACCGCCGGGCCCGCGCCGGGATCGTCCACGGCGATGAGCGCCAGCTCGTCACCGCGCGCGCCTGCGGCGAGCAACTCCAGCAGGCGGAAGGCGACGTCGTCCATGCGCCTCCTCCTCTTCTCAACCCGCGGCGGGCCGCACGGTGCGCCGCTCGATCCGCTTCTCCACGTCGGTGCCCACGTGCACGACCCGCTGGACGAACACGCCGGGCAGGTGCACCTCGTCGGGATCCAACTCGCCCGGCGCCAGCAGTTCCTCGACCTCGGCGACGGTGATCCGGCCGGCCATCGCGCACAGCGGGTTGAAGTTGCGTGCCGACCGGTGGAACACCAGGTTGCCGTGCCGGTCGCCGCGAGCGGCGTGCACGAGGGCGTAGTCGCAGGTGATCGCGCGCTCCAGGACGAACGGGTGCGGGGCGCCGACCACGTCGAAGTGCCGGACCTCCTTGGCCGGCGCGGTCTTCTCGACCCGGCCGTCAGGGGAGTAGCGCAGCGGCACGCCACCCTCGGCGATCTGGGTGCCCACCCCGGTGGCCGTGTAGAACGCGGGGATGCCGGCCCCGCCGGCGCGCAGCCGCTCGGCCAGGCTTCCTTGCGGCACCAGTTCCACCTCCAGCTCACCGGCGAGGAACTGGCGCGCGAACTCCTTGTTCTCGCCGACGTAGGAACTGGTCATCCGCGCGATGCGGTGGTCGGCGAGCAAGATGCCCAGCCCGAAGTCGTCCACCCCGCAGTTGTTGGACACGACGTCCAGACCGGTGGTGCCCCGTGCGTGCAGCGCCCGGATCAGTTCCACGGGGATGCCGCACAGACCGAACCCGCCGACCGCCAGGCTCGCCCCGTCGGGGATGTCTGACACCGCCGCCGCGACCGTCGAAACCAGCTTGTCCATTCCGTCCCTTCCGCCGATGTCGTGCGGATCAACACTGGGCGAACTCCGGTGCGACCGACAATGTGGCCGCACACATGAGCGAGGCGTGTTTTACGTGTCCGGCCACATTGGTCGGCGTGAGCTCCCGGCTTAGCGTTTGCCGCCGTGCACACCGCCTGCCGGTGACCTTCCCGGACGGTGCATCCGGCACGGCATGACAAAGGAGTCCTGATGAGCACAGCCGCCGCGCCACAGACCCGGATGGGCCGTGTGGTGGCCGCGAGCCTGGTCGGCACCGCCGTGGAGTGGTACGACTTCTTCCTCTACGGCTCGGCCGCCGCCCTGGTGTTCAACAAGCTGTTCTTCCCGCAGAGCGACCCGCTGGTGGGCACCATGCTGGCCTTCCTCACCTACGCGCTCGGGTTCGTCGCCCGCCCCCTGGGCGGCCTGGTGTTCGGGCACTTCGGCGACCGGCTCGGCCGCAAGAAGCTGCTCATGGTCAGCCTGGTGATGATGGGCGTGGCCACCGCGGCGATCGGCCTGTTGCCGACCTACGCCTCCATCGGTGTGTGGGCGGCCGTGCTGCTGACGGTGTTGAGGCTGGTACAGGGCTTCGCCATCGGCGGCGAGTGGAGCGGCGCGGTGCTGCTGGTCAGCGAGCACGGATCCCCCCGGTGGCGCGGCTTCTGGGCCAGCTGGCCCCAGGCCGGCGTCCCGGTCGGCAACCTGCTGGCCACCGCGGTGCTCGCGCTGCTGGCCGCGACCATGCCCGATGAGATGTTCCTGGACTGGGGCTGGCGGGTGCCGTTCCTGCTGTCCGCGGTGCTGATCGGGCTGGGCTACTGGATCCGTTCGTCCATTGAGGACGCTCCGGTGTTCACCGAGGCCCGTGCCCGCGCGGAGGCCCGCGCCCGCACCGATGCCGCCGGCGGCACGGCTCGACGCGCTCCGGCACTGGAGGCGCTGCGTCGCCACCCCAAGCAGATCGCCGTGTGCATCTCGGCGCGGATGGTGGAGAACATCTCCTACTACATCATCACCGCGTTCGTCCTCACCTACGTCACCGCTCATCTCAAACTGGACAAGACGGTGGTGCTCAACGCTTTGCTGCTGGCCAACGTCGTCCACCTGGTCGCCATCCCGGCCTTCGGCGCGCTGTCCGACCGGATCGGCCGCCGGCCGGTCTACCTGGCCGGCACCATCGGCATGGGGTTGTGGGCGCTGCTGTTCTTCCCGCTGCTCGACAGCCGCGACAGCTGGTTGATCATCCTGGCCGTGGTCGGCGGCCTCCTCGCGCACGCGGCGATGTACGGGCCTCAAGCCGCGTTCTTCGCCGAACAGTTCGACACTGACGTCCGCTACTCCGGCACGTCCATCGGCTACCAGGTCACCTCGATCATCGCGGGCTCGCTGGCGCCTTTGATCGCCACCGCGCTGCTGTCCCACTACGGAAGCCCCACACCGATCACGATCTACGTCGTCGTCGCCGCCGTCATCTCCACGGCCGGGGTGCTGGCCGCCACCGAAACCCGCCACCGCGACCTTGCCGAGGTGTCCGCCCGATGAGCCTGACCCGCGCCCAGATGGCCGCCCGAGCCGCCCGCGAACTGCCCGACGGCGGCTACGTCAACCTCGGCATCGGCCTGCCCACCCTCATCGCCGACCACGTTCCCGCTGACAGGCACGTCGTGCTGCACTCGGAGAACGGCATCCTCGGAGTCGGTCCCTACCCGGTCGACGGCCTGGAGCACCCCGACCTCATCAACGCCGGCAAGGAGACCGTCACCGTCGCACCCGGCGCTTCGTTCTTCGACTCGGCGTTGTCCTTCGCCATGATCCGCGGCGGCCACATCGACGTCGCCGTGCTCGGCGCCATGCAGGTCTCCGCCGAAGGCGACCTGGCCAACTGGATGATCCCCGGCGCCGTGGTCAAGGGCATGGGCGGCGCGATGGACCTCGTCCACGGCGCCCGCAGGGTGATCGTTTTGATGGAGCACACCACCAGGGACGGCTCACCCAAGGTCGTTCGCACCTGCACGCTGCCCACCACCGGCCGCCGCGTCGTGCACCGGGTGATCACCGACCTCGCCGTTCTCGACGTCACCCCGGACGGCCTGGTCCTGCGCGAGCTGGCGCCCGGCGTCACCGTCGCCGACGTGAGGGCGGCGAGCGAGCCCGATCTGCTCGTGCCCGCCGATCCGAGGGCCATGCTCCCGGCCGTCACCCGCGCCTGAACACGATCCGGAAAGGACCTGGCAGGTGACAGGTGACAGCTTCTCGTGGGAGCGGGAGCGGTGGGTCGCCACCGGCTACGCGGTGCGCCGTCTCGCACACCGGCCGGCACCTGCCGAACCGGGCGACTTCGGTGTGGTGTGGGCGAACATGACCCGTGGGGTCCACCTCGGTGAGCTGCGCGAGCTGCCCACGATCGACAGCGCCTTCGACGACTGGCTGCGGGAGGCCACCGCCCCGCCCGCGCCGCCGGCCGGTCGGCCTGTCTGTCGTTTTCCGGTGTACCGCCGGCATCCGCGCGTGACGGTGGTCGAACCCGGTGCCGGGCCACACGGCGAAGGCCGCCGGTATGTGCCCGCGCACATCGTGAAGGGCCACCGGCCGTGCCTAGCCTGTTTTTCCCGCGACGATGCGAAGCCCAGGGAGACACCATGAGAAGACGTCAGGGCGTTGCCCCGGTTGTGGCACTGGTGTGCGGTGCGGCGCTCATCGCACCTCCGGCATCGGCGCAGACCGGACCGACAGGCTGCACCGCGTTGCGTGGCATGGTGATCCCGGCTGCGGTGATCGGATTGCCGACCACCGGTGGTGAGGTCACCGCGGCGCAGCTGGTCGCTCCCGCGGGCGACGGGGCCACCGCGGTCGGCGAGCACTGCCGGGTGGACGCGGCGCTGCACCCGGTCGACCCGGCCGCACCGGACATCCTGCTGCGGATCGCCCTGCCGGCGCGGTGGAACCGCAAGGCGATGATGTTCGGCGGCGGAGGGTACGACGGCACGATCCCCGACGTCGCGGGCAACGTCCCGTACGCGCCCGCCGACCGTCCCACCCCGCTGGGGCGCGGGTACGCGACGTTCGCGAGCGACTCCGGACACCAGGCCGCGCCGGACTTCACCCCGGCCCGGTCGCTGGACGGCTCCTTCGCGGTCAACGACGAGGCACTGCGCAACTTCGCCGGTGACGCGCTGAAGAAGACCCGCGACGCCGCCGTGTTCGTCATCGGCAAGCGCTACGGGGCCGCTCCGCGGCACAGCTTCTTCGCCGGTGGTTCCAGTGGCGGCCGGGAGGCGCTCGCGGTGGCCCAGCGCTGGCCCGCCGACTTCGATGGCGTGCTCTCGGCCTACCCGGCCTGGAACGCCGCCAGCCTGGACCTGTTCTTCGGCCACCAAGCGCGGTTGTTGTCCCAACCGGGGGCGTTCCCCGGTCCCGCGAAACAGGACCTGCTGTACCGCAACGTCATCAGCGCCTGCGACGGTGCGGACGGCATCCGCGACGGCGTCGTCTCCGACGAGGCGGGCTGCCGGTTCGACCCCGTCGTGCTGCGCTGCCCCGGCGGCGGTGACACCGGAGACTCGTGCCTGTCCGACTTGCAGATCGACGTGGTGCGGAAGATGTCCGCACCCCTGCACTGGGACTACGACATCGCCAGCGGTGAACGTGGTTACCCCGGCTTCCCGTTCCTGTCGGGGGCGGACATGACCACACCGTTGCTGGGCCTCGGTACCGCTGCCCCTGCCAACCCCATGCCCAAGACCGCGGGCTACGGCGTGCAGTTCTGGGACCAGTGGGTCAAGCACTTCGTCACCCGTGACCCCGCGCACGACCCGCTGGCGATCGATCCGCTCGATCCGGGGCCGTGGCGGCAGCGCATCAGCGCGCTGTCCGCCCTGCAGGACGTCAACGATCCAGATCTGCGGCCCTTCGCCGCTGCAGGCGGCAAGCTCCTGCTCGTGCACGGTGCCGCCGACGAGCTCGTCAGCCACCGCTCCACCGCCGAGTACTTCGAACGCGTCCAGCAGCGGCTGGGCCGGGCGGCCACCCACCGGTTCGCCCGCTTCTACGTCGTGCCCGGCGCCAACCACGTCAACGTCGACGCCGCGTTCGCCGCCGGCTGGGACTCGGTGACCGCACTCGAGAACTGGGTCGAGCGCCACCTGCCGCCCCTGCGGCCCGTGGTGACCGACAAGAACCCGGCTGCGGGCCAACGCACCCGGCCGCTGTGCCAGTACCCGACGTGGCCTCGCTACGTCGGGATGGGCGATCCCGATTCCGCGCGCAGTTACGTCTGCATCAGGTAGCCCGCTGCGGCTGAACCGGCGTGCGTCCTCCCGTCCGACAGCGGGACCGCACGCCGTGCCCGTTCACCGCACCAGCTCTGGCCGGCTGATCCTGAGCAGCTGCAACGCGATCTGCACCTCCAGCAGGCGGCCGGGCTCGCGCCACGACCCGCCCAGCAGCTGTCCGATCCGGGACAGGCGCTGCGCGATGGTGTTGGCGTGCAGGTGCAGTTCCTGCGCCGTGGTGGAGACGCTCTGCCCGCTCGCGCAGTAAGCGCTGAGCGTGCGCACCAGGTCCGCGCCACGCGTCTTGTCGTAGTCGATCAGGCAGCCGAGCACGGAGTCGACGAACGAACCGAGATCGCGCCTGCTGCCGAACAGCACGCCCACCGCACCCAGTTCCGAGGTATCGGCACCTTCTCCCACGCGGTCCAGCGCGAGCATGGCCTGTGCGCAGTCCGCGGCCTCCCGGTACGCCTCGGCGACCCGTTCGATGCTCTCCACCGCCGCCGCGCCCGCGGTCACCGGCCGTGTCGCGGTGGACAGCTCACGACTCGCCACCCGTGCCTGCTGCCCAGGCTCGGCGCCCGGCAGCAACAGCACCACCTCGTCCTTGCGGCAGGTCGCCAGACCACCGCCGCGGCGAGCCAGCGCCGCCGCCGCGGCGTGATACCGCTCGCGCCCGTTCCCGCAGACCTGGGCCACCACGACGACGTGCCGGGCGTCCAGGTCCACACCCAGCAGTGAGGCACGGTGGCGCAGCAGGTCGTCCCGGCCCGGCGACGGGGACAGCAGGTCCTCCAGCAGTTCGCCCCGAACCTGCGCCTCGGTCTCGGCCACGCGCTGGCGCGTCACCAGCACCAGCGAGGCCACCAATGCAGTCGCCTCCAGCGTGCGCCGGTCGATGTCGCCGACCACGGTGTGGCCCACGAGGATCATCGTGCCGAGGTAGTCGGACTCGGTGATCATCGGCACCGCGCACGTCGTGTCGCCCACGACCGTGTGCCCCGCCTCGCGCGCGGCACGGTCGAGTGCGACCAGGTCAGCCGCCTCCACCGCGGCGACGTCACCTTCGCGGGTCACCACGGCGCCGTCCCGGTTCACCAGTGCCACGCCGCCCACGCCGACCGAGTGCGCCGCGGCCTGGACCACCTCGTTCACGCCCTTGCCGTCCAGGACCAGGCGCGTGAGGCGTTCATGCAGCGCCGCACTGCGCTCCAGGTCCTCGGCGTGGGACCGGATGGTCGCGTTGGCCACCCGCAACTCGTCCGCGGCAGACCGCGCCTCACCCAGCAGCCGGCTGTTGTCGATGGCCACGGCGGCGTGCGCGGCCAGCATCGACAACGCGCCCACGTCCCGGCCGCTGAACGTGCGCTGCTCCCGGTGCGCGGCCAGGAGCACGCCGATCACGTGCTGCCCCAGCACGACCGGCACCCCGAGCAGCGACACCATCTTCTCCGCGCGCACGGTCCGGTCGATCTCCGCCGTGTGGATGATCGACTTGTCGTCGTGGTAGGACAGCACGCTGTAAGGCGCGCCGGTGCGGGCGACCATGCCGCCCACGCCGGCACCACTGGGCAACCGCAACTCGCGCAGCAGCCCCGATATGTTGCCTGACGCGGCCTTGATGTAGCTGTCTCCGCGGTCGCGATCGCTGAGGCTGATGTAGGCCACGTCGCAGTCCAGCAGACGGCGCGCCCGATCGGAGATCGCCTGCAGGATCGCGTCCAGGTCGTGCAGTGCGGCCAGGTCATGGGCCGTGTCGTTGAGCAACTGCAACTCTGCCTGGTGGCGACGGTGCCCGATCAGGATCTCGCGGACCCGCAGCGCCAGCGCCCGCTCCCGTTCCAGACCGGCCAACCGGTCCGGCGGCGCACCGTCCGCGCGGGCCCGAACCAGGGGCTCGTCGAAATCCCCGACGTCGGGGTCCGACGCCAACAGCAGTTCGAGGTACGAACCGATCGCCACTGTCACGGGTCCTTCCACCGACGACGTCGTCGAGCCGTGCTCAACCGGTGCCGCGCACGGCCCCGAACGCATTGCACTGTCCTCAAAGACTGGCCGCAACCCCAAATGCGCCAACGAACGGTTCGACGATCGGCCACACCAGGGCCCGGCCGGGAACTCGTGCGGCGACAGGGGTTGCAGGCGGGTTCCCCGACGACCGCCAGCGGCCTCGGCTCATCGGGAATCACGAACTCGCCACGAGCTTGTCCACGACGCGGGGAGCGTCAACCCCTTCGTTCCCACTCGAGGAGAAGTCCTCGTAGATCCAGAGAGCCCTGTGGATGCGCACGTATGAACGTTGGACGTTCGCCTATTTCTGATCCCGTCGTTCGCGGCTTCAATGCGAGTACGACCACAAGGTCACCAGCAGACCGAGGTGAAGTATGACCATCGCTCATCCGCCGAAGCCGGGGAACGCTCTGTGGGTGTACGCGCACCCGCGCCGTGACTCGCTGAACGACCGTCTCCTGCAAGCCGGGGCCAAGGCCTTGTCGCAGCGGTATGAGGTAACGGTGTCGGATCTCTACGCCCAGGGCTTCGACCCCGTGCTGTCCAAGCGCGACCTGGGAGATCTGGCGGAACGTCCGGGCAACATCGCCGAGCTGGCGGGGGAGGCCTACGCCAGCGGCCAACTGCCTGCCGACGTGCGCGAGGAGCAGGCCAAGCTCGCCGCGGCCGAACTGCTCGTCCTGCAGTTCCCGCTGTGGTGGTACGGGCCGCCCGCGATCCTGAAGGGATGGTTCGACCGGGTGCTCACCAGTGGGTTCGCCTACGGCGATCTCGACTCCGAACTCGGCGTGCCGCGCCGGTACGGCGATGGCGGGCTGGTCGGGCGCAAGGCGTTGATCGTGGTCACCGCGGGCGAGGACGAGCGCTCCATCGGCCCGCGCGGGATCAGCGGGGACCTCGATTCCCTGCTCTTCTCGATCACCCACGGCGTGCTCTGGTACGTCGGGATCGAGGCCCTGGACCTGCACGTCGTCCACGACGCCGATTCGCTCGGTCCCGAAGAGGTCGAACACCAGGTTGAGCGTCTGGTGACCAGGATCGGCGGCGTCGATGGCGAACACGCGCGTCGGTTCCGGCGGCTGCGCGACGGTGACTACGCGAACACGCGCGCACTGCGGGAGGACCTCGCGCCCGGCCGCACCGACCTGGGAATCCATCTGGCTGATCGCGACTGACCCCGGCGACCTGTTCTGGGGCTGTGGGGCTCGTGAAGTCATCGTCGCGAGTGGATGCCTGCGTGCACGGCCCTCCGGCAAGCTGACGAAATGCTGGCTGGTACCGATCTTGGCTGACAACGACACCAGCTCGCGCGAAGTCGAAGGTGGCCGATGGCCGGCTCAGCCAAGTAGCGTCGGCATGTGCCAGAAGAGGGTGAGGTCATCGCCGGGCGGTACCGGCTGGTGTCGTCGATCGGGCAAGGATCCATGGGGGTGGTCTGGCAGGCGCGCGACGAGCAGCTCGACCGCGTGATCGCGGTCAAGCTGCTCAACACGGACCGGCGGTCCCCGGACGCGGTGGCGCAGATGCTGCGCGAGGGCCGGGTCGCCGGTCGGCTGCGGCACCCGCACGTGATCAGCGTGTACGAGGTCGTCGAGCACGACGGCAAGCCCTGTCTGGTGCTGGAGTACCTGCCCTCCCGCAGCCTTGCGGCGCTGATCGCCGAACGGGGCGCGCTACCGCCGGGCGTGGTCGCGGCCGTGGGCAGGCAGGTCGCCGCCGCGCTGGCGGCGGCGCACGCAGAGGGCATCGTGCACCGGGACGTCTCGACGTTCAACGTCCTGCTGGCCGAGGACGGCATCGCGAAGATCACCGACTTCGGCATCGCCCGCGCGGTCGGCGAGGGCACGGTGACCGACGCCCGCTTGATCGTCGGCACGCCGGCCTTCCTGGCGCCGGAGGTGGCGGCGGGCGAGGCGGCGACGTTCGCCTCGGACGTGTTCTCCCTCGGCGCGACCCTCTACGCAGCGCTGGAGGGCAGGCCGCCGTTCGGTGTGGACGACAACCCCTACGCGCTCCTGCAACGCGTGGTCCGGGGGGAGTTCGAGCCGCCGCGGTCGGGTGGCCCGCTCGGCGAGGTGCTCCTGCGCCTCCTGCATCGTGACGCGGCCCGACGGCCGACGATGGCCGAGGCCCACAAGCTGCTCGCGGCGGTCGCGGAGGGACTGCCGCTGCCCGCTGCGCCCCCGAAGAACGGGACGCGGATGCTGCTCGTCCGGCGCCACCTGCCACGCCGGGTGATCGCGATGGTCGCCGGTGCGGCCGTCCTGGTCGCCGCCGGTGTCGTGATCGGCACCGTCGCGCAGGGCGACCGGCCCAGCAGCAGCGCCCAGACCAACTCCACCACGGTGACGACCACGGTCACGACCGCGACCGCCTGCGTTGCCCGTTACGAGGTGACCAACTCGTGGCCGGGCGGCTACCAGGTCGAGGTGACCGTGGGCAACACCAGCGCACGCGGCCTGACCGGCTGGACCATCACGTGGCAGCCGGCTGCGGGCCACACCATCGGCAACCTGTGGAACGGCACCCTGACCCAGAACGCGACCGCGGTGACCGTCACCAACGCAGGCCACAACGCCGTGCTCGCTGCCGGGGCAACCACCTCGTTCGGGTTCGTCGCCGCCGGTCCTGAACCCCCTCGCCCGGCCGTGACCTGCTCCACCGCCAACTGAAACGTCGGCTTACCGGTCAACGGAAGCGAGGCGGCGGGGCTCCACGAACGCAGCCACCAGGTAGGCGAGGCGAGCGTGGCCAGTGGTGCTCGTACCCCAGGGGCCGATCATGAACGCACTGTTGGAACCACCCGTTGGCTGAAGCCGCTCGTGCAGCAGACCCCGCACTGACGGAAGGCTCGCAACTATAAAGCGGGCAAGTTTTGGGGCAGCTTCGACGCGAGGCCGGGTAGGTCGAACAGCACGCCCACGAGATAGGTCACCACGCAGGCGAGCCTGTCCGCCAAGCGTCTGCTGCTCGCCGGCAAGAAGTGCGGCTGGCGGTTCAGGGTGGCGGCACGACGCCGTCGGCCTGTTCGAGGTCGGAGATCCACAGGGCAAGCGCCGCCTGCGCGTCGCGCAGGGTGCGTGACGGCTCGCCGAGTCCGCGTAACGCCAGCCGCCGCTGTTCGAGCCTGGGGCTGCGGAACTTCGGGAAGGCGAGCTTGAGGCATGTGTCGATCATCTCGGCGTGGTAGTGCAGCAGTTGAGCCACCCGGAACTCCAGCGACGCCCGGTCGGCGTCACCGATGAGGTCCATCGCCCACCCGTGCAGCCGGCAGTAGTCGGACGCGACCCGGCCGCCCCGGCGGGCCACTTGCGCCGGGACGTCGCCAGGCTGCGCGCAGGCGCCGATGATCTGCTCGGCGGCGGGCTGGAGTGCGACCGCACGGGTGGCTACTTCCAGCAGCGACCGCAGCGCGACCAGACGCGCGGCGGCGGAGTCCTTCGCAGCTGCCACGGCCGCGCTTCGCCGCGGGCGACGTCCCGGAATCCGCATGTGATCCACCAGCCTCGATGAGCCAGCCCGGAAGCATCCAGTATGAACCGCCACGAGGCGCGCCGCGAGGTTCGGGAGTGTGGATGGGCTTCCGCTGTTCGGCGTCGCGCTAGACAGCGCCGCACACGCTGAAGTGCGAGCGGGCGTTTCATGGTGATCAGTTCCGTGATGTTGTGTCCGGGCCGATCGTCGTCTGGTATTTCCCTGCCCCCACGACTCGTCAAGTGGATCAACTTGTTCATTCGGGAGACGGGTAAACGGATCGCCGTCGAGGCGAGTCTTCCAAGGTGATGGCTGACTACGACGACTTCGCCCGAGCGCAACTGCCGCGGTTGCTGCGGTACGCGACGATGCTCACCGGCGAGCGGGAGCAGGCGGCTGATCTGGTGCAGGACGTGCTGGTGAAGGTGTACCGGCACTGGTCCCGGATCAGCGGCGCGGATCATCCCGACAGGTACGTGCTGCGGATGGTGACCAACGGCTACCTGTCTTGGCGACATAGCCGGTCCGCGCGTGTGATCGCCTCGGGCGACCTCCCCGAGGAGGCACGTGCGGACGATTTCGCGTCGGACCACGCCGCGCGCAAGGACATGTGGCAGCGCCTGTCGCGGCTGCCCAAGCGCCAACGTGCCGTGGTGGTGCTGCGGTACTACGAGCAGTTGCCCGACAACGAGATCGCCGGGCTGCTCGGCTGCGCCCAGGCCACCGTCCGCGCACACGCCCACAAAGCATTGGCCTCGCTGCGAAACGGCTTGGCCGTCGAGCAGATGGCGGAGGCCAGGGAGACAACATGAACATCGAGAACCTGATCAAGGACACCTTCACGGCGCGCGAACATGACGCGCCCGACAGCGACGCGGTGCTGGCCGCGGCCCGCCAACGCATCGACAGCAGGCGCTCCGGGCTGAGCCGGCCGCTGGCGGTCGCCGCCGGGGCGACCGTGCTGACCCTCGGCGCGGTCACCGCCGTGGCGCTGAACCGGCCGGACCCGGTGGACCAGTCCCAGACCGTCGTCACCGCCAACGGTTCCCAAGAGAGCCAGACCTCGGTCCCCACCGCCCCGGCCCCGGCGGGTCTGCAAATGCCCTACACCCTGGGCTGGCTCCCGCCGGGCGCGGTCGCCTACCGCGCACAACGGATCAACGTCGGGTTCAGCGCGAGCAACCCGGAAGCGCCTCTGTACGGCGGCGAGTACATGCTGACCGTCACGGCCGACGGCCAGGTCCTGGAGGTCGGCGTCCAGCAGTTCCGGATGGTGCCGGTGGACCAGGCGATGTTCAAGTCGGGCCCGGGCTCCCCCGTGACGATCAAGGGACAGCGCGCCGTCGAGAGCTCGGTGTCCACCGGGCCAGGGGGGTACGAGCTGTACGTGGAGCACCCCGACGGCGGTTCGATGTACGTGCACGTGTCCGCCGCGTACGGCAGCACCGCACCCGCGCAGCAACTCGTCGACAACGGCCGCCGGATCGCGGAGAACATCCAGTTCCCGGGCACCACGACCGTCACCCCGGCGTTCGGCCTGCGCGACCTGCCCGCCGGAATGAGGATCTGCGCCTTCAACGTCCAGCAGCTCGCGGACCGGCCCGGGCCACGGGCCACCACGAGCTACTCGCTCGGCACGTGCACCGTTCAGCCGACGGTCCACGTCAACAGCGCCGTCGTCGGCGAACCGGAGGGCACGCCGGGACAGCCGGTGCAGGGCCGCGCGACGCGCTACACCGACGAGAACGGCTACCACCGGCTGTGGGTCCTCGGCGCGCTGGAGGGAGCCCCCGTCGTCATCGCGGGCCAGGTACCACCGGCCGACCTGTACGACATCGCCAACCGTCTCGTGCTGCCGAACTGACCGCGGGAACTTCGAGAACGAGGTCGCGACGCGCTCGACCAAAAATCCGGCTCCGCGTCGCACGAACAGCGGTCCGGACCTGTCAGGGACGCAGAAGGATCTTGCCCCGCCGGCCCGGGGCCGCGTTGCCACGCGCGGCCTCGGCGATCTGCTCCAGCGAGTAGACGTGCTCGACTGGCAGGGTGAGCGCGCCCGAGGCGATGCCCGTGACCAGTTCGCCCAGCAGCGAGGCTCGCTTGCCGGCCGCCATCGCGGGGAAGACCTTGCTTCCCCAGAAACCGGTGACGGTGACCTGCTTGAAGATCACGTCACCCGAGCTGATCTCGAGGGTGGGGGAGGCCATCGCACCGAACACCACGAGCCGCCCGCCCTCGGCGAGCAGCGAGACGACGTCGCCTGCGGCCGCACCGCCGACCGAGTCGACCCCAGCCCTGATCGGCGCGTCGCCGACGATCTCCCGAACCCGGTCGCGCCAGCCGTCGTCGTCGGTGGCGACGACATCGCCGATGCCCTGCGCACGCAGTTCGGCCACGCCGTCGGCACGGCGGACGAGGCCGAGGACGTGGACGCCGCGGGCCGCCGCCAGCTGGGCGACGAGCCTGCCGACGGCTCCGTTGGCGGCGTTCTGGACGAACCAGTCACCCTCGGCGAGCTCCAGCGAGTCGAGCAGCGCGATGGCGCTGAAGGGCATCGACACCAGCTGGCTCGCCGCCTCGTCACCGATGGCGTCGGGAACAGGGATGAGCGTCTGGGCGGTCGCGACCACGAACTCGGCCCAGGCGCCGAAGGTGCCACCCGACGCCACTCGCTGGCCCACCGCGAGGCCGTCCACGCCCTCACCGAGCGTCTCGACGACCCCGACGAACTCGGTGCCGGAGCGTGCGGGCATCTCGGGCTTGAAACCGTAGGTTCCGCGCGCGGTCCACAGGTCGTGGTTGTGGACGGGGGAGAGCAGCACCCGCACCAGGACCTCTCCGGGACCGGGTTGCGGAGAGGGCACCTCCTGCACCTCGAGGACCTCGGCGGGGTCACCGAACTTCTGCTGGACCAGCGCGCGCATGACATGCCTTTCCGTAGGTGCTGGGGAACGTGTCCCTGCCTCCAACCTCACACCATGCGCAGAAAGGTCGCACCCCAGAACAGCAGAACGACGGAGTAGGCCACGAACAACCACCCCGCCGTGGTGCGGGAGCACCGGGCCTTGCGCCGCAGCAACCCTGCGATCCCCACCCACGCCAGGGCCAGCAACCCCGCCAGCAGGGGCAGCGACAGCAGGCCCCGGGCACCCGCGAACAGGCCCGCCCAGTAGTCGAGGGGCAGCGACACGTCGGAAGCGATGCTGCTCGGCAGGCCCGGTCGCCGCGATGGCGCCGCCGCAAAAGAGCCAGCCCGCGACCGTCGAGACGACGGGAACGAGTCCCACCAGGTCACCTAGCCCTGGCAGCAGCAGCTCCCACATCAGGAAATGCCCGCCGATGACCGCGCCGACGGCCCCGATGACGAGCCGGGTCTGAGTGCCCTGCTCGTCCCGGTGCCACGACGGCAGCCTGGTTCGAACGCGGTCACGGAAGCCCCGTCCCGCTCTGGCGCCGTGTATCGGCGATGTATCAGCGGTGTATGAGACCTCCGGATGCTGTGGGGGACGTACAGACATGCGAAAAGGGGATCTCATGCGGTTCACCAAAGTCACGGTCGCTGCCATCGGCCTGCTCGGCGCGGCCCTGATCGGCACCGCCGCTCCGGCCGGCGCGGCCGGCGGGCAAGCGTTCAGCCCGAACGTCGAGATCGCGCAGCCGTGGCTCGACGACACGGCCACCGCGTCCGCCGTCGAAGGCGACGTCGCCATCCAGCAGACGGTGGCCGGCGCCATCAAGTGGATGTCCGACCGCCGGGGCAGCACGGCGTACGAGGGCTACTGCGAGCGCGCCGTCCGCCTGGCGTGGGACCGCGCGACGCACCACGCGTCGGCGATCGACCACTGGCGGTCCTCGGACGGCGCCCGCCGCACCACCGGCACGCCGCCCAGGGGCGCGTTCGTCTTCTGGAACATCAGTCAGTACGGCCATGTGGGCATCGCGGACGGCAACGGCGGTTTCTGGTCGACCAGCGTCGGCGGCAGGATCGGTCACGCCAGCTCGACCGGCTACTTCCGCAACTACCTCGGCTGGAAGCCCGGCAACAGCAACTGATCCAGTGATCCCGCCGCGCGTGCGAGAGCTCGCCGCGCGGCGGGTTCGCCTTCCCGGTTTCCGGTGCGGCGGTAGGTTTCCAGCGCCTGCCGCAGGAGGGCGTGCGCCTCCTGCGGGTGGCCGTTCGAGATCAACGCCTCGGCCAGCTCGACCTGGGCGAACGCCGTGCACCGCTCGTCGGTCAGGTCCGTCAGGATCGTCACGGCCCGGCGTGCGCTGACCAGCTCCTGCTCGTGCTCGCCCGTGCTGCGGCAGAGCGCGGAAAGTCGCACCAGCACCAGGGCTTCGCGGTGTGCGTCACCGAGGTCCGCGGCGAGCCGCAGGGCGTTCGTGAGCCATTTCCGCGCCTCCTCGGGCCTGCCGAGCGAGCTGTGGACCCCGCCGATCGACGCCCGCACGTGTGCCACGGAATGCAGATCGCCCGCGAGCTCCAGCAGCCGCAGGCCTTCGCCGTAGAACTCCATCGAGCGCTCGTACTCCGCCTGCAGCCGGTACACCACGCCGATGCCCGCGAGGGAGATGCCCTGGCCGCGGTCGTCGCATAGCGAGCGGTAAAGCTCTTGTGCCGCAAGCAGTCCTTGCTCGGCCTCCGTGAACTCGCTGCGGTAGATGTGCACCTGGGCGAGGCCGCGCAGCAACGCCGCCTCGCCAACCTCGTTGCCGGCCGCGCGGACACTCCGCAACGCCCGCGCGTGGGTGCGCGCCCAGTCCTCGTAGTGGCTGTGCAGGTCGAAGAACGGCACGCAGGCCGCCGCGAGCTGCCACGCCACCTCGTCGAGGCCCGCGTCCGCCGCGATGTCGACCGCGCCGCACAACGTCCGCCGTTCCGCCTCGAACCACGCGACGGGCTCGGCGAGCAGGTGCTCCGGTGCCACGACCGGCGCGACGTCGGCGATGGTCGTGCCGAACGTGACGGGCAACCGCCGTGCGGCCGTGACCGCGAGCCAGAGCCACGCGCGCAACGTCCGTTCCAGCGCGGCCCGGCCGTCCGGCAGTGAGTGGTTCAGGGCGTGGCACCGCAACAGGTCGTGCAGCCGGTAGCGCGGCTGGCCGATGCCGTCCGCGCCGAAGGTCTCGAGCAGATGAGCGTCGACCAGCCCGTCCACGAGGTGCTCGGTGCCCGGTTCGCCGAGCAATGTCTCGACCACCCAGCTCGGGAAGTCGTGCGGACCGAGCAACGCCAGCCGCACGAACGCCTGGAACTCGCGCGGGGACAGCTGCCGGATGCTCAGGTCGAAGCTCGCCCGCACGGCCAGCTCACCGGAGGTGAGCTCGCGCAACCGCGTCGACTCGTCGACGAGCCGCTCGCGCAGCACCTGCATCGACCACCGCCCGCGCCCGGCCAGCCGCGCGCCCGCCACCCGGATCGCCAGCGGCAGGTGCCCGCACGCCGCCGCGATCGCCGCCGCTTCGGCGGGCTGGGCCCACACCCGGTCCTCACCCGCGATGGCGGTGAGCAGTTCCGCCGCCTCCTCCGGGGAGAACGGGGACAGCTCCACCTGCAGCGCGCCGGGCAGCTCCGACAGCCTGCGTCGACTGGTCACGAGGACCGCGCAGCCCGCGTCGGCCGGGAGCAGGGGCACGAGCTGGCTCACCGAGGCGGCGTCGTCGAGCACCACCAGCACCCGCCGACCGGCGAGCTTGGAGCGGAACAGCGCGGCACGCGCGGTGACCTGCGCGGGCAGGCCGGCACCCGTGATCCCCAAGGCGTGCAACAGCTCCGTGAGCACCTCGCCCGGTTCGCGCGGGTGGTCGGAGGTGCCGCCGAGGTCGACGTAGAGCTGTCCGTCCGGAAAGTGGTCACCGACCTGATGCGCCACCCGGATCGCGAGTGTCGACTTGCCGACACCGGGAGGCCCGGTCACCGCGGCCGGTGCGGAGCCCTGCCGCAGTGCCGTCGTCAGCACCGCGATCTCTCCCGCGCGGCCGCAGAAGTCGAACACCGTCGGCGGTAGCTGACGCAGGGGAGCGGGCGCCGGTTCGTCGCGCAGCACCGCGAGCTGGGCCTCTCGCAGCGCGGATCCGGGCTCCAGCCCGAGCTCGTCGGTGAGCCGCACGCGCATGTCCGCGTAGACCTGCAACGCCTCAGCACGCCTGTTGTCCTGATGCAGGGCGAGCACGAGCTGCCCGCACACGCTCTCGCGGTAAGGATGTTCCGCCAGCAACGCCCGGAGCTCAGGGATCGCCTCGGCGCACCCAGTCGAGGCCACCTGCAACCCGAGCCGCTGCTCGGTAGCCGCGAGCCGGGCCTCGTCGAGCCGGGCGAGGGCAGGCGCCCACGCGTCGTGGCCCGGCAGGTCCTCCAACGGACGGCCGCGCCAGAGGGACTCCGCCCGCCGCAACAACCCCAGCGCCGCGTCAGGTCGCCGCCGGGCTTGCGCGACAAGCTCGTCGAACATCAGCGCGTCGAGTTCGTCAGCCTCGAGTTCGAGCACGTAGCCGGTGCCGTGGGTGCGCAGCTGCTCGTCGAGCAGCTGCCGGAGCCGCCAGACGTAGGTCCGGACGTTCTGCACCACCGACCGCGGCCGAGTCGCGGGCCACAGGGCCTCGATCAGCTGGTCGAGCGAGACGTCGGTGTTCGCGTGCAGCGCGAGGTGCGCGAGCAAGGCCCGCTGTTTGACGCCGCCGAATTTCTCCCTGCGGCCGTTCCGCCAGACCTCCAGAGGGCCCAGCACCCGCACGCTCGACCTGCTGATGGCTCCTCCGCTCCCCAGGACCTGCTCAGGTGTTCGTCCATCGGACGACGTCGGCGCCCGTCGCGTTCCCGCCGCACACCGCGATTCCGAACACCGGTCCCGCGCACCGCCGCCTGTGGGGTGCCAGAACTCCGCACTCATACGCTGAGCTGCGGTGATCAGATTCTGCTTGGCCGGTCCTCGGCGGCGTAGACGTTCCAACAGGATCGTTGGACGTGGCGGTAGCCTTTTCCGACGTCGTGTCCGGGACGATCGGGCGGATGTACGAAATCGCCATCGAACGCCACCTGCACGTGGCGTGGAAACGCAGAACAGGTGCTCTGCCGCTTGGGCTTCACCCCACTCGAGACGAGGTGCGCTGCGGATCTGGGCGGCCATGGTCACTGGAACGCGGAGCTGACCGGCGCGGTGGCGACTCCGCGCGGCGTTGCTGGTGGGTGCGGGCGCGGCCGCTGGTGGTGTACCACTGAACGGCGATGATCGCGGCGAGGGCGAGTTCGGCCAGGTCGCCGCCGTAGTACATCAGCTGTGCTCCGGTGTGCAGGTCAGTGGTGGTGAAGGCGGTGCCCGGCGGAGGTTTCGCGTAGAGAGCTTTGGCCAGGACGGCGTGGGCGGCACCGGCGGTCAGCAGGGCGGTGGCGCGCCAGGCGAGGCTCCAGCGGCGCCTGACCGGGTCCAGCTGGCACACGGCGAAGGTGAACAGCAGCCCGGAGACCACGACGTGGACGTGAACCGCGGCGTGCAGCAGCGGCTGGTGGTGGATGCCGGCGAACAGGGGGGTCCGGTAGAGCAGCCACAGACCGCCGAGATCCAGCGTCGCCGCCAGTGGAGGGAAGACCAGCACGGTCGCGGGAACCGAGTGCGCCACGGCCAGCAGCGTGCGCCGAGGCCGCGCCGGCAGCACCCGCAGCAGCAGAGTCAGCGGGCGGGCCAGCACCACCAGCACCGGTGCGATCATGGCGATCACGAGGTGCTGGGCCATGTGGGCGGTGAACGGGCCACCTGGCAGTGGTCCCAGAAGCGCGTATGCCAGGACGGCGCACCCGGCGGTGAAGCAGGCGTCTCGCCACCTCGGCCAGGCGTCACCCCGCAGGCGCAGACGGGTGCTGCCTGCCAGGTAAGCAGACGCGGCCAGCAGTGCCGTCACCGCGATGACCATCCCGATCAGTCCTGGAGGCGCCGCGGCGGGCGCGTGGTGCAGGTGAGGACCGCTCACGAGCCGGCCCCTCGACGCGCGCGCACGGCGAGGACGACGCCCACGGCCAACAGCGCCAGCGCAGCGCCGTTCCACACCAGGTCGTAGACCAGCAAGTCCACGCCATAACGAACTTGATGCAGGCGCAGCAGCTTGTGGTCGACGATCCCGTCGAACAGCTGAAAGCCGCCCAACCCGAGGAACAGTCCGGCCCAGCCGTGCGGCCGGGCGAGTGCGTGACGACGGCGCAGGTCGGCGTACAGGACGAACCCGGCCACCAAGCCCAGCAGCTCCGCGGTGTGCAGCAACCCGTCCGACACCAGCCCCGCCGCCGGGGTGGACCGGTCGAAGAAGTGGTGCCAGGCCAGGATCTGGTGGAACACGATCTCGTCGACCGCGGCCATCAGCGCCGCGCCGATCAACGCGCACACGGCCATCGATCTTCCGGGCAGGGTTGCGGGTTCAGGTGCAGAGGGCGGTAGGGCGTGCCCCGCGGATTCGGCCATCAGGCGAGCAGTCCTCCAGTCGGTGATGCGGTGAGCCGTTGTCGCTACCGGGAATGGGCACGCGTGCGGGGCAGTGGGCCGACGCCGGCGTGGCGGCCGGGCCGCATCGCGGCGTGGCGTTGTCCGGGCCCGGGACCGGAGCGGGCGGCCAAGGCGTCAGCGACGACACCGGTGGCGAAGGCGTAGACGGTCTTGTGCAGCAGGTCCACCGCCAGTTCGCGGCGGGGCCAGGTGGGTGGCGGCGCGCCGACGCCGGTGGCGTTCTCCAGGATCTGGTCGTTGGTCAGCCGGACCACGGCGAACTTCGCTGAGGACCACGGGCCTCGAAGACCGGCGTGCGCCATGACCGAGCGCAGCACGCCGAGCAGCATGCCTTGGCCGAAGTGCATCGCCAGGTTGACCGGCACCGGCTGCCGGCCACCGGGTCGTTCCCGCATGCCGGTGAGCCGTTGCAAGACCCGTGCCGGGACGTGGGAGTCGGGGCGACCGGTCAGGCGCTGTTCCGCCTTCTCTCCCAGCGTCATCACCAGCACCCCGGCGGTACCGGCGAGCAGCCCTTCCCACAACGCGCGTTTCATCATGCCGCTTCGAGTACCCGGCTACGGGCGACCTATCCGGGATCTCGTCCCGGTGCAACTGTCTCGCCGGGAGACGGTTCGAGGCCTAGTTCGGCGCGCGGAAGGGTTCGGTAGCTCTGGTATTGGCGGACGGCCTGGGCGGGGTTGCCGTCGGCGAGGTGCAGTTCGGCGAGGGTGCGGTGTGCGCTCTCCCTCAGTGGGTCGGTCTGCACGGCTGCCAGAGCGGCCTGGTGTGCGTGGTGGTGATCGCCACGGGCCAGGTAACGCTCGCTGAGCGCCTCGAGTGCGCGAAGTAGTGCCTGCCGGTCATCGACCACCATGATCACCGGTGCCGGCTTTCCCAGACGCCACGACGAGGACCGCAGGCAGGCTGCAGCCCGGCGCGCAGTGGCTTCCGGCCAGAGCAGCGTTGCGGCGACCGTACGCGGCACCGGAGCTTTGTGCGGCGCCAGGAGCGCGATGAGTCTTCGCATCCTTTCGCACGCAGTGGAGTCTGACGACGCGAGGTGCTTGCCGCACCCCGGGCAGTGGGGTGCACCGGCATGACGGCAACCCGGCTAGCGCGTGACCTGCAAGCCGTTGAGTGCGGAACACGGCACTGATCGTCGGCAACCAGCGCACCGCTCGAAGGCCCGTCGTACGGACGGTGGCCCCGTCAAGCGGTGACAGTGATGAGCAGAACCACGTCCAGCAACGCGATCGCGACGGTGAGCCGGAACGCGATCGCGGTGTGCGGTGCGCGGATCGCGGCCACGGTGGTGGCGGCGGCCAACGTGATGCCGACGGTCACCACCACCGCCGAGTAGAGCGCCGACGCTCCGGCGGGGGCGAGGCCCAGCACGATCGACGCCGTGGCGAGAGCCAACGCCATGACGATCACCCCGGTGCGCGGGCCGAGCCGGTGGGGGAGACCACGCACACCCGTCTCGGCGTCCGCACGCAGGTCCGGGAGCACGTTGGCGAAGTGCGCCCCGAACCCGAGGAGCGCGCCGACCACGGGTACCCACCACGGCGGCCACGGCTCACCCTGCCCGGCCGCGTGCACGCCGATCGTCAGCGCGGCGAACGCGAACAAGTAGGCGGCGCCGGAGAAAACCGTGGCCTTGAGACCGAGGTTGTACGCCCAGCCGCCCGCGACGCTCAGGATCAGGACCACGCCGGGGAACCAGCCCAGCAGCAACGACAGCACAACCGTCGCCAGCGCGGCCGCGACGGCCGCTGTCGCGACAGCTCGCACCGGAACCGTTCCGGTGGCAGCGGGTTTGTCCGCGCGTCCGGTCGCACGGTCGCGTGCCGCGTCGATCCAGTCGTTGGACCAGCCGATCGAGAGCTGCCCGGTGAGCACCGCGCCACCGAGCAGCACGGTGCCCGGAACGTCGAGGCCGCCGCCCGATCCCAGCAGGACGGCCACCGTCGTGACGGCGAGGCTGGGCAGGGGATGGCATGCCTGCGCGAGACCTTGCAGCAATTGCAACGACTTCCCGCGGTGGACCGCTGTGCCGCTCATCTGCCGAGTGTAGGCGGAAGCCGTACCGTGAAGGAGGTGACGACAATTTCGGCCGTACACGGCGTTCTTCCGCCGCACCGCTACCCACAAGCGCGGCTGACAAACCTGTTCGCGCGGTTGTGTTTACCGGATTCCGCTTCCCGCGCGGTGGCCGCCCGGTTCCACAGCAGTGCCCGTGTCGGTTCGCGGCACCTCGCGCTGGCCATCGAGCGGTACGACGAGCTCGACGGTTTCACCGCGGCGAACGACGCCTTTCTCTCCGTGGCGGTCGATCTCGGCTGTGAGGCCGCACTGGCCGCGTTGGCGGACGCAGGCCTTCGACCGTCCGATGTGGACCTGATCGTGTCCACGACGGTCACCGGGATCGCGGTTCCCTCCCTCGACGCGCGGATCGCGGCCCGGATCGGCATGCGGCCGGACGTGAAGCGAGTCCCGATCATCGGCCTGGGTTGCCTGGCCGGCGCCGCGGGCGTCGCGCGGCTGCACGACTTCCTGCGCGGCTGGCCGAACTCGGTGGCGATGCTCGTGTCCGTCGAGCTGTGCTCGCTGACCGTGCAGAGGCAGGATGCCAGTGCTGCCAACATGATCGCCTCGGGTCTCTTCGGTGACGGCGCTGCCGCGGTCGTCGCCGTCGGCTCCGAGCACCCCGGCGCGGCAGCCGGTCCTCAGGTCGTGGACTCGTTGAGCCACCTGTACGCGGACTCCGAACGCGCGATGGGGTGGGATGTCGGCAGCACGGGCCTGAAGGTCGTGCTGGGCGCCGAAGTGCCCGAGCTGGTGCGCGAGCACCTGGCCGATGACGTCAAAAGCCTGTTATCACCACACGGGCTTGAGATCGATGACATCGCGCGCTGGATCTGTCACCCCGGCGGGCCGAAGGTCATCGAGGCCATCCAGTCGGTGCTCGGCCTCGACGAAGACGACCTCGCGATGACGTGGCGGTCGTTGCACGAGATAGGCAACCTGTCCTCCGCGTCAGTGCTGCACGTCTTCGCCGACACGCTCGCGGCCAGGCCCGCCTCTCCCGGCGACTGGGGTGTGGTGATGGCCATGGGACCGGGCTTCTGCGCCGAGTTGGTGTTGCTGAGGTGGTGAGCCAGGTGTGGTACTCGGTGCTGGTCGGCCTGGTCGCGGCAGAGCGGCTGGCCGAGCTGGTCGTGGCGAAGCGCAACCTGGCGTGGAGCCTCGCCCGCGGCGGTCTCGAGACGGGTTTCGCGCACTACCCGTTCATGGTCGTGCTGCACACCGGCCTGCTGGCCGGGTGCCTGGCCGAGGTCTGGCTGGCGGACAGGGACTTCGTTCCGCTGCTCGGCTGGCCGATGCTTGCTCTCGTGGTGCTGTCGCAGGCACTGCGGTGGTGGTGCATCCGGGTGCTCGGACGTCAGTGGAACACCCGGATCGTCGTCGTGCCGGACCTGCCCCGCGTGACCGGTGGCCCGTACCGCCTGTTCCCGCACCCGAACTACGTCGCGGTCGTGGTCGAGGGCTTCGCACTGCCACTGGTGCACGACGCGTGGCTGACCGCCTTGGTCTTCACCGTGCTGAACGCAGCTCTGCTGACGGTCCGCATCCGCGCGGAGAACGACGCGCTCAGGTCCCTGGATGTCTGACCGGATGCACGACGTCGTGGTGGCCGGAGGAGGTCCGGCAGGGCTCGCCGTCGCGCTGGGCTGCGCCCAGGCCGGCATGGACGTGGTGGTGTGCGAGAAGCGGCCCGGTGTGCTCGACAAGGCCTGCGGGGAAGGGCTGATGCCCGGTGCGGTGCGGGCGTTGGCCGCACTCGGCGTGGACCCGCCAGGACATCCGATCGACGGCATCACCTACCGGCAGGGCACTCAGGCGGTGCACGCGCCGTTCCGGTGTGGCAGCGGACGTGGCGTCCGGCGAACTCAGCTGCACGACGCGCTGAGCGAAGCGGTCCGCCGCGCCGGGGTGCCGGTGTCGAGCACCTCGGTCACCGAGGTCTTCCAGTACGACGACCACGTGCGAGCCGGTGCGCTGCGGGCGCGCTACCTCGTCGCCGCGGACGGTCTGCACTCGCCGATCCGCGATCTCGTCGGCCTCGGCGCCCACGGCAGGCCTTCCGCGCCGCGGTGGGGACTGCGCCGCCACTTCGCGCTCACGCCGTGGAGCGGCGGGGTGGAGGTGACGTGGGCGCCGAGGTCGGAGGCTTACGTGACACCGGTGGCACCGGACATGATCGGTGTCGCGATCCTGTCATCGGTCCGGGGCGGCTTCACCGAGCAGCTCACCGCGTTTCCCGAACTGGTGGCGCGACTTGCGGACGCACAACCGGTCTCCCGTGTGCGCGGCGCCGGACCGTTGCGGCAGCGGACGACCGGCAGGGTGGCCGGGCGTGTGCTGCTGGCGGGAGACGCGGCGGGCTACGTCGACGCGCTCACCGGCGAAGGGCTCGCGCTGTCGCTGAGCACCGCGGCCGAGCTCGTCCGCTGCCTGCGAGCCGGACGGCCGGCGGACTACGACCGTGCCTGGGTGCGCACGTCGCGCCGGTCGCGCTGGCTGACGGAGTCCCTGCTGTGGGCCAGGAACAGGCCCGCGCTCGGGCGCCGGATCGTTCCGGCCGCCATCCATGCGCCGTGGCTGTTCGCCGCCGCGGTCCACCAGTTGGCTCGCTGATGGCCGGGCACGACACTTGGGACCTCGCCGTCGTCGGAGCCGGACCCGCCGGCTCGTCGGCCGCCCTCGCGGCGTTGCGCGCGAACCCGGCCGCTCGCGTGCTGTTGCTGGACGCCGCGGAGTTCCCGCGCGACAAGGTCTGCGGTGACGGCGTCGCGCCGCACGCGTTGGACGTCCTGGCCGGACTCGGTGTGGACGTCTGCGCCCTCACGGCCGGCACAGCCCCGATCCTCGATCTGCGGCTGACCTCACCGCGAGGCGTGACAGCCGTCCGCCGGTTCGCTCGGCCTGCCTGCGTCATACCCCGCGCGCTGCTCGACGCCCGACTCGTCGTGGCCGCGTGCACGGCGGGTGCCGAGTTTCGGCGGCACCGGATCCGTTCGCTCACTCCGACGGAGGATGGCGTGGACATCGACGGCAGGTTCCACGCCCGCACGGTGATCGGTGCGGACGGCGCGGAGTCGGTCGTGCGACGGCAATGCGGCGCCAAGAGCGCGAAGGCGGGCAGCACCGCCATCGCACTGCGCGGATACACGAGTGCGGACCCGTGGCCCGCGGCGGAACAGCGACTCGTCATGTCCACCGCACACTGGCCCGCGTACGCCTGGGTCTTCCCCGTCGGCGATGGCACCGCGAACGTCGGCTACGGCGAGCTCATCCGTCAGAAGCCGCCGACACGAGCGCACTTGACGGAGCGCCTGCACGCGCTGTTGCCCGACTGCCCGCCGCTGACGCTGCGCGGCCACCGGTTGCCGTTGTCGCCGGGCAGACCGGACATCAGTCATGATCGTGTGCTGCTGGCGGGGGACGCTGCCTCGCTGATCAACCCGCTGACGGGCGAGGGGATCTACTACGCCGTCCTGTCCGGATCCCTCGCCGGTGCGGCCGCCATGACAGCGGATCCCGCGAGCGGCTACCGGCGGGCGTTGCGCCGCGTGCTCGGCAAGCACCTGCGGCACACCGACGCACTGGCCCGGCTCACCCGCACACCGGCGCTCGTGGATCTGGCCACGAGCGCGGCACGCGACGGCCGGCGCGCGTTCGACGACCTCGTCGAGATCGGCCTCGGAGCGGGCACGATCAGCCCGGCCCTCCTGATGGCGATGCTCAGGGCAGCGAGCGGGAGCCCGCTGGAGGGCTCCCGCTCGCTGCGGGAGTGAGCCGGCACAGCACCGCGCGTGAACCCGGTCGTGCCAGCCAGGCGGCATTTCCTCTCAGGTGAGCACTGGCCGTTTTGCGCCCGTCCGGGTGAGTCACCCGGACGGGCGGTCGCCTGTGGCCGAGGTCAGATCGCAGACGTCGCACCGACATGGACTCGCACCATCACGCACCACCTTCATGAAGCGGGACGCGATGGCGGCGAGCACCCGGCGTCCGCTGGGACATGCCGCAGTGTGAACTTCCGCGGGCCGGCTTCGAAGCGTCGGCGCCGGGTATGCCGCACGCACGAAGGACACGTCCGGGAAGGAGTGTGCAGTGACTGAACCGAGCGAGAACGAGCAGACGGAACGTGGCGCCGCTGAGGAGGCGAGCGGGGCGCCCCTGACCGAGACCGAGGTCGAGGTGTCGAAGCGGCCACCGAGCGATCCGCCGGAGAACGACGGCATCGGCTTGGGTGCCGCGGACGTCGAGTGACCGGCTGCCCGGCCCGACGGCCGATGACCGGAGTCGGGCCGGGCAGGTCCGGGTGAAAGCCGGCAGTGTCGGTGAGGGTGAGCGTCAACCGGTCGTCGTTGATCCGCCGCACTGTCGGATCGAGCGTCGCGGACGCGGGTGCGTTGCCTGCGACAGGTGAACACTGCGAGCTTGCGGCGCAACCGTTATCGGCGCCTCCAGGCGGAGACGCGGATCGGCATCCCGGTAGCCCCAGATGGGCGGGACGGACCAAGATCCGGCTCCGGTGCACGGGAATGAGAGCAGCGGCCATCCCCACTCGGGACGCCGCGAGCGACGAGGCGCTGCCAGGCGAGTGGCAGGAGCGAAGGACGATCGCGCCAGCTGAAGGGCGTTGAGCCTCACATCTGTCTCCGGTTGAACCCGGCGCTGGTGGGCATACCTCGCCCGTGAAAGCCTGGCCTGGAACGTCCTATCCGCTCGGCGCCACCTATGACGGCGTCGGCACCAATTTCGCTCTGTTCTCGGAGGTCGCCGACCGCGTCGAGCTGTGCCTGTTCGACGACGACGGCACCGAGACGCGGGTTCACCTCTCCGAGGTGAGCGGTTTCGTCCACCACGGTTACCTGCATGGTGTCGGTCCCGGTCAGCGGTACGGATACCGCGTACACGGGCCGTACGCCCCGGAGCGCGGCATGCGCTGCAACCCCAACAAGCTGTTGATCGACCCGTACGCCAAGGCGATCAGCGACGGTCTGCGGTGGGACGAGTCGTTGTTCGGCTACCGGTTCGGTTCGCCGGACGAGCGCAACGACGCGGACTCGGCGGAGTTCGTGCCGAAGTCCGTGGTGGTGAGCCCGTTCTTCGACTGGGCGGACGACAGGTTGCCGAAGACTCCCTACCACGAGAGCGTCATTTACGAGGCCCACGTCCGCGGCCTCACGATCACCCATCCGGAGATTCCGCCGCCCCTGCGGGGCACCTACGCGGGCCTCGCGCACCCGGTGATGATCGACCACCTGACCCGGCTGGGGGTCACGGCGGTCGAGTTGATGCCGGTGCACCAGTTCATCAGCGACCACACCCTGGTCGAGAAGGGGCTCAGCAACTACTGGGGTTACAACACCATCGGGTTCTTCGCCCCGCACGACGCCTACGCCTCGCAGGCCGGTTCCGGCAACCAGGTGCAGGAGTTCAAGGGCATGGTCAGGGCCCTGCACGACGCGGGCATCGAGGTCATTCTCGACGTGGTCTACAACCACACGGCGGAGGGCAACCACCTCGGGCCGACGCTGTCGATGCGCGGTATCGACAACGTGTCGTACTACCGGCTGGAAGACGACGACCCGCAGTACTACACGGACTACACGGGTACCGGCAACTCGCTGAACGTGCGCTCGCCGCACACGCTGCAGCTGATCATGGACTCGCTGCGCTACTGGGTGACCGAGATGCACGTCGACGGTTTCCGGTTCGACCTCGCGGCGACGCTGGCGCGCGAGTTCTACGACGTGGACAGGCTGGCGACGTTCTTCGAGGTCGTGCAGCAGGACCCGGTGGTGTCGCAGGTCAAGCTGATCGCCGAGCCGTGGGACGTCGGGCCCGGTGGCTACCAGGTCGGCAACTTCCCTCCACTGTGGACGGAGTGGAACGGCAAGTACCGCGACACCGTGCGCGACTTCTGGCGCGGTGAGCCCGCGACGCTCGGCGAGTTCGCTTCTCGCTTCACAGGCTCCTCGGACCTCTACCAGAACGACGGGCGCCGGCCGTACGCGTCGATCAACTTCGTGACGGCGCACGACGGCTTCACGCTGAACGACCTGGTGTCGTACAACGAGAAGCACAACGAGGCCAACGGCGAGGACAACCAGGACGGCGAGAGCCACAACCGGTCCTGGAACTGCGGTGCCGAAGGCCCGTCCGACGACCCCGGGGTGCTCGAACTGCGGACACGGCAACGGCGCAACCTGATCGCGACCCTGCTGCTGTCGCAGGGCGTGCCGATGATCCTGCACGGCGATGAGTTCGGGCGCACGCAGAACGGCAACAACAACGCCTACTGCCAGGACAACGAGGTCTCCTGGGTCGACTGGTCGTTGCTGGCCGGCAACGCCGAACTCGTCGACTTCACCTCCGCGGTGACCGCGTTCCGCAAGGCGCACCCGGTGTTCCGGCGCAAGCGCTTCTTCGTCGGCAGGCCGATTCGCAAGGGTGAGGAGCTGCGCGACATCGCGTGGTTCGCGCCGTCCGGCGAAGAGATGACCGAGCAGAACTGGGAGGACGACTTCGGCAGGTGCATCGTCGTCTTCCTCAACGGTGAAGGCATCCCCGACCTCGACTCGCGGGGCATGCAGGTGGTCGACGACTCCTTCTTGATCGCTTTCAACTCGCACTTCGAAGACATCGAGGTGACGCTGCCCGACGTCGAGTACAGTCCGGAGTGGACGGTCGTGGTCGACACCGCCACCGGCGAGGTCGGCGAGAGCGAGAAGCCGACAGCGGCGGCTGAGCAGCTGACCCTGCCGGCGCGATCGCTGGTCGTTCTGCAACGCGTGAGCTGACACCGCTCGAACGCAAGCCCTGTCGCGCATCACCTCGCAGATGTGCGGCAGGGCGGTTCGGCTGGCGGAGAACACGTGACTTGATAGAACGTTTGTCCTCTCAGAAGAGTGGTATCCAGGCCCTGACCTCGGGATCTGTTCAGCAGGTGTCGGGTCGTCACCTCGGTGGAACGGTCGAGCAGCGTGCCGCCCCCGGTTCGAACCAGAGACTGGTGCGTCAGCGCGCCAGGCGGCTTGACAACGTCCACACGAGACCCACTGCCAGTGCTGGCCCGAACCGAAAGGGTGGGACCAACGGACGCGATCCCTCTGTGAGCAAACACAGAGCGGCGCCACCGTTGGTGTGCTGGCGTGGCGAACTGACGACCATGCGCAGCTTCGAGGCGTGTTCGGTCGCAAGACCGACCGGTGGTTGCAACGCACCACCGCCGCGTTGTTGATCGGACTTGGCTGGGCGCAGACTCGTGCGGCGGCGGACGGGCAGTGGTCGCATTCCCAAGGCGTATCTCATCGACGCCGCGATGGGGGCGGCCTGGCTGCTGGCGTGGTCGCGGACGGCCGCCCCCGCGCGACGATGACGTTTCACGTCACGCGCGGACGAGCTGCGCGCGTTGGTAGACCAGAACTACGTCGGCCGCGATGCGATCCCAGCTGTACCGCGCTCGGACACGGTCGGCGCCTGCGATGCCGAAGGCTTCCCGCCTGGCCGGATTCGCGACCAGTTCGCGCAGGACGAGTGCTAGTGCGGGGGCGTCGCCTGGCGGTACCAGCTGGCCGGTGATCTTGTCGACCACTACGTCCGCGAGCGCTCCCACAGCTGAGGCGACGACCGGTAGAGCGCACGCCATTGCTTCGAGCGCAACGATTCCAGTTGAGTCCTGTCGCGGTGCGGTTACCACGAGGTCGGCCGAGCGCAGCAGCCCGGTCACGTCGGACCGGGTTGAGGCTCCTGTCACCGACACCCGGTCCTGCACGCCGAGTTCCACGGCGAGCTGTCGCAGCCGCTTCGCCTCGTGGCCGGTCCTCAGGTCGGGCGTTTCGACAGGTGCGGCGATCACCAGCACGGCGTCGCGCACGCCGGCGATGGCAGTGATGACGGTGTCGAATCCGTGGCCCGGCAGCAGCTCGCCGACGCCGAGCACGTTCACCCGGTCGGTGCGCTGCTCGGTGCTCCCGGCCGTCTCCTCGCCCTTGAGGTCCACGCCGACGGGCACCACCGTGATCTGGGAGCGAGGCACGCCCATGTGACACAGACCGGTCACCTGACCGCTGCTGGTCGTCATGAGGTGCGCGGCGTGCCGGCAGATCAGCCGCTCGACCCGCTCCTGTTCGGGGTTCGGTTCGTGGTGGGTGTGCACCACTGGGACCTTGGGTTCGCGTGCTGCCAGCAATGCGGCGAGGCCGGCCATGGACCCGACCGAGTGCACGATGTCCGGAGCTCGCTCATCCCACTCGCGCTTCAGAAACCGGGCCAGGTCGTCGGTGAAGGACCACGCGTCGTCTGCGGTCATCGGGCGGGCGGGCCCGAGAGGTACGTGCACGACCTCGTAGCCGTCCTGAGTGCGCTCACGTGCTGGGAGGTCGGCCGCGTCCTTGCGGGTGTAGACCACAACTTCATGCCGGTGCCGGACCAACGCTCGCGCAAGCCCGCCGACTCCGGCCCCGTAGGGCGTCGCGCCGGTGTGGCCGGTGGCTATCAACGCGATCCGCATGCCCATCAGGCGCCTTCCCGGGAAAGAACCTGCAGCGGGCCGGAGCGGTTGATCAGGTCCTCGATGAACCGCTCGGCCAGCGCGTGCAGCTTGATGTTCTCGCGCTGTGACCGCTCGACCAGCAACTGGAAGGCTTCGTCGGCGGTGATGCCGTGCACGGCGATGAGGACGCCTTTGGCCTGGTCGATCACGGCACGCGTGGTCAGCGCGGCGCGCAGCTGTTCGGCGAGTTTGAACGCTTGCAGGTACATGCTGTGGCTGCGCAGGCTCGTTTCCACGGCGGTGCTGTAGAGCGCCAGCAGCGGAGCATCCAGTTCCAGAAAGCCATGTCCCTGCCTGGAGTAACCGTTGATGGCGCCCGAGTGTTCGCTGTCCAGGGTCAGCGGTGCGGACAGGAAGCTGCCCATTCCAGCGGCACGGGACTCCATGCCGAAGGCGGGCCAGCGATCCTCTGCCTCGTCGATCGTTGCCCGCACGAGCTGGCGCGTCTTGGCGGCATCCAAGCACGGACCGGCACGGTCGCGGTACTGGACACCGTCCAGCCGGGTGACGAGCTCGCTCGTGCTCGCGGCGGTGAACGGCGTGCCGTCATCGAGCAGTGTCACGGTCGCCTCGTCGAGACCATGCACCGCACGCACGACTTGCTCACAGACCGAGGCCATCAGCCTCCGCAGGTCGTCCTCACGACTGAGCGCTTCGGAAAGGCGTCCCAGTGCGGTTGTCACCTCGTCCAGCACGAGGGGCAACAACGGGTTCACCTGGTCGCGGGTTGTCATGCTCGTGTCTCCTCGCCGGCTGACGAGAGCCCCGAGACGAGCAGCACGGCGGGAGCGACCCCACCGGCTCGATGCTGAACCGGATTATCGTGCGACGTCCGGCGTACCCGTCCATCACCAACCACATCCGGGGCGAGTGCCGCTTTTCGGCGCAGGAAGACCGCAGATCCTTCGAGGGTAGCGCGCCGCGACGGTTGCTGCTCGACGTGCCGAGGGTGTGTGCGTTGGCCGTGGCGGCAGGGAGGTCGGGCGTATCTGCACGTCCGTCACCGGAAAGCGGTCAGTCCGTGTGGTACGGACGCAGGGTCTGCTGCTGCCGCGGGAGACGACCGCACTGCGTTGAACCTGGTCACCTCGCTCGAACGTGAGGTGCGGTCGACCGGTTCGGTGGTGCAGCGAGATCGAGTCCTGTTTGGGCACCGGCGGCTCGTATCCGCGGTCTTGCAGTCACGCTCATGTCGACGAGGACGAGACAGATCCCATCGCACACCTGGCGGACCTGCGAGCCGATCCGGGTGCCACAACCGGATGATTGGGCGAAGCGGGCGGAGGTATCCCTCTCCCACGTCAAGCAGTCGGCGTGTCACATCCGACTAGCGAAGGCGGCGCTCGTGATGGAACTCGACTTCGACGACACCTGGACACGCGGTGTGCGCCGTCATGTCCGGCTGGTCGCCCGCGCGCTGGGCTTGAGCCCGCAGTGCTGCTGTGTCCAAGGGGAACGACCATCGAACGCCTATGTGGCGTTGGACGGACGATTGCCGGACTTCCCGGGCCGGGAGGTGGCATTGCTCTGGGATGAGCGGCACGGGTGGTCGCTGGCGATCGAGACGCACAGCGGTGAAGACCTCATCGTGGTCGAACAGCACGGTGACGAGCTGCGTCCCGAGCCGTCGTCGGTGGCCCGGTGGGCGAGGAGCGCGCTGCGCGGGGACGGGTCAGCACCGGTTCCCAACCGCGTGGGCGCCTGAGTTCCGCCATGGCGAACCCACCGGCATCGCGGTTTGACGGCCGCAGCGGCGGCAACACCTTGCCCATGTCGATCGTCGAGTCCTTCACCCGCATGCAGACCGCCTACGCCGGGGATGAACGTCGCCCGCTGCTCGGATACCTGGCGTCGCTGTGCTCCTACGGTGCGCTGGTCGGCATCGCCACGGCCGTCGGCCGGCACAAGGGAACACAGCTTCCCGAGCGGTTCACCGCCGGCGACACCGTCCTGCTGGCCTTGGCCACCCACAAGGCCAGCAGGCTGGCCACCAAGTCATCGATCACCAGCGTCCTGCGCGCTCCGTTCACCCGTTACGAGCAGTCGGCGGGCGAGGCCGAGGTCAACGAGACCGTCCGCGGTCACGGTGTGCGCCATGCCGTCGGCGAGCTCGTCACCTGTCCGTTCTGCTCGGGTGTGTGGATCGCCGGCGCACTCACGGCCGGTCTGGTGCTCGCGCCGAGGGCGACCCGGCTGATCGCGACCGCTCTGTCGGCGGTCGCCGCGTCGGATTGGTTGCACCTCGGCTACGACGCGGCCAAAGGACAATGATCACTGCTTGATCATCGGCGGGATGGCGGCGCTGTGTGCCGCCATAGCCGTCGTAGTGCACCGGAACGGAGCGGTGAGCCGATCAATTCGAGCGGTCGACGCCTTGCTGGCCGTGAGCAGCACGCTCAGCACCGTCGTTGCGGTCTGCAGCGCGGCGATCGCGGGATCGGTGCGCACGGGAGGATCGGCCCTGTCGCCCCACGAGGTCGGGCATCTGCGCCTACCTCGCCGTGCCGATGCTGGCGACGGTCGCCGACGGCGACAGGCTGCTCGGGTCGCTCAACGTCTACAGCCACCGCGCGTGCCTTCGACCTGTTCGACGAGAGCGTCATGCGGCCGTTCACCACTGGCGCCTCCGCCGCGATCACCAACGCCCAGTTGTGGCAGGTCACCCGCACGCGGGTGACCCACCTGGAAACCGCCGTGTACTCCCGGTCGAGATCGATCAGGCCAAGGGCATGCTGATGGCCGTTCACGGCTGCAGCGCCGGTGAGGCTTTCGTGATGCCAGCCCAGCGCTCGCAAAGCCGCTGCGACTCCGCACACTGCTACCGGGACCCGCGATGCTGGCAGCCGCCCGCGCTCCCGCACAGCACCTTCCGGGCCGAACGGACTGGACACCAGGCCCTTCACGAGTCGCTCACCTCTGGTTCCCAGGCTCCCGAGCCGTCGAGGTAGTCGGGCCTTGCACGGCCTGTACGGCCGTTGGCAGGTCGCGGACAGGTTAGGGTCGATCGAGCGGTGCGAGTCGAGCGCGGAGGGTGTCGTGGATCAGGACCGGCGTGCTCGGCTCCGGGAGCTGCTGATCGCCGATCGCGACGGTGAATCGGCCTCCACTGTGGCGTTGGTCTGCGGGCGGTGCGTGAAGGAACTGTCGATCACCGGCGCCGGCGCCACCGTGCTCAGCCACCTCGGCATCGGTAGCGGCAGCGCGGACCATCCGAGTCGGGGCCTGGTGCATGCGACGAATCCGACGAGCGCCGGGCTGGAAGACCTGCAACTCACCGTCGGTGAGGGACCGTGCCTGGACGCGTTCGCCTCCGGTGGTCCGGTGCTGGTGCCCGATCTGGCCGCCGAAGGTGCGCGGTGGCCCGCGTTCACCCCTGGCGCGTTGGCGCTGGGGGCCGCGGCGGTGTTCTCGTTCCCGCTGCAGGTCGGTGTGGCGCGGTTGGGGTCGTTGGACCTCTACCGCGGTTCACCCGGTTCGCTGTCGCGCAGCGAGATGAGCGACGCGCTGATCCTCACCGACATGGCCACTCACGGCATCTCCGACGAGCTCGCCGGGCACCACACCGCGGACATGAGCTGGCTGCTCGACCCACATGTCGAGGTGTACCAGGCGGCGGGCATGGCGCAGGTGCAACTTGAGACAACCACCGAGACTGCGTTGCTGCGATTGCGCGGGTATGCCTTCGCCCACGACCTGCCGCTGGCCGAGGTCGCCCGGCGGGTCGTCACGCGCAGACTGCGGTTCACGCAGGAGGAGGATTGGTCATGACGCGGGTGGAAAGGTCGTCACGATGAGCACCGGGCGGGACCAGCGGTTGGCCGAGGTGTTCCTGTCGCTTGCCGACACGCTGGTCGCGGACTTCGACGTCCTCGACTTCCTCAGCATGCTCGCCGAGCGGTCGGTGGAGCTGCTGCGGGTCGACGCCGCCGGGGTGATCCTCTCTGACCAGCGCGGCGGATGGAGGCCCGCAGCCGGGTCTTCTGAACACGCCTACCTGGTGGAGGTGTTCGCCGCGCAAACGCGCGAAGGGCCGTGCCTGGACTGCGTGCACACCGGTGCCGTGGTCTCCAGCGGTGATCTGGCCACCGCGACCGACCGATGGCCGCTGTTCGCGCCTGCGGCGGTGCAGGCGGGATTCCGTGCGGCGACCGCGGTGCCGATGCGGCTGCGTAACGAGGTCATCGGGGCGTTGACGTTGCTTCGGGCCCAGCCGGCGGCCATCGACGATGCCAGTGTCGCGCTCGGACAGACCTTGGCCGACATGGCCACCATCGGCATTCTGCAGCAGCGCTCAGTGCGCCGCGAGGAGATCATCTACGAGCAGTTGCAGTCCGCCTTGCACCACCGCACTGTCCTCGAGCAGGCCAAGGGGGTACTGGTCGAGGCAGGAGGCCTGGACGTGCATCAGGCCTACACACGGCTACGCGACCATGCTCGCGCCCATCGCCTCCGGCTCTCCGACGTCGCCCGCGACGTCGCCACCGGCGCGCTGGACACGGCCGCGGTGCTGACCCGCCCCGCTGCGGCCGATGTCGCCCCCGGGTCCGCCGACACACTGGCGGACACGTCTGATCACTAGTTCCACGTGCGCAACGCTGTCAGCGACAAGACCGACGACCGTGAACTGTTCGCCGCCCTTGCAGCGTTCCGGATGCGTTGGACACCCAACATTCGCAGACCAGCTTCGGACGAACCAATCGGCCGCGGCCGGAGACACCTTGCGAACCCCAGGACAGCGCTCAACGAGAAGCTGAAGCGTTCCTGGAATGCGATTTGTCTTGTCGTTCAGCGCTACGCCCGCGATGTCGGGAACAATGGGCGTGATCTTCCGGTCGTCGGAGTACGCCCCGACGCGCAGGCCGCCGGCTCGGTAGGCGGTGCCGTCGTCATCAGCTCGCGGTCATGCGCAGACAGCTCGGCGATCAGCGCCCACGACCGCGGTCTGAGGACAGGCGTTGCTCGCAGTCTTGCTCGTGCCCTTGGATCGGGCGGGGTTGCGCCGCCTCCGGCTCTGGTCAGCCCGGACACGGTGCTGACTACGTCTGGCAACCGAGAACCCGTCGTGGGGTGTCGACGCATTCACGGCGAACTCGCGTTCTTGGGCGTGGCGATCGCCGCCTCCACGGTGTGGGAGATCCTGAAGGCTGCTGGCGTCGATCCGTCCCCGCGTCGGACAACCGTTAGGTGGAAAGACTTCTGCGTTCGCAGGCTGCACCCCACTCATGCCTGGGCCAGCCAGGCCGTCCGCATCCTGCTCATGGACCTCGAGGACACCGGATACCTCGCGCGGATCAGATTCCTCATCCGTGACCGCGACGCCAAACACCCGCCTTGGCTGACAAGATCCTCAGCTCCGCGGGGATCACCACAGTGCCGACCGGCGTCCGGATGCCCCCGCGGGTTGTTCGCACGGAGGGCGGCCTGTCCAGCACTCGACCCCCCTCTCAGGGCAAGGAAGAACACGACGAGGCGCCGACAGGAACTACGGACCGAAGAACGCGAAGGACCCGGTTTGCGCACGGAGACGACCGCGCGGCTAACCGGACCGCAGCTCGGGACGATCGCGACGTCCTTGCGGAAAGACCGTTCGGGACCGGGAGGGACAACGCTCCTGCACGACGTGTTCGGCGTAGCCACCAAGGGCCTGGGCCGTCACACCAGCGCAACGCCGACGACCGGCGTGGCTCATCGGCAGAACAGGTGAACGTCGGTTGATGGCCCCCGGATGCTGCTCCTACCGTGCAAGACGGCCATCCCCACAACTCGTGCACTTTCCTGCGGCGTACGGGGTGGGCGTCGGTACCGACTGGCACGCGTAGGAAGAAGCGCACGATGAGTGCTCAATACAGCGACGACTCAGGCATGGTGTTCGTCGAGGTATCTCTTGTCGGTGGGCTGCCGGTCATCGTCGTGGTCGGCGAGGTGGCCCAGCGGGGAGAGGGCGAGGACGTCGTCCGGACTGCGATCTCCGCACAGATCGCGCAGCGTCCACCCGCGGTCGTCATCGACCTGCGGCAAGCCACGTTCATGGGTTCTGCTGGATTGCGGATGCTCGTCCGAAGCCATGCCGACGCCGAGCAGGCGGGCACGCGACTGGCGATCGTCGCTGACCAGTGCGCCGCGCTCTGCCCGCTCGCGGTGACCCGTGTCGACGGGGTCCTTCACGTGCACCGCAATGTGTTCGAGGCAATCGCCGCCGCGCAGCTGGGAAGTCGGCCCATGGCGTGGCCTGAAGATGATGCGTAGGGCTTCTGCAGAGGTCGGCGTAGCGTTCGGCCCTCGTAGGCCAGGTGCGATCAGATCGACGGCGCGGGCGTATTGCCGCCGGGCGGCGGCATCGGCCGGGTCCACTCCGTGCGGTGTTCCAGGTTGGTGACGGCGACGTTGCCCGCCCCTGTCATCTTGGCCGTGCCAGGTTCGATGACAGTGCCGCGCTCGGCGGCGGGGAGCTTGAACCAGCCCGAGCAGCCGTTGACGCAGGGGTGGTTCATCTCCGTCAACACGAGCGAGCCATCTGGGCCGGGCACGGGTTGCTGCCAGGTCATCGCGCCCGTGCCGTCGCACAGGTCGCAGGGATGTACGCGGTCCATACTGGCCAGCCTCCACCAGTGTTGCGCGAGAACCGAGCGCCATCACCGCAACGGGTGAAGATCTGATCGGTTACCGCCCGCCAGATGCGGACGAATCCCCTATGGGCGGTGACGCTGGGTATTTCGTGATCTACACCGACATCGCGTGCGCGTGGTCGACGGTGGCGATCGTGAGGTTGTTGCGAGCCAGGGACGAGCTGGGCTTGACCGGCCAAGTGCGTGAACTTCGGTGGCTGTTCCTGTAGAGCAACGATGTAGAAGCGTGGATAGCGCGGCGAACCAGAGTCGGTCTGCAGCTCGTAGCGACTCCGGCAGGCGTCCACGTGAACAGCTCGATCTTGCAGTCCGGATGCTCGGCCTCGAGCCGTGTGGCCACTGCGTTGCGTGCGTCGGTGGCGTGGACGTCGCCTTCGGGTGATGCGCTGACAACGTTCGCGATGATGTGGCTGGTGCCCCTACGCCAAGACGCACGTTTCGCTGCGCCCGCAGGGCGGGTGGGTGGTCGAGGCGTCACCGCGGCGGCTGCCTGGCACGGCGTTGCGGTACTCCGCTTCGAGCCGATCGCACCACCAACTGTCGACCTGTTCCGCGTCATCCCGGCCAGCTCAGGGGCCAGATCGCGGGCCTCGGTTTGTGTCGCTTAGGCAAGGGTACGTACAGCGAACCATCGATGTGCGCTTGATCTCGGCAGGAGGACAGACATGACCAGCGCAACAGGTCCAGTGGGCGGCGTTCCCAGAACTCCGGGATTGCAAAGTGGCAGGGTGACGGGCGACCTCGCATCCGGTGCGCCCGCGATGCATCGGCCGGATGTGGAGACGAAACCGTCGTTCAAGACCACGGAGTTCTTCGTGTTCCTCGCCGCGGTTGCCGCGGTTGTGGTCACGGCGCTGATGGTGAGCGGCGATGCCGGCACCGCCGACCCGTTCAACGCCGAGCAGGCGTTGCGCTACATCACCTTCCTGGCCATCGGTTACATGATCAGCCGTGGCCTGGCCAAGGCGGGCGCTCGCCGGCGCGACGCCGCACACCATTGAGCACAGGGAAGAACAAGTGAAGATCCGTCCCCTCGGTGGCCGACTCGGCTGCCTTGCGATGATCGCCTTCTCCGTGTTCGCCTCTGTATTGCTGACCGTTCTGCTCAACATCATCCTGTGACATCGTTGTTTCGTGACCGGTACGTCGCGGCGCGGCACAGTCGCAGGACGCGGTGGTGAGCAGATCAGTCGCTGTCGACGGGCGACACCACGAGGACGAGCGGGCCTTCCTCACCCGATGGTTCACGGTGTTGCCGTGGGGTATTCGGCGCACATGACCGCGACTCCGTCTCAATCGGATCCCAATCGCAACGCAGGACTCGAGGGCGGCGGCGCTCCCCGTGACACGCCGCCCGACCCGGATCCCGTCCGCACGCCTGGCCTGGAACGAGGCGGCGGCGTCACACCAGGCGACACCCCGCCCGAGTCCGGTCAGACCTCCGGCTTGTCCCATCCTCAACCGATGCCGTCGCGCAAGGCCCCCATCGTGACGCTGGTGGCGGTGATGATCGTGGTGCTCATGACGCTGGCGTTCATGGTCGCGACGGTGATGGGCTGGCTGAGCGCTTTCTGAGCCTCGCCAGGACGAGCTGCGGAACTGGGCAGACGGATGGCTGAGAAGATTCCCAGGCTCTCGACACGAACCTGTGCGTGCCGAGAAAGATGTCCGTTCAGCTCAGCAGGCGTCGACGTGCTAACGAACATCATCCGGCATGCTCGCGGCCGTGCTGGTCCGCTTCGCCCAGTGCGCCGTCTCCCACGCATTCACCGGGCTATGGCTGCTGCGCATGACCGATCGCGAGAAGGACATCGAGATCCTCGCGCTACGCCATCAACTCGCGGTCCGCAGCGGCAACTCGGCGGTCAGCGGCCACGATTGCGGCCGGAGGACAGGGCGTTGCTTGCCTGTGCGGTGCCGAAACTCCGTACTCGTCGAGGTCAGCGGTGTCCTCGGTTGGATTGGACTGATCGTGCCGTGCTCGCCGCGTTGGTGCGGCGGTTACCGGTGTGGCTGCGAGAGCACCGGTCGGTGTCGCTGGGCACGGTGTTGCGGTGGCATCGGCGCTTGGTCGCCAAGAAGTGGACCTACCGGAAGCGGAGTGGTCGGCCGCGGATTGATGAGGCCGTGGTGGCGTTGATCGAGCATATGGCGCGGGAGAATACGGGCTGGGGCTACCGCCGGATCCAAGGTGAACTGCTCAAGTTCGGCCACCGGACGGCCGCATCACCTGTTCGCCAGGTGTTGAAGCGGCTTCGGATTCCGCTGTCGCCGACTCGGGACTCCGACACGTCGCGGCGGCGGCGGTTCTAGCGTGCTCAGGCGGAGACCATGCTGGCGTGCGACTTCTTCCACGTCGACTGCGTCGTCACGTTGAAGCGGGTGTACGTGTTCTTCGTGATGGAGGTCGGCACCCGCTATGTCCACATCCTCGGCACTACCACCAACCCCGATGGCCCGTGGACCACGCAGCAGGCTCGCAATTTCCTCATAGAGCTGGACAACCGGGCCAGCGAGTTTCGTTTCCTGGTCCGTGACAGGGCCGGCCAGTTCACAGTGTCGTTCGATTCCGTTCTCGCGGACGCCGGCATCGACGTTGTGGAGATCCCACCGCGACGTCCACGGGCCAACTGCTATGCGGAACGGTTTGTCGGCACCGTCAGACGTGAGCTCACGGATCGGCTGCTGATCATTGACGAGCGGCACCTGACGTCAGTGTTGAACCGCTACGTCTCCCACTACAACCACCGGCGACCACATCGAGCGCGGCACCATACGGCGCCACGACCCGATCAACCGACCAGAGAGCCAGGCTGTAGATCCGTACGTCGTCGGCGAGTGCTAGGCGGCTTGATCAACGAGTATGACCCCGCTACACGGGCTACGCGTTCTTTGGTCGGTGGCGGAAGTTGGAGACGCTGCTCGACCCGGACGACGTAGCGGCCGGTCACGTCGTCAAGTTCCGCCGATCGAGCCCCGACCGCGTCGTTCGCTCTCGCCGACCCGCGCACCCGGCGCTCGTGTCGGTCGAGGAGTTCACGGAGGCCCAGCTACTCCGCAAGTCGCGGGCGGCCGGTGGAATGCGAGGAAGGGCGAAGCTCGAACGCACTCGCACCAGCGGAGCGCGGCCGTACATCCTGAAAGGCCGGGTGCGGTGCGGAATCTGCACGCGGAAGATGCAAGGGGCGATCATCCGGAAAGAGCACACCTACTACCGGTGTCTGGCGCGCTCGTTGGCTCCGGGGTCAGCGGCATTGAACAGCCATCCCAGGACGGTGAATCTCGCCGAGAACGTGGTGTTGGAGCTGCTGAACAAGTGGCTGTGCCAGATCGTCGATCGAAAGAGCATAGATCGGACGGTGGCGCACCTCGTCGAGTCGCAGGGTGGCTCGGCGGAGAAGTCGACGACGCGCGATGCCGCGAAGAAGCGGCTAGAAGTCGCTGAGGCCGAATTGCGGCGGTTTCAGGCGGCGATCGCGGCAGGCGTCGATCCGGTCGCGCTGGTAGAGGCGATCAACGAGGCGGAGGAACAGCGCGCGGCGGCGAGCGCCGAACTGGAAGGCCTGCCCGCGCCTTCAACACTCACGGCCGCTGAAGTTCAAGCGAGGCTGGACGGTCTCGACGACGTGACGACGATCATCACGGAAGGGAAGTCGGAAAGGCTCGCCAAGCTCTATGAAGACCTCGGTGTCGAACTCAGGTACGACATAGCAAAAGAGGCCGTCTATGCGACGACCTCTCCGCGTGTGTTTAACGTCCGTGTCCGAGGGGAACTTCAGCACCCGCTCGTAGCAAGCGTGCGCAGTTTGTGTGTTCATGCGCCACTGGATAGCTCGAACCTGGTGTAGAGGGCCAGTCGACGCGATTCAATCTTTCGCCGCTAAGTTCTCTCGACTGGGACAAGACCTTTCGCGGGGAACTGTTGGATCGCACGCTGATCTGGAATCAGATCCACCTATGGTACGCGTTGAATGAGTGCGAGCGGCACTACAATGAGCACCGCACGTACCGATCGCTCGCGGCCAGATACCCCGCAGGCACGGCCTCAGTCTCTTGAACCCAGCTGGATTGAACGCTTCGTCTAGAACGACAGGACCGTCTCGGCGGAGTCGTACACAGTATCGCGATGACGCTTAACCTGCTCGGGTACAATTTTCTGCAGGCACAGTGTCGTGTCATTCGTGAACGGTGAAATTACTGGGCGAGACCCTGATGTACAGGTCCAGCTCGACCTCCACCTGATCCGCTTCGCGCCCCTGGTGCACCGCGACTCCTGGCCTGGCGCCGATGGCCGACCACGCACGACGCGGTGAACCGCGACGGCTTAACGAACCGGTTCGATCACCATACTCTCTTGCACAGCCAGGGATTGAAGGCGTACGGTCCTCAGCGATCGAACCGGTTCGACTGCTCTTGCCGCGTACGGAGCTCATATGGTTCAACGGCAAATCCCTGCTTGCGTGCACCCGGCCGTCACCGCGGTCCGGTGTCACCGCCGATAACGCCTCCGCTCACCCCGTTCCAGGAACGGCGCACGGTCTGCCCTGCGCCTCCCTCATCGGTGCCCTGACAAAGGAGTCAAGCGTGGCCACCACACTCGCAAGACGGCGAGGCCGCTGCGCCGCCGCTGTCCTCGCGGTCGCCGCATCCCTCGCAGCACCTGCCCCTGCCGCCCTGGCCGGGAACGAGTCGATCTCGGTCGACTTCTCCGTCGCCGGCGGTTCCCCGACCTACCGGGCCTCCGGGTGGATCTACGGCATGACCGAGGACGCGTCCGGGCCGGCGGACCACTTCTACCGCGACGTGAAGTTCAGGTACATGCGTGCCGGTGGCGCACAGCTCGACGGCCCCGGTGGCTGGGTCGCGGGACGGTACGACCGCCGGTGGGACGCCACGCGTGCCCAGTTGGTGCGTACCCGGTCGCTGGGTGGCGAGTTCGTCCTGCTGGTGCACGACCTGTGGGGCGCGGACGGCTACCCGATCTCCCGCTTCCCCGGCGACAACGGCAACTGGACCGACTACGACAACTTCCTCACCCGCGTGATCAACGACGTGCGGGCGACCGGTGTCCCGGTGCAGTGGGACCTGTGGAACGAGCCCAACCTCGCCATGTTCTGGAACCGCCCGCAGTCGCAGTACTTCGAGCTGTGGCGCCGCACGTACCACCGCGTCCGGGCCGCGTTCCCCCAGCAGCTGATCGTCGGTCCGAGCTTCGCGGGCGTGCCGACGACCACGGGTGCGTGGTGGAACCAGTACCTCGACTTCATCCGCACGTCGAACACGGTGCCCGACATCATCAGCTGGCATTCCCTGCCCGGTGACCCGGTGGCGGACGTCAGGGCTGCGAACGCCACGCTCGACTCGCGTGGCATCCCGCACCCGCGTCCGTACCAGATCAACGAGTACGGGGCGCCCGACGAGCAGAACCCCGGCGATGGCTCCTGGTACGTCGCGCGCCTGGAACGGGCCGGGGCCGACGGTCTGCGCGCCAACTGGGCCAGCGCGGGCAACCTGCACAACGACCTCGGCAACCTGCTCGTGCGCAACTCGGCGGGCGTGCACCAGCCGAAGGGCGAGTGGTGGGTCTACCGCTTCTACGGCTCGCAGACGGGGCAGATCGTCTCCGTGACGCCCAGTCCGTCCTACGACGCGTTCACCACGAAGGCGAACGGGGTCGCGAAGATTTTGGTCGGCGGCGGCGGTACCACGGGCAACATCGCCCTCCAGCTCCGGCGGCTGGACGCCACGAGCGGCATCGTGCAGAACAACCAGGTGCGGGTCGTCACCCAGCGCATCGCGCACAACCGGGGCGGCGCGGTCCAGGGACCGATCACCACCCAGAACTCCGTGGTGACCCTGTCCGGCAACGGTGCCACGGTCAACCTGCCGCACACGAACGCCGACGACACGTTCACCATCACGCTCCTGCCGCCGACGAGCAGGGGAGTGGCCTCCGTGGCGGTTGCCCAGCACTCGCAGCAGTGCCTGGACAACACGAACCTCAGCACCGCCGACGGCAACCGGCAGCAGCAGTACCACTGCGAGGGCGGCGACCAGCAGCTGTGGGACTTCCGCCCGGTGCCGGGGGTCGCCGGCACCTACACCGTCGTCAACCAGCAGACCGGCAAGTGCCTCGACGTCAACGGCTCGTCCACCGCGGACGGTGCCGCCGTGCAGCAGTGGACCTGCGTCGGCGGGGCGCAGAACCAGCAGTTCGCGCTGCGCAAGGTGACCTATCCGGGCAACGACCCCCACGACTACCAGCTCGTGGCTCGGCACAGCGGCAAGTGCGTCGACGTCAGCGAGATCTCCACGGCGGCACGCGCCCCGATCCACCAGTGGACCTGCAACCCCGCCGGCCAGGGTGGCCCGCTCAACCAGACCTGGCGGCTGTGGGGCTTCTAGCCCGCGTCCAGAGGTGATGGGGCTGCCAGCAGGTACTACGTGAAATCGAACCGGTTCGACATTCGCCGCGCTCAGGTCCGGCTGAGCAGGCGATATGACCACCAGCGACCTCAGGAGCAGTGACGATGGGGATGTCAAGGGCGAGACGCGCGGGCGCTGCGGCGTCGGTCGTGCTGGCTGTCCAGTACCTGGTGGCCGTCGGCGGCTCGCCGGCGACGGCCACCACGACCGACCTGCCGCCACCGGCGCTGCACTACGGGTTCGACGGCGACGACCTGGCCTCCGGAGTCGTCACCGACCTTTCCGGCAACGGCCTGCACGGCGCACTGGTCAACGGCACGCGCGCGGCGCTGGTCGACGGCGTGAGCGGCAAGGCGCTCGAGCTGCCCGGTGGCGCACCGACCTCCGACGGCCCGTACGTGAGCCTGCCGAAGCCGGTGCTGGAGGGCGCGTCGGACCTGACGGTCTCGGTGCGGGTCAAGTGGGACGGCACGACGGCGCCGTGGCAGTGGATCTACGCGCTGGGCAGGGACACCGACCGGTACCTGTTCTCGACCCCTTACAGCGGCGGCGGTCGCCTGCGCACCGCTGTCACCACCGCGGGAGGTGGGGCAGAAGCGCAGGTCACGGGATCGGGGGCGTTGCCTTCGGGTGTGTGGAAGACCGTCACGGTGACGCTGGACGCGGCGGCCGACCGCATCACCACCTACCTGGACGGGGCCGCGGTGGCTTCCGCGACAACGACCGCGACCGCCGGGCAGCTCGTCGAGGGTGCGACCGCCGCGGGGTTCATCGGCCGTTCCTTCTACCCGGACCCGCTGTTCGACGGCGCGGTGGACGACTTCCGCGTGTACCGGTCGGCGCTGTCCGCCGGCCAGGTGGCCGAGCTGGTCGGCGGCACGGTCCCGGCACCTGTCGCCCTGGACCGACTCGCCTTCGACGTGCGCACCCCGGTCGGCCGGGCACCGCAACTGCCCGGCGCGGTCGGGGCGCGGTTCACCGACGGCTACGACCGTGACGTGCCGATCACGTGGGCGGCGGTGCCCGCGGACCGCTACGCCGGGCCCGGCACGTTCACCGTCTCGGGCACGGCGGCCGGGAGGACGGTCACCGCGACGGTCACGGTGATCAGGGACGGGCAGCTGGTGGTCGACCTCGGCCGCAAGACGGGGGAGTTCCACGGCGGTGCTTCCGGCACCCTGTACGGCCTCTACGGCCAGGGTGTGCCGACCAACAACCTGATCGAGGGCATGCACGTGCGCACGGTCTCGACCAAGGCCCAGGACGGCCCGCAGCACCCCGGCGCGGACGCGCTGGAGGTGGTCAAGCCGCTGGCCGACAGCTCGGACGGCGACGTCTACATCTACATGACCGACATCCACCGCGGCTTCCCCTACCAGTGGCCTGGCAGCACGCCGCAGGAGAAGATGCGGCTGTACAAGGACAAGATCGCAACTCAGGTCGGCCAGGTGCTCCAGCTGCCCGAGCAGTACCAGGACAACGTGGTGTTCGTGCCGTTCAACGAGCCCGAGGGCAACATGTTCGGCACCGGTGAGTGGAGCTACGACCGGGTCAGCTGGCTGAGCGACCCCGACGACTTCTTCACCGCATGGGACGAGGTGTACGCGCTGATCAAGGGCAGGATGCCGGGCGCGCGGATCGCCGGACCGAACACCAGCGTGCTGTTCGACCAGGTCAAGGGTTTCCTGCAGCACACCGTGGCGAAGGGCACCGTCCCCGACGTGATGACCTGGCACGAGCTGAGCCACCCGGAACAGGTTCGCACCAGCGTCGCCCGCTACCGCGCCTGGGAGCAGGAGGTCTTCGCGGGCACCGCCCACGATGGCAGGCGGCTGCCGATCAACATCAACGAGTACGCGTTCAACTACCACACCTCGGTGCCAGGCCAGATGATCCAGTGGATCTCCGCGATCGAGGAGTCCAAAGTGGACGCGGACATCGCCTACTGGAACATCGACGGCAACCTCTCCGACTCCGCCGTGCAGGCCAACCGGGGCAACGGCCAGTGGTGGCTCTACAACGCCTACGGCAGCATGACGGGGCACACCGTCGCGGTCGCGCCTCCCTCGCCGGGGCAGAACTACACCCTCCAGGGCGTGGCAACCCTGGACGACGCCAAGCACCGGGTGAAGGCGCTGTTCGGCGGCAAGGGCGGCGCGTCGTGGGTGCGGTTCGACAACGTCCCGCGCGCGTTCGGCGGCAAGCTGCACGCCTGGGTCCGCGAGATCCCGTGGACCGGGCAGATCGGCGACTCGGCCCAGCCCGAACTGGTCGCCGAGTACGACGTGGACGTGCGCGACGGTTCGGTGGCCTTCGACTTCGGCGGCGCGCTCCCGGCGCTGGAGGAGTCCTCGGCTTACGAGATCGTCCTCACCCCGGCCGGCGGCGCCACGGAGACGGTGCGGGCGCCCAAGGTGTGGGAAGCCGGCTACGAGGCCGAGGACGCCCGGTACACGGGGTCCGGTTACAGCCGCAACGGACCGGAGGGCTCTCCGGCCGACGTGTCGAAGTTCTACACCTCCGGCGGCTACAGCGTCGGCGGACTGCGCACCGGCTCCGACGGCGTGCTCGACTTCACCGTCGACGTGCCCAGGGCCGGCAGGTACGACCTGAGCGTGTTCGCCAACTCCCTCAACACCTTCGCCGCGGTGCGGGAGCAGGGCCCGACCAACGTGTTCCTGCGCGTGGACGGCGGCGCGGAACAGGAGCTGCACCTCCCGCTGGGCTACAAGTGGGTGGTGTGGGACCACGCGGACACCACCGTCGAGCTGACTGCCGGCAGGCACGTGATCTCCCTGGCCGCGCGCAGCCTCGACGGCACGAGGACCACCAAGGGGGACGCCATCGTCGACCGGATCCGGCTCTCACTGCCCGATCCCGAGGCCCGTGTCGCGGTCTACGAGGCGGAGCTGGCCGAACTCGATGGTGCGCGTCCCGTCCACGACGGCGCGCACGCCCATCGCAGGGTGTCCGGCTCCGGTGTCGTCGAGGTAGCCAAGGGCGGCACGGCCACCTTCTGGGTCTACTCGCCCGTGGACGCGGAGTCGACGATCCGAGTGCGCACGATCGGTGGGGGACAGGCACAACTGGCCGTCAACGGTCAGGACGTGCTCAAGGTGAACCCGGCGTCCTCCGAGGTCGCGGTCTCCCTGTCGGGAGGCGTCAACAAGATCACCGTCGTCGGCCGGTCCGGCCGCACGCTGGTGGACCGCATCGAGGTCGGGCGCACCTCCGGCACGCTGACGCCGAAGGTGTACGAGGCCGAGGCGGCCGAACTCGCCGGCACGGCGAAGGCGGCACCGCTGTCGCTGGCGCATGGTGGTTCGGCGGTCGAGGGCGTGGGTGGCACACCGGGCAACACCAACACCCTGACCTTCCACGTCCAAGCCGATCAAGCGGGCACGCACGCCGTCCGCATCAAGTACGCCAACCCCGAGCAGTCCGTGGCGACGCATTACAACCCGGACCCGCTCGCCAGGCACGCCGACATGTCCGTCAACGGGGGGACCGCGCAGCGCGTGCTGTTCCCGCACAGCTTCCACTCCAACAACTTCTGGGAGCTGACCGCCGTGGTGCGCCTCGTGAAGGGTGCGAACACCATCTCGTTCCGCTCGGAGGAGCTGCCCAACTTCGACGGGAAGACCTATGCCTCGCAGACCTTCCCGGACGCGCTGTTGCGCTCCCGGTACGCGCCCGTGATCGACCGGATCTCCGTCGTCCGGTTCGCCGGCACGACCCGGCGCTGAACGGCCGGGCGGTGATTGACATGTGCTCGGTGTCACTTTAGTGTTCGCTCATCGAACCGGTTCGACAACAGATCGCCGATTCCGATGGAAGCTCGTGAAACGGTTGCCACGCCCCATCTGTGTCGCGAAAGGTTGTCGAACCGGTTCCATATTCGCTGACGTGCACGCACAGCCGTGACGAAGGGGCCATCTTTCCCGTCGTGCGGTCACCAGAGGACTTGCCGTGCCTCCGCCCTGCCCATTCGGCGCAACCATTCCGGCGGCGCCACGGCAAGGCCGCCTGACCACCCGCCCCGCCCCCGCCGCCCCATGGCGGAGGCGGAGCGCACCCCCTACCGGAGAACCGCCGTGAACCGAACCCGCCTCACCACCGGCCTGCTCGCGCTGGTCCTTGTCGCGACGTCGACCGCCTGCTCCTCGAACGACCCGCAGTCCGGTGGGTCCGGCAGCGGCACGCTCACCCTCTGGGACCCCTACCCGCAACTGGACGCCGAATCTGACTGGGCCCGCACCATCGAGAGCTGCGCCGCCGCCTCGGGTACGCGCATCGAGCGGACCAGCCACGACACCACCGACCTGACCAACAAGGTGCTGCTGGCCGCGCAGCAGGGCACGGCGCCGCACGTGCTGGTCGTGGACAACCCCGTGGTGTCCACGCTGGCCGAGGGCGGCGTGCTGCAGACCGCAGAGGAACTCGGCCTGGACACCTCGGCGGTCGAGCCGAACCTCCTGGCGGCCGGGAGGATGAACGACAAGACCTACGGCGTGCCCATCGGCGCGAACACCCTGGCGCTCTACTACAACAAGGCGGTCCTGACGGCCGCCGGCGTGGACGTCGCCTCCGTCCGCGACTGGGCCTCGCTCACCGAGGCGCTGGAGAAGGTCAAGCAGTCGGGCAAGAAGGGCATCACGTTCTCCGCGGTCGGCACCGAGGAGGGCAGCTTCCAGTTCCTGCCGTGGTTCTGGGGCGCCGGAGCGAACCTGATGGACCTGGCCTCCGACGACGCGGCGTCGGCGCTGGCGTTGTGGAAGAGCTGGCTCGACAAGGGCTACGCGCCCAACTCGGTCATCGGGAACACCCAGACCACCAGCTGGCAGGAGTTCGCCACCGGTGAGTACGCCTTCGCCGAGAACGGCACGTGGCAGCTGGCCAACGCCGCCAAGTCCGGTTTGGACGTCGGCGTGCTGGCCATCCCCGGCAGGAACGGCGGCACGGCCCCCGCGCCCACCGGCGGCGAGTTCGTCACCGTCCCCGTGCAGTCCGACAACTCCCGCAACGACACCGCCAAGGCCGTGGTCCACTGCCTGACCAGCGGTGAGAACGCCCTGACGACCGACACCGCGCTGTCCTACGTCTCGGCACTGCCTGACGTGCAGGCCAAGCAGGTGGCCGCCAAGCCGGAGCTGCAGGTGTGGGTCAAGGCCGTCAAGGCCGCCAAGGGCCGCACCGACGACCTGGGCACCAGGTACCCGCGTGTTTCCGAGCCGCTGTGGAACGCCGTGCAGGCGGCACTGACCGGTGCGAAGTCCCCGAAGGACGCGCTGACCGAGGCCCAGGCAACCGCCGCGGCGGCGAACTGACCGTGCGCACGTCGACCTCTCTTCAGGGCTCATCGGCTACGACGGCCGGCGAACACCGCGACCGCCCGGCAGGCACGGGCACCGTCTGGCGGTCGCGGTCGGCGGAACGATTCACCGCCTGGGCCTTCCTGGCGCCACTGGTCGTCTACCTGGCCGTGTTCTACGTCTATCCCCTGTACCGCAACGTCGACCTGAGCCTGCGCTTCTACACGGTGCGGTCGTTCGTCCAGGGCGGAGCGGCGTTCGCCGGGATGGACAACTACGCGTCGGTGTTCGGTGATCCGACGTTCACGCGCGCCCTGGTCAACACGCTGCTGTTCACCTTCGGGTCGCTGGTGTTCCAGTACGGGATCGGGCTTGCCCTGGCCGTGTTCTTCGACCGCCACTTCCCGCTGTCGGCGACGTTGCGCGCGCTGTCCTGGTGCCGTGGCTGCTGCCGCTGATCGTGTCCGCGTCCACGTGGGCGTGGATGCTCAACAGCGAGTCGGGCGTGGTCAACGCCCTGCTCGGGGCGCTGGGGTTCGACCAGGTCAACTGGTTGACCTCACCGGACTGGTCGCTGGTGTCGGTGACCATCGCCAACGTCTGGATCGGGGTGCCGTTCAACCTGGTCATCCTCTACAGCGGGCTGCGCGCCATCCCGCCCGAGGTCTACGAGGCCGCGGCGCTGGACGGCGCGACCGGCTGGCAGCGGTTCCGGTCGGTGACCTTCCCGCTGCTGCGGCCCGTCTCGGCGATCACGCTGCTGCTCGGGCTGGTCTACACGCTCAAGGTGTTCGACATCATCTGGATCATGACCAGGGGCGGGCCCAGCGGTGCGTCCACCACCTTGGCGACGTGGTCCTACCAGTTGGGGTTCGGCAGCCCGGTGCCCCGGTTCGGCCAGGGAGCGGCGGTGGGCAACCTGCTCATCGTGCTCGCGCTGGCCGCGGCCCTGGTGCACCTGCGGCTGCGCAGCAGGCAGGAGGCCCGATGACCGGTCGACGGACGCTGTGGAAGACCGGAATCGGTCTCGTTCTGACCGCGTTGATGCTGTTTCCGGTGTACTGGATGGTCAACGTCTCGCTGACCCCCGCCGACCGGATGCGCAAGGACCCGCCGGACCTCGTGCCGCTGAACCCGACGTTCGACGGTTACCGGAAGGTCTTCGCCGAGCAACTGCCCTACCTGGGCACCAGCCTGGGGGTGGGCCTGGGCACCGTGGTGCTGACCCTGGCCGTCGCCGCGCCGGCCGCCTTCGCCCTCGCCAAGCTGCGCCCGCGCGGCAGGGGAGTGCTCGACCTCGCGCTGCTGATCGCGCAGATGGTCCCCGGCATCATCATGGCCCTGGGCTTCTACGGGGCCTACGTCAACCTCGGCATCATCAACCAGGCGTGGGGCCTGGTGATCGCCGACTCGACCATCGCCGTGCCGTTCGCGGTGCTGATCCTCACCGCGTTCATGTCCGGCATCCCCGGTGAGCTGCTCCAGGCCGCGAAGATCGACGGCGCGGGCCCGTTCCGCACGTTCGTGTCGGTCGTCCTGCCGGTCAGCCGCAACGGCATGGTCACCGCCGCGCTGTTCACCTTCCTGTGGGCGTGGTCGGACTTCGTCTTCGCCTCCACGCTGAACGGCGGGGGCGCGTTGCGGCCGGTCACCCTCGGCATCTTCAAGTACATCGGCAACAACAACCAGGAGTGGAACGCCATCATGGCGACGGCGGTGGTGGCCTCGGTGCCCGCCGCGGTGTTGCTGGTCATCGCCCAGCGCTTCGTCGCCGCGGGCGTCACCGCAGGTGCGGTCAAGGAATGACCACCACTCCCCTCGAAAGGACCACCGTGACGATCGCACCTTCCTTCCCGATCGCCGAGATCCCGTTCAGCTGCGCCGGGTCGTGGCTGAACGTCTCGCCGGTCGTGGCGGAGAAGCGCGTCGAGCAGTACCTGCACCTCGTCTCGCACCACACGGGCATGCACGCCGTGCTGTCGCTCGTGCCGCTGCTGGACGGGCACCGCGTGGACACGGCGGTCACCGCCACGCCCGCGGTGCTGTCGTGGATCCACGACGGCGGACGGATCGACCTGGCGTTCGACGGTCCGGACGCCGTCCGGATCACCGGGACCTCGCTCGCGCTGAGGCTGGCGGCGTCGCAGCGAACGCTGACACCGTTCAGCGGCACGTACTTCTACCGCGACCCGGTGACCGGCGGGCACGTGTTCACCTCCTACGAGACGGGCAGGCGTTACCGCGTCACCGCACTCACCGGAACGGTGGAAGCCTTCGGCGCGGAGTCCCTCGGCACCCACGACAGGGGCGTCGTGGTCTCGGCCGAGCGGGGCGCCTGGGAAGTGGTGGTGGAGACCTACCGGACCTCCGCGGCGCCCTACCACCGGACGAGGTCGTTCGACGAGGTGGTGCACGACCGCTCCCGGCAGTTCACCGCCTTCCTCGACGCCGTCGCGCCGTGGCGCGACCGCTCCACCCCCGCGGCGGAGCTCGCCGCCTACGTGCTGTGGTCGGCCACCGTCGCGCCGTCGGGGTTCGTCGGAAGGCCGGCCGTGCTGATGTCGAAGCACTGGATGAACAAGGTCTGGAGCTGGGACCACTGCTTCAACGCACTGGCACTGGCCGCCGGTGACGCGGACCTGGCGTGGCACCAGTTCCTCCTGCCGTTCGACCACCAGGACGCCAGCGGTGCGCTGCCGGACTCGGTCACCCACTCCGAGGTCCTGCACAACTTCGTCAAACCCCCGATCCACGGCTGGGCGCTGGGACAGCTCCGACGGCGCCTGCCACGACCGCTGGACCGCGACCAGCTCGCCGACGCCTACCGCAAACTCGCCGCCTGGACGCAGTTCTGGCTCGACCACCGCAGGGCGGCCGGACATCGCCTGCCCCACTACCAGCACGGCAACGACAGCGGCTGGGACAACGCCACCACCTTCGACGCCGGGCGCCTCGTGAAAAGCGCCGACCTGGCCGCGTTCCTCGTCGTGCAGCTGCGCCAGCTCGCCGACCTCGCCGTCGAGCTGGGCGACCGCGAAGGCGAGTCGCGGTGGCGGGAGAACGCCGGCGACGTCCTGGACGCGTTGCTGGACGAGCTGTGGGACGGCGAGCGGTTCACCGCCCGCGACGTCACCACCGGCGCCCGCCACACCACCGACAGCCTGCTGGACCTCATGCCGATCGTCCTCGGCGAACACCTGCGCCCCGAGCAGCAGCGGCGACTCGCCGACCGCGTCGAGCGCCACCTCGTCCACTCCGGTCTGGCCACCGAACTCCCGGCCTCACCGCACTACGAAGCCGACGGCTACTGGCGCGGCCCGGTGTGGGCGCCCGCCACCGTCCTGGTCGAGGACGGCCTGCGCCGCAGCGGGTTCACCGAGCTGGCCGACTCCGTCAGCGCCCGTTTCCGGGCGGTGTGCGAGAAGTCCGGATTCGCTGAGAACTTCGACGCGCTGACCGGGGAGGGGCTGCGCGACAGGGCCTACACCTGGACCGCGGCCGCGTACCTGGTGCTGGCAGGGGACGCGGTCGCGCGCCGCCGCTGACCGTCAGGCCCGTGGGCGGGGAGCGGTGCTGGCGCGCAACGAGATCGGAGGCGCGAACAACCGGTGCTTCGGCATCGCGTCCGGCACCGCGATCCGCTCCTGCAACAGCTCCACCGCCTGCCTGCCCATCTCCACCGCCGGAACGTCCGCCGCCGTCAGCGGCGGCTGCAGGTCCTCCGCCAGGTGCTGGGCAACCACACCGACCAGGGAGAAGTCCTGCGGCATCCGCAGCCCCGCCCGCTGCAGACCCCGCTGCACCCCGGTCAACGCGGCCTCGTTGACCGTCACCGCCGCCGTGACGCCCGGGATCCGCAGGATCTCTTCCACACACGCTTCACCAGCCTGCGCGTCGTCGGCGCACGCCACCTCCGTGCCTTCGACGCCCCTCGCCCCGACGGCGGCGCTGAACCCCGCCGAGGCGCGCATCGCGGGCCCGTACCCGGAGGTCACCAGCTCCGGCGACCGGTTGATCAGCACCACCCGCTCGTGCCCGAGGTCGGCCAGGTGATGCACGCAACGCGACACCAGCGCCTCGAAGTCGACGTCCACCCACCAGGTGGACTCCGGGTGCCGCACCCGCCCGATCGTCACGAAGGGCAGCCCCGACTTGCTCAACCGCTCCACTCGCTGGTCCCCCAAGCGAACCTCCATCAGGACCACACCGTCCACCCGGCGACCGCCCAGCAGGCGCTCGAACGACCGGTCGTGGTCACCACCGCTGGGCGAGAGCAGCACGTCCAGGTCGTGCACGGCCGCCGCGTCGACCACGCTGGCCACGAAATCCAGCTGGACGGCCGTCAACCGCCTGCTCGCCGGCGGCACGACCAGACCCAGGGTGCGGGTACGCCCCTCGGCCAGCGCTCGCGCGGAGGCGTTGGGCCGGAAGTCGAGTTCGGTGATCACGTCCTGGATGCGGCGACGGGTCGCCTCGGACACCGTCCGCTTGCCGCTCAACGCGTACGACACCGTACTGCGCGACACTCCGGCCCGCCGAGCGATCTCCCCGATGTTCATCGGACCTCCGAACCAGCGCGCGCATCCACCGGCGGATCACGTCGACGTTGATTATGCCAACCGGTTCGACTGCATGCTGTCATCCGTCAGCGGACGAGCCGATTCATGCGAGTTGCCGAAGCCCGGTGCCCGGACGCACGACCGCGGTGTGGTGGACCGGCATCGACGAGACCATCCCGTCGGCGACATCAAGGCGTGGTCAGCTGGAAGTGCCAAATGACCATCGCCGGCACTCCTTCGTTCGCGGCTCGTGCGGCCTCGGGCAGCAGGGCAGCCAAGCGCCAAGGCCAGACGTTCCACGGAGCGGCCACCCCGTCGTAGCGGTGGTAGGCCGCCCTCAGTCGTTTCGGCCTGGTTGTGAGCGCCAGGCATCCGATGTGGACGATCGATTCCATCCTCTGTGGCCTCAACGGGAATTCGGGGCATTTGAGGTCGGGAACTGACGAGTAGTAGGGGTAGCGGTGATCGAGCGCCTCGGGGTCTTCGAGCTCGATCCCGATGCGGAAGTTCTTCGGCCAGTAGGAAATGCCCAGCTCTGCGATCATGTTCGGCGAGCTGGTGCACCCACTGCTTGCCCACGTACGGCGCGTCGCACACGATGCGCGGCGTTGGGTGGCCGGGCAGTTCCCAGGGATCTCGATCACTCAGCGCGTGGTGTGCGCCCCAGGGTGCTTTGGCGGGCGATCAGCCGGTGTGAGGCGCGCACCTCTATGCCGGGCAGTGGTTCCGTGCTGCCGATGCGCATGAGCAGCCGATCGACCGCCGTCGTGGCGATGGCGTCCTTGTCCGGGGAGATGGTGCTGATCGCCGGGTTGGCGTAGCGGCCTTCGTCGATGTCGTCGTAGCCGATCAGCGCGATGTCCTCGGGCACCCGCAAGCCGCGTTCCAGCACCTCGTGCAACGCGCCGAGCGCCACCGTGTCGTTGTAGCCGAAAACGGCGTCCGGCGGGTCGTCCCGATCGAGCAACGCCCGCATGGCGGCTGCACCGTCGGCGCGGTTGAACCGGGGCGTCTGGATGATCAGCGACTCGTCCACCGGCAGACCGGCGTCCGCGTGGGCCTGCCGGTAGCCGAGTGTGCGCAGCTGCGCCGCCTCGCCGGTCGGGTACGGCTGATCGCCTATCGCGGCGATCCGGCGCCTGCCCAGGTCGATCAGATGTGCTGTGGCCGCACGGGAAGCCTCGACGTCGTCGATGCCCACGTGGTCGAAGAAGGCGTTGGACGACCGTTCGCCGAGCAGGACGAGCGGGAACGTCGGGTCGCTCTCGGCCAGGTCCTCCTGCGCCAGGCCGAGGGGGCTGTAGATCATTCCGTCGAACAGGGCCGCCCGTGCGCCACGCCGGATCAGTTCCCGCTCGTGGGCGGGATCGCCGTCGGTCTGGTCGATGAGCACGTGGTAGCCCCGCTCGCGGGCCCTGGGGATGATCGCTTGCAGCAGTTCGGAGAAGTAGGGGACGTCCAGGAAGGGAACCACCACCGCGATCTGCCCTGACCGGCCGTTCGCCAGATTGCGGGCCAGCACGTTGGGCCGGTAGCCCAACTCCTTGATCGCCTTCTCGACCTTCTCGCGGGTGGGTCCGGTGACCGGGGCGTAGCCGTTGACCACGTTCGACACCGTACGCGCGGATACTCCCGCGAGCTCAGCAACGTCACGCAGCGTGGCATCGCGCATCGGCTCACTCCATCGGACCGGCGCGGCGGCCCACCGCTGCAGCGCTGCAGCGCAGTTTGCCCGCCCATCCCCGTCGCGACAAGCCCCAGTCTCCGAGGGACCTGGAACGGGACGCGCGCCTCAGTCGAACGACTTCAGATTGGGCCTTGCAGCGCAGCAAAAGGCAGGCCATAGTGCTTTGCAGCGCAGCAAGACCCAGTGCCACGGTGGCAGCCACGATCGGTTCACCCGAATCCGCCAGCCGCGGTGCAGCACCGCACAGGCCTCAGAGGTCCTCGTTTCGTGCCTCACGGGGTCACCCGCATTCCCGATCACGCACCGTGATGGTGATGGCGCATGCCCTGATGCATGCCGCGACGGAAAGGCGCTCCTCATGCTCGGCACCAAATGGATGGCGAAACTCCGTGCAGGGCTCGTTGCCGCCGGACTGCTCGCTGTGGCCGCGTGCGGCGGGGCGGCGGACAGCGCCGACGGACCCGTGCGCGTGTCGGTCTGGGCCTGGTACCCGGAGTTCAAGGGCGTGGTCGACGCGTTCAACGCCTCCCACAAGGACATCCAGGTCGACTGGACCAACGTCGGCACCGGCCCTGACCAGTACGCCAAGCTCAAAACGGCGTTCACCGCCGGCAAGGGCGCGCCGGACGTGGCAATGGTCGAGTTCCAGCAGATCCCGACGTTCGTCATCCTCGACGCGCTGGTGGACATGGGCCAGTACGGCGCCAACGACGACAAGAACCTCTATGCCGAATGGGCGTGGAGCCAGGCCACCGACGGCGACAAGGTCTACGCCATCCCGGTGGACGGCGGACCGATGGCGCTGATGTACCGGAAGGACCTCTTCGACCAGCACGGCATCCCAGTGCCCAAGACCTGGCAGGAGTACGCCGACGCGGCGGTGAAGATCAAGGCCGTCGACCCGAACGCCTACATCGCGAGCTTCGGCAGTGACGGCGGCTGGCTCAACGGGCTGATGTGGCAGGCGGGTTGCCGGCCCTACGGCTACTCGCAGGCCCAGGCCAAGGACCAGGTGAAGATCAATCTGACCGCGCCCGAGTGCGAGAAGGTCGTCAACCTGTACGGCGACCTGGTGAACAAGGGCCTGATGGCCCAGGACAAGTTCTTCACCGCCGACGCCACCGCGGCGCTGGACTCCGGCAAGTACTGGACCTGGGCCGCGGCCGGCTGGACGCCCGGTTACGTCGCCGGCTCGCTCAAGAACACCGCGGGCAAGTGGGCGGTCGCGCCGATGCCGCAGTGGACCGCGGGCGCCGACGAGCAGGGCGACTGGGGCGGTTCGACGTTCACCGTGACCAAGCAGGCCAAGAACCCGCAGGCGGCGGCCACGGTGGCCCGCGAGCTGTTCGGCCGCTCGAAGGCCGCGTGGGACATAGGGCTGAACAAGGCGTTCCTCTACCCGCTGGTGAAGGACGTCGCGGCTGACCCGGCGTTCACCGGCAAGGCCTACGACTTCTTCAACGGGCAGAAGGTCAACGAGATCTTCGTGCCGGTGTCGGAGAAGCTGGGCGAGTTCCAGTACACGCCCTTCCAGGACTTCGTCTTCAAGGACCTGAACGACCGCGCCGCTGAGGCGATGTCGGGCAGCAGGCAGTGGAGCACGGTGCTGGAGGAGACCCAGAAGAACGTCGTCGCGTACGCCGAGAAGCAGGGCTTCAAGGTCAGCCGGTAGTGCGCCCGAGGCCTGTCGCGGCCTGCGGGCCGCGACAGGCCGATCATCCCCAGTCCAGGAGGTCCCCGTGACGCGGTCCATACCGATCACGGCACCCGCGGCCGACGACCTGCCGCCGTCTCCCCGTCCGGTCGAGAGCCCGTCACGGCGGAGACGGCGCCGGGTCACCGCGCGCCCGGTGGCCGGAGCACTGTTCGTCCTGCCGTTCTTCCTCGTCGTCGTCGCGTTCCTGGTTGTGCCGCTCGGCTACGCGTTCTGGCTCAGCTTGTCCACCAAGAGCCTCGCGCTCGGCACCCGGTTCACCGGCATCGACAACTACGTGCGCGCGTTCACCGACCCGGTCCTGCTGGACGGCCTGCTGCGGGTCGTCCTGTTCGGACTGGTGCAGATCCCCGTCATGCTGGGCATCGCGCTGGCCGGAGCGTTGACGCTCGACGCCGTCACGACGAAGTTCGCCGTGGCGTTCCGGCTCATCGCGTTCATGCCCTACGCCGTGCCGGCCGTCGTCGGCGCGCTCATGTGGGGCTTCCTCTACAGCCGCACGTTCGGCCCGTTCGCGGACCTGCCGACGCTCGTCGGCGGCGACCCGATCGACTTCTTCAGCGCCTCCTTGCTGCTGGTGTCGCTCGGCAACATCGTGACCTGGGCGTGGACCGGCTACAACATGATCATCCTGTACTCGGCGTTGCAGGGCGTGCCGCGCGAGATGTACGAGGCCGCGGTCATCGACGGGGCGTCGCCGGTGCAGATCGCGTTGCGGGTCAAGGTGCCCGCGATCAAGCAGGCCATCTCGCTGGCCGTGATCTTCACCGTCATCGGCACCATGCAGTTCTTCACCGAACCGCAGATCATGGCCCGGTTCGCGCCGCAGGTCTCGGCGGGCTACACGCCGAACCTCTACGCCTACAACCAGGCGTTCGCCTACTCGGACTTCAACTACTCGGCCGCACTCTCGTTCGCGCTCGGTTTCCTGGTGTTCGTGGTGGCCTACGCGTTCGTGTTCGTCAACCGCAGGCGGGGAGTTCGCTCATGACCAGCGGCGCAGCCGGCAACACGACAGCGAAGACCTGGCTTCCGCATGTGCTGATGGGCGCGGGCATCCTGTACTTCTTGGTGCCGCTGCTCTGGGTGGTCATCGCGGCCACCAAGAGCCAGCCGGACCTGCTCGACAGCCCGGCGCTGTGGTTCGCCGACTTCAACCTGCTGGAGAACATCGAGCAGCTGTTCCGCGAAGACGGCGGTGTCTACGGCGGGTGGCTGGTCAACACGGTGTTGTACGCGGGGCTCAGCGCTCTGGGCGCGACCGCACTCGCCGCAGCCGCGGGCTACGGACTGGCGCGGTTCTCTTTCATGGGCAAGAGGTTCTTCGAGACCGCGCTGCTCGGCATGATCATGGTGCCGGCCACCGCACTGGTGCTGCCGACGTACCTGATCCTGTCCGAACTCGACATCGTCAACACCATGTGGGCGGTCGTGCTTCCGTCGCTGCTCAGCCCGTTCGGTGCGTACCTGGTCCGCGTCTACGTGGACGAGAGCGTGCCGGTGGAGCTGATCGACGCCGCGCGCATCGACCGGGCGGGCGAGCTGCGCATCTTCTGGCAGATCGTGCTGCCGATGATGCGTCCCGCGCTCATCACCGTGTTCCTGTTCACGCTGGTGGCGACGTGGAACAACTACTTCCTGCCGCTGGTGATGCTCAGCGACGCCAACCTGTACCCGCTGACCGTCGGACTGACCACCTGGTTCAACACCGCACAGCAGGACGCGGGAAACCGGATGCTGTTCAACCTCGTCGTGACCGGCTCACTGCTGGCCATCGTCCCGCTCGTCGTCGCCTTCGTCCTGTTGCAGCGCTTCTGGCGCAGCGGCGCGGCGGCAGGCGCCCTGAAGTAGGAGAACCGTGCTCAACGCTTCCCTGGTCCTCAACCCGCACTACGTCGTCGCGTCGGTGCGACGACGGCTCTTCGGGTCGTTCGTCGAACACATGGGCCGCTGCGTCCACACCGGAATTTACGAGCCCGGCCACCCGACCGCCGACGAGGACGGTTTCCGCGGCGACGTGCTGGAACTGACCCGTGAGCTCGGGGTCGAGCTGGTCCGGTACCCCGGCGGCAACTTCGTCTCCGGCTACCGCTGGGAGGACGGTGTCGGCCCGGTCGCCGAGCGCCCGGTGCGCCGCGAACTCGCGTGGCACAGCCTCGAGACGAACGAGGTCGGCATCGACGAGTTCGTCTCCTGGGCACGCAAGGCCGACGTCGAGGTGATGTACGCGGTGAACCTGGGCACCCGCGGTGTCGCCGAAGCGCTCGACGTGCACGAGTACATGAACCACGAAGGCGGCACGCACCTATCGGAGCTGCGCAAAGCAAACGGGTCCAAAGCGCCGCACGGGGTGAAGTTGTGGTGCCTGGGCAACGAGATGGACGGCCCGTGGCAGCTCGGCCACAAGACGGCGCACGAGTACGGACGGCTGGCCGCCGAAACAGCCCGCGCGTTGCGGCAGGCCGAGCCGGACCTGGAACTGGTGGCGTGCGGCAGTTCGAACTCGGCCATGCCCACGTTCGGCGAGTGGGAGTCCACCGTGCTGGAGCTGACGTACGAGCAGGTGGACCACATCTCCCTGCACGCCTACTACGAGGTGCTCGACGGTGACGTGGACAGCTTTCTCGCCTCCGCGGTGGACATGGACCACTTCATCGACAGCGTCGTCGCCACGGCGGACGCGGTCGGCGCGCGGCTGAAGAGCGACAAGCGGATCACGTTGTCGTTCGACGAGTGGAACGTCTGGTACATGAAGCGGTTCCACGACACACCGCGCACCGAGTGGGAGATCGCGCCGCGGGTCATCGAGGACCAGTACGACGTGAACGACGCGGTCGTCGTCGGCAACCTGCTGATGTCGTTGCTGCGGCACAGCGACCGGGTGGCCGTGGCGTGCCAGGCGCAGCTGGTCAACGTGATCGCGCCGATCCGCAGCGAGCCGGGCGGGCCGGCGTGGCGCCAGACGATCTTCCACCCGTTCGCGTTGACCTCGCGGTTGGCGCGCGGGCAGGTGCTGCGGGTGGAGTCGTCCTCGCCGACGTACTGGACCAAGCGCTTCGGTGACGTCCCCGTCGTGGACGCGGTCGCGACGCACGACACCGAAACGGGCGACACGGTGGTGTTCATGGTCAACCGGCATCAGTCCGAACCGGTGGAGCTCCGGGCGGATCTTGCCGCGTTCGGTGAGGTGACGGTGGCCGAGGCGTGGTCTGTGCACGACGAGGACGGGTCGGCCACCAACACGGAAGCCGACCCGGACCGCGTCGTCCCGCGACCGCACGAGGCCGGCATCACCGATCGCGCACTGCACGTCGTCCTGCCGCCCAGGTCCTGGACCGCCGTCCGCCTCACCGGCGGTCAGTAGCCGATGCGGAAGGTGGCGTCCTGGCGGTCGGCTGCGGCTGATCCAGCTGAGATCGGGTCGATGCGCAACACGTATCCGGAGTGCCGGACGTGGCGGTCGGGGAAGTTGTGGGAGCGGAACGAAGTCCACGCCGAGTCGGCGAGTCCCGCGACGCGGTGGAAGGTGGCGTCGGCGGCGAAGGTCGAGCTGCCGTCGTTCGCGGCCAGGACGAGCGCGTAGTCGGCGTGGCGCAGGTAGCGGTCGGGGTAGTTGACCGAACGGAACGAGATGCCGGCGGAGGACGCCAGCCCAGGGACGAGCTGCCACATCGCGTCCTGGTACGGGTCGAACGGGTAGGGGTCGATGCGCGCGGCGTTGCCTGCGTGCCGGATGAGGTGGTCGGGGAAGTTGTAGGACTTGATCCGGTTCCAGGTGGGCGCGCCCCAGCGGCTGATCAGGTCGTTGTACTCGGTCGTGGTGATGCCGCAGATGGTGGGGTGCTTGGCGTTGAGCGGCTGGTTGTACTGGGCCTTGGTCAGCGGCGACCACGAGTCGGTGGCGATGTTGCCCGAGCGCCAGGCGTACAGCTCGCCGTTGACGGGTGAGTACGAGTCGCCCCACAGCCACCACTCGTTGCGGTCGTGGGCCTTGACCACGATCGGGGCCTCGATGCCGCCGGTCACCACGCCGGCGGTGTAGGTGCCCCGGTCGAAGCTGCGCGGGGTGAGCGTGGAGGATCGGGCACCGTAGAGGCGGCCGTCGCGGAAGCTCTTGTAGTACAGGTAGTTGACGCCGTCGCCGACGTGCATGGTGGCGTCGAGGACGTTGAAGCCGGGGTCGAAGAACAGCTGTGGTGCGCTGCCGTTGACGAAATCGGTGGTGTAGTTGACGTAGAAGGCGTCACGGTCGCCGCTCTTGGCGGAGTAGAGGATGCCGTACTGGTTGCGCGAGGCGTCCCAGAACGCCTCCGGCGCCCACGTGTGGGTCGGCATGGAGTGCATCTTCAGCCGACGGTACCCGGTGAACGACCGCAGGTCGGCCGAGTCCCAGGCGTGGATGTACTGGTTCTGGCGGGTGAAGTCGGTGCCGGTCAGGTCGGTCGCCAGCACGACGAACCCGCCGTTCTGCTTGCGCATGATGAACGGGTCGCGCAGGCCCTTGGTGCCCGCGGTGGGGGTGGCCACCGGGTTGCCCTGGTTGAGTGGCATCCAGTTCAGGCCGTCGGTGCTCACCGCCAGGTGCAGGGCGTACCGGTCGGCGACCTTGCCGGGCGACTCGGTGAAGTAGCCCATCACGTAGGCAGCGTCACCGGGCGCGGCGAGGGCGGTGAGCCGGTTCGTGCCCGCCAGGGCCACCGCGGCCAGTCCACCGGCGAGAAAAGTGCGTCGTTGCAGCACGGGACGTCTCCTGTCCGGAGCGACGGGGGATGGCCGGCGGCGAGGGCCGCCGGCCATCGGAGGGGTGATCGATCAGGCCGCGGGTTCGCCGGACGGGGCGGCGAGCTGCGTGCCGAGGCGGACCGGGGAGCCGAAATTCGGCGTGCCGTCGGCGTTCCAGGTGAACTTCTGAGCACGCGTCGAACGGTTCATGTCGCAACCACCGGAGGCGCTGTCGTTGGCGTGGTAGACGATCCAGTCCTCGGTGCCGTCGGGTGACTTGAAGAACCCGTTGTGGCCCGGCGCGTACACGCCGTTGCCGTCGTTGCGCTGGAACACCGGGTTGGGCGACTTCGTCCAGTGCGACCGGTTGAGCGGATCGGACCCGGTGAGCGTGAGCAGCCCCAGCTTGTAGTCCGGACCCCAGCACGCACTGGCCGAGTACACGATCATCGTCTTCCCGTTGCGGTACAACGGCTCAGCGCCCTCGTTGACCGGATGGGTCTGCCGCTCCCAGGCCAGCGTCGGCTGGCTGATCGTGCGCCGCGCGCCGCTGAGCGTGTACGGGTTCGACATCGGGGTGATGGTCAACGACTGGGTGCCGTCCGTCGCGCTGCCCATCAGGTACAGCTTGCCGCCGTGCTGGAGGATGCTCGGGTCCAGCTCCCAGGTGTTGCCCAGGTCGGCCTTGAAGCTGTAGGGCCCCATGGGATCGGTGCCGGAGGACTCCAGCACGTGCAGCCGCTGGGTGGGGTTGAAGTCCGGCACGTTCTGCCCGGCGACGTAGTAGAGGTACCAGCGGCCGCCCAGGAGGTGGAACTCCGGCGCCCACATGTTGCAGCACCCGTTCGGGCGGCCCGACAGGTTGAAGATCACCTGGTCGGTGGCGCTCGACAACCCGGCGAGGGTGCGCGATCGGCGCATGGTGATCGTGGAGTTCCACGTCGTCGTCGCCAGGTAGTAGTACCCGTTGTGGTACTGCAGCCAGGGGTCCGGGCCGTTGCGCTTGATCGGGTTGGTGAACGTTCCCGCCGCCGGCGCACCCAGCTTCACCAGCTGCCACTGCTGGTTCGCGCCGCCGGTGTCGGGCCACTGCACGACCCGCGCACCGTCGGCGGTGGACCACTCGAAGGTCTCCACGGCCTTGCCGCTGTTGCGGTTGAGCAACCGCACGTACCCGCCCGCCGAGTCCGCGAGCCGGAACTGCTGACTGGCCGCGTTGCTGTCGGCCCACTGCACCAGGTCGGCGGCGTCGGCGGTCGAGCTGCCCGAGACCTGGAGGACTTTGTTGCTGTGCTTGGACTTGAGCCGGTAGTAGCCGCCGCCGGAGTCGACGAACTGCCACTGCTGCCACGCCCCGTCGTTGCGCGTGTACTGCGAGATCCGGGCGCCGTCGTTGGTGGCGAGGTCGTAGACGTCCAAAGCCTTGCCGCTGTTGCGGTTGACCAGTACGTACGACGCGTTGGTGTCCACTGTGGCCGCCGACACCGCGGGTGGCACGGCGGAGGTGATCCCGCCGAGCAACGCGGTGGTGGTGGCCAGGACGAGGGTGGTCCGCCGCCGTCCGCGGCGGCTGATGGTGGAGATCATGCTCTTCTCCCTGCGGGGCGCTGCACGGGTGTCAGGTACGTGCGTCAGCGCACGTAGGGCCAGCCGGCCGAGTCGATCGCCAGCAGGTTGACGCCGAGCAGGGACGCACCGTTGTCCGCGTAGTAGTGGTAGACGAGCACATCGCCGTCGCTGTCCGCCAGCACGTCCTGGTGCCCAGGGCCGTGGATACTGCCCTGGCCGGCGAGGATCTCGGTGCCACCGCCGGAGGTCAGCGCCGTGCCGTTGCGGTCGACGTAGGGACCGGTGACGCTGGTGGAACGGCCGACCATGACGCGGTAGGTGCTGGCCGCGCCCTGGCAGCAGCGGTCGAACGAGACGAAGAGGTAGTAGTAGTTGCCGCGCTTGACGATGTTCGGCGCTTCGATCGCGCCGCCGTTGCGGCCGGCGATGGCGCGGATCGTGGAGTCGGAGCGCAGGCCGGTCGACGGGTTGATCGCGATCATCTTGATGCCGGACCAGAAGGAGCCGAAGCTGAGCCACCAGCGGCCCTGGTCGTCGACGACGAGGTCGGGGTCGATGGCGTTGAAGTTGTCGCTGGTGCGCGACTCGACGACCAGGCCGCGGTTGGTCCACGTGCCGGAGTTGCCGCTCGGGCTGGTGGCCAGGAAGATCGCCGAGCGGTTGGAGCCGAACGTCGAGGCCGAGTAGTACATCCAGTACTGGCCGTTGCGGTGGGAGATGTCCGGCGCCCAGAGGTTGCGGCTGTTCGCGGTGTAGGTGTTCGCCCACGGCGTGCCGCCGGGGAAGGCGGCGCCGGCGTTGCGGAACGCGGTGCGGTCGGCGGAGGTCTTGAGCGCGATTCCGTTGCCGGTGTGTGCGATCAGGTAGCTGCCGTCCGAGCGCTTGACCGCACTCGGGTCGTGCACGCCGATGTCACCGGTCACCCGGCCTGGGGCGGGGTAGGCCGCCGACGCGGAAGGTGTCACCACGACGGTGACGACCAAGGCCAGCATCGGTATCAAAACGCGTTTCATCGATGAGACCACGATGTCCTCGATTTCTGGCGAGTGAGAGGTTGCGGCGGCGCGGGTTCGTTGCCGATCTGGTCCGGTGGACGTATCGGCTGGTGCAGGTGAGCAACGTCAGCGCAGGTGACAAAACGTTCGGTACCGGTGTTGTCTGCGTGGTGCCGGGACGTCAGCTGCCCGAAAGGTCGATTGCGTGCGTGAGCTCGAGCCCGCTTTCTCGCGAGCGGGAACTTGAGTGCACCACCGGTCTTGTTCCGGGCTGCATCACCCAAAGCGCTATCAGCACGATAACGACGACAGGCGACGGCGACAAGGGTCAATGTTATCGTTAACAGGTCCTCTGTCATCGAATTATTCGACGATGAGAGTTTCGAAACGTCTGTGAGCTGGCGATGTGGCGATCGGCCTGGCGGGAAACCGAGTCGAGACCGACGTCCATGTTAGCGATCACATGACGCAGGGTCGTGTGCCCCGCTCGATCAGTACTCGTGGAGATCAGGGTCCTGACTGCACAGGCAGAACACGCGGTCCTCAAACAATGTCGATCAGTTCTGCGAATCTGCTGCCCAGCCGGCTGCGGAGCCTGCTGAGCTCGTGGCGGATGGGGGTGGCCGGAGCCGATGCCGCCGCCGCTATCACCGGCCGTGCCAGCTCCACGGCGGCGTCGAGGTCGCCGCGGCACGCCTGGCTGTCGGCCAGGCGCAGGGTCAGCATGAGCCTGCTGCCGTGCATCCGGGCGGGTACGTTCGCCAGTGATGTCTCCGCGTACGTCACCGCGCGGTCGGCGATCACCGATCGGCCGGTGACCTCTGCCAGGTCGCGCAGGCCGCCGGCCAGGTGAGAGGCGATGTAGGTCACGCCCGCCGCTCCGGTCAGCCATGGCGCCTCGGTGCGGTCCCGGTCGTCGAACCGGTCGGCGGCACGTTGCGCGGCCCTCGACAACCTGGCGAATTCTCGATGATCACCGAGCATGGCGTGCGCGCGGGCCTGGTTCAGCTGAGCGTGCACGCCCGTCCACTGTCGGTTGGGGTCCACTGCGGCCGCGGCAACGCTGTGGTCGAGCGCGGTCGCCGCGTCGCCTTCGATCATGGCGAGCACGCCCATGCTGCTCAGCGCCTCACAGGCCGTCCCGGCGCCGCCGGAGGCCAGCGCCCACTCGACGCTGCGGTGCAGCCACGACATGGCGATTCCGTGCTGCCCTCGCTTCACCCTGAGCCATCCGGCCAGGTCGGCATACCTGGCGGCGAGTTGTAGCAGACCGTCCGCCTGGACGCCTCGCGCCATCGGAACCAGGGGCATGAGGGTGTGCAACGCCCGTTCGACAGGAACAGCCAGGTCACCGGCGACCTCGCTGACGTCGGCGTCGACGTAGGTCGTCAGCAGCGCGGCGAATCCGTGCAGCGTCTCGCTGCCCACGGTGAGCCCGTCCACGCCGGGCACCTCCGCGAGGCGACCGGGCACCAACGCTTCGCAACCGTCGATGCCGTGCGCAGGGCAGGTGACTCCGAACGCCGGCAACCGCACGTACCGCGTGAGCGAGAGCCGCGACTGCTCAACACCGCGCGGTGCGCGCGGCAGCGGGATCAAGCTTTCCCCGGTGGACGGGCCGGAGCACAGCCGTGAGCGGATCTTCGTCGCCACGGCGAACAGGGCGCCCCCCGCTGCCAGCAGGTCGTCGGCCTTGGCGGCGAACGCGATCCGCGGTAGCCGGGCGCCACTCTCGATCTTGGAGACGTAGGTGTGGTGATAGTCGAGGTGTGCGGCCAACTGGATCTGGGTGAGACCCGCCTGCTCACGCAGGCGGCGCAGTTCCTGTCCGAACTCGTTTCGGCCTGATCTCTCGCGCGTCATCGCCCGCCACCCCCGTGCCTCGTCCGGGCGCCGACGCGGAAGGCAGTTGTGGTCGCGTCCGCCGCTGTGAACGCTACGACGGCTCTGGTGGCGTTGTCAGCAGGATGGGCGGCGGACTGGAATTCGACAACATTTTTCGAATCGAATTCGACAATTCCTCGAACTTGTCGACGAAGCCATGAATATCGTCATCCCGCTCGTGAGGCCGTCCGCTTGACACTTTTTGACAGCAGCGTTCAGCATGCCTCTCCGCGCCTCTTCACGCTCCTACAGTGATCTTCGCCCCGCGGCGTGCTGTGAGGAGACGAAGCGATGAACAACGCCAGTGTGACCCGACGCTTCATCAGGTCAGCTGCGATCTGGCCACTGTTGGCCGCTGCTCTGGTCGGTGCTGCTCCGCCTGCCAATGCCGCCGACATGCCACCGAACCCGCTGCAGAAGCCGGGCTGGGTTCTCGACCGGCACGACGAGTTCAACGGCGCCCTCGACCACAACCTGTGGATCACCAACTACCTCGAGTCCCGCACACCGGAGTGGCGGTCGCGGGCGCGGTACGGATTCCGCAACAACGCGCTCGTACTGCGGATCGACGATGACCAGCCGACCTACTACGCCAACGGTGACCGGATGAAGGTCTCCAGCATCCAGACAGGACAACGGACCGGGCTGCACAAGTCCTCTCCCCAGGACCACGCGATCCCGACGATCTGGAAGTACGCGCCCAAGTACGGCTACTTCGAGATCAGGGGGAGGACCTCGGCGCGAAGCGGGCTGCACGCCGCGTTCTGGACGGTGGGCAAACAGGACACGCCGGCCCAGAGCGCCGAGATCGACGTCATGGAACACCCAGGACGAACTCCCCGGAACTTCAACTTCAACCTGTTCAAGTGGTCGGACCCGAACATCCCGCAGGTGACCCAGTCAGTCCCGGTGGGATTCGATCTTGCGGGCGGGATGCACATCTACGGCCTCGAGTGGACCCCCACCCAGATCAAGCTGTACGTCGACAATCGGTTGACGAGGACGGTCAACGCCTCGCCGGCCTACGCGTCGGGGTTCCTGCTGGGCATCTACGAGAACGCGGGGTGGACAGGATCGGTGGATCCCAACGACCCCAGGCCGAAGGAGTTCGTCGTGGACTACTTCCGCGCCTACCGCAGATAGGCATGCTGCCCCCTTCGACGAGCCGCCCGTACGTCGAAGGGGGGAGCAGCTCACCCAATGCCGCTCGCCGGCCACCTTCGGTGGGCCAGGCAGCCTTCAACGGCGGACCTGTGCCGCCACCTCGTGCACCTGGTCGGAGGGATCCCCATGCACTCAGATCTACGGCGAAATCGGGGATTCTTCCGGGCCACGGTTGTCGCCGCGGCGGTGGCGGCCGCCCTGGCCGTTCCTGCGGTGGAGGCCGCAACCAGCGTTCTCGTCGACGAGTCCTTCAGCACTCAGACGAACCCGGCCGACTTCGGGTTTCCTGTGGGAGCCTCGGTGACCGGCGGGGTCCTGAACCTCACCAAGGGAATGGGCAACTACACGACGTCGGTCAAGGTGTTCGGCGCTGCCATCGCCGGAGAGCGAACCCTCGATCTGACGTTCGACTGGAAGACAGCCGTCGCGAGCGACGCGCAGAAGACCGGCATCGAGTTGCGCGACAGCCAAGGAAGTCTCGTGTTCGCGCTCGCCGGCACCGCCGCGGAACTCCGGTACGGCCTGACCGGTCCGGCGTCCGGCTCGGCGTCCGCCCCGGATCTGCTCAACCCGGTGTGGACCAGGATCGCCTACGACCGCGCCAAGTGGTACACGGTGAACCTGCACCTCGACTTCACGCTCCAGCGAGTGCAGTACCTGATCGCCACCAAAGAGGTCGCCTCGACGGTCATGGCCTCCGGTACGGCGAGCGTGACCGGGAAGAACCTCGCGAAGTTCGTCGCCTGCAACTACTACGGAACCGGCGTGCAATCCGTCGACAACTTCCGCCTCACCGCTGCGGCGAACGCACCGGACGGACGGCTGAAGGGCAAGACGATGTACGCGTTCGGTGACAGCATCGTCCAAGGCCACAGCTACTCGCGCAGCTTCGTGAACCTCGCGGCCGAACGCGAGCAGATGAACCTCACCAAACACGCCGTCAACGGCGCGTCGATCGGTCCCGGCGACAAGCAGATCCTCACGCAGGTGCGGAATGCCGCGTCGCGGTCACCCGACTACGTCGCGTTCAACGGCGGCACGAACGACGCCGAACTCATTCACCACAACCGGTACCGTGTCGGCACGATGGCGCCGGGCTTCGACCCCGCCACGTTCGTCAGGTCCACCTACGCGGGCTCGCTCGAGACCACCCTCCACGCCATGCGGACCAAGTGGCCGGCCACTCGGATCGTTCATGTCACCGTCCACAAGCTCGGTTCGCGCGACTGGAACACGCAGCTCGCGATCCGTTCGGTGACTCTGCAGATCTGCGCCAAGTGGGGCATCACGATCGCAGACGTCTTCACCGACTCCACTTTGGACACCCGCAACGACGGCCAGCGGGTGGCCTACACCTTCAACGGCCTGGTCAACGGCTACCCCGGCACCGGCGGCACCGGCACCCATCCGAACCTCGCCGGAATGAGCTTCTACGTACCGGTCCTCACAGCCGCACTGATCGGGCATTGAAACAGCGAGCGGTTCGACACATCCCGGTTGGAAGCGATGATGTCCGAACTGTGCACGCCTCTGCCGCAACCGAGCGACAGGGCGTGTCCTGCCGACCTGACCGTCTGAGTAAAACCAGGTGTGGCCGGTCACCGCGATGATGTGAGATGCGCGACATGACGACCGTCCTGAACGAGCCCGGTGTCGATGAGCTGACGGGGGTCGTGGATGCCCTCCGCGTGTGGCAGGACGACCGCACGCCGCTGCAACTCCATCCGGGAGACCTCGGCTGGGCTTGGGCGCTGGGCGCGGAGAGGCTGGCCGCGGCCGTCCGCACCTGGAGTGTGGACGGACGGATCGTTGCCGTCGGATACCTGGACGACCCTGATGTGCTGCGCCTGACGACCGCGCCGGATCTGCGACAGGACGGTGATCTGGCGCGCCGGCTGCTCGCGGACCTCGATGATCCGGAGCGGGGGGTCCTGCCGGCCGGGAAGGTCGGCCTCGAGATCCCCAACGGCGCCTTGCTCCGTGAGGTCCTCTTGGAGGCGGGCTGGAGTCTGGACGAGCCGTGGACGCCGCTGCGCCACGACCTCGCCGAACCGGTGAAGGACTCCGGCCTGCGGATCGAGGTAGCCGGTCCGGAGACGGCGGGCGTGCGGACCGCGGTGCACCGCTCGGCGTTCGGCAGCCCGGCGTTCACCGAGGAGCGTTGGCACGTCCTCGCGGCCGGGCCGGTCTATGCCGACGCCCGCTGCCTGATCGGCTACGACGACCAGGACAACGCGGTGGCCGCGGCGACGGTCTGGTCGGCCGGGTCCGGCAAGCCCGGCCTGCTGGAGCCAGTGGGCGTGCACGCCGACCACCGCGGCCGCGGCTACGGGACGGCGATCAGCGTCGCCGCTGCGGCGGCGCTGCGTGAACTGGGTGCGTCAAGCGCACTCGTCAGCACCCCGACCTCGAATGCTGCCGCCGTTGCCGCCTACAGGGCGGCTGGATACGAGCCGTCGTCCGAACGGCTGGACGTCAGTCGAGCCGTCTGAAGATGACCGATGCGGCTTGGGCGCGGACCCTGCCCCTGTAGCCGCGCTCCAGCAGGCGTCGTGGCCGGCGGCGGGATCCGCCGGAGCGGTATGGCCGTGGAAGACCTGCCAGAGCGGTTGAGCCCGTGGACGGCGGATGGGATCTGAGATCGGATCCTCACGCAGGTTCAGGCGGACGAAGACGCGGTCCTCCGGTGCGGTGGTGAGCGGCGGTTCATGGCTGGGCGCAGGGCCGCCCGGACGCGGGACTCGGTGGTGCCGCGCTGCCTGGTCGACGGCGCGGCACCACCACAGGGCGGCTCAGCCCCAGCGCTGCAGCAGCCGGTCGTACTCGGCCTGGGTGACCGGCAGAACGGTGCCGTGACGTGGCCGGCCGGGCATGGTGTAGCTGGAAACGGGCGTCCACTGACGGGTGTTGAGGTCGGTGGTGTTGAACGGGACGTAGCCGCGACCGCCGTACTCGTCGATGAACATGTACCAGCGATCTTCGGTGTTCGACTTGAAGACCAGCGGTCCTTCGCCCTGCCTGATCGCGTTGTTGCCGATGCAGTCGGTGACGAACGAGTAGTCGCGGTTGAGGATCGTCGCGGATTTCTCCGCGAGGACGAACTTGCCGCACGGAGACTGCGACGACCCCCGCTCGTCCTTCGTGAAGCGGTAGTAGCTGCCGTTGTGCTTGGCGAGGGTCGAGTCGATGGTCGAGTAGCCCTTGTCGACCCAGACCTGTGCGGCGCTGAAGGTGCGGAAGTCGGACGTCGTGGCGTACATCATCCGGTTGTAGGTGTTACCGGTGTGGTTCGGATCGTTGGGTGAGTACAGCTTCGAGGCCCAGAACACGACGAACTGACCGAGGGATTCGTCGTAGTACGCCTCAGGGGCCCATGTGTTGCCGGCGGTGTCCGGTGAGACCCGCGCCAGCCGCGGCGCGCTCCAGTTCACCAGGTCGGCCGACTCCCAGACCACGAGGGACTTGCTGCCGGTCCGCTGCACCTGGTCCCAGTTGCCGTTGCCGTACATCCGCAGGTCGGTGGCGATCTGGTAGAACTTGCCGCCCTGCGGTGAGCGGATGATGAACGGATCGCGCACGCCGCGGGTGCCGATGGCCGAGGTCAGCACCGGTCGTCCGCTGTTGAGCTGCCGCCATCGCGTCGGGTCGTTTCCCTGGCTGAGTGCGAAGTAGACCTGTTCACCGGTGGAGGACCCCTCGCCGGTGAAGTAGCTGAACAGGTAGCCGGCGTACTTCGGTGACGGCGCCGCACCGACCCGGACGAGCTGCCACTGCTGGTTGAGGGCACCGGTGTCGGTGTGCTGGGAGATCCGCGCACCGTCCGCAGTGGACTGGTCCAGCACGTCGAGTGCCTTGCCGCTGTTGCGGTTGATGAGCTTGACATACCCGCTGCCGGTGTCGGTGACCCGGAACTGCTGATTGGTGCCACCGTTGTCGATCCACTGGACGACGTTCGCGCCGTCCGCGGTGGACGCCGAGGCGACGTCCACCACCTTGCCGCTGTGGCGGGCGCGGAGTTTGCGGTAGCCGCTACCGGCGTCGACGAACTGGAACTGCTGGCCGGCCGCGTCGGCGCGGGTTCGCTGCTCGACGACGGCGCCGTCGGTGGCCGACTGGTCTGCGACGGTCATGGCCTTACCGCTGTGCCGAGCCACGATCTGGTAGTAGGCCGCCGGGTCGATCACCGCGGCCTGTGCCGGCAGTCCCGCGACCAGTGCCGCGGCGCCGCTCGCGATCAGCGCACCGACGAGAACGAGTGAGGTGCGGCGCCTGTGCCGAGGTCGCGGTGAGGCATTTTCGTGGGAAGACTGCGTCATCGAGCGCGTCCAATGTGGTTGCGAAGGGGTGTCGGCGTTCAGACGGGGCACCGCCCGAGCGGTGCCCCGTCAGGTCTCTGTCTGCTTGTCAGCCCAGTTGGGCTTCCCACCTGGTCTTGGAGCCGGACGCGTCGGCCGGGAGGCGGTCCCGTGCGGCGGTGTCGCCGTACATGGTCCAGCGGGCCCAGTCGACGACGGTCCTGGGGAAGCGCTGGTCGCTCCAGAAGCTGGTGTGGCTGCCGCCGACGAAGGTGAGGAACGCCTTGGGCCACCTCATCTCCGTGTAGGCCTGCCGGGCCGAGGAGTACGACGTGGTCGAGTCCTTGTCGCCGTGGACGAACAGGACCTTGGCGGAGACCGACGAGGCGGGGTTGCCCATGTCCACACAGGACTGCGGGTTGGCGGAGATGATCCGGCTGTCGGCCCAGCGGGTCAGCAGGCCGTGGGTGACCATGCCGCCCAGGGAGTGGCCGGAGACGCCGATGCCGATACCGGTGTTGATGCGCCCGGCCAGCGGACCGCTCGCGTTGAGCGCGAGGGTGTTGGTGAGGACCTGCGAGACGTCCTTGGAGGTGTTGCCGTTGTTGACGTCGTCGAAGTTGTGGTTGAAATGCGGGGCGGGGACGACGAAGCCCGCCGAGGCCAGCGCCCGGATGATGAACAGGGAGTTCTGCGGGCTGCTGCCGAAGCCGTGGGTGAAGTTGTAGACGGGGAAGACACGGTGGCGGCAGGGGCGTTCGTCACCGGGTTGCCGCCGGCGGTGCCGGTGGCCGGGTAGTAGACGTAGGTGTTGATCCGGCGGCTGCCACGCGTCCAGCTGTACTGGCGCACACCGACGGCGAACGGCGTGGTCGGCGCGGTCCCCAAAGACCAGGCGGGGGCGGCACTGGCCAGGCCGGTGCCGAAGAGCGTCGCGCTACCCGCGGTCGCCGCGGCGACCGTGCTCAGCCTCAGGAAAGAACGTCGTTGCATCGACACGATGACTCCTTGCAGCGGTGGTGAGGTGTGCGGAGCTGGCGGCGAGCGACTTGGCCGCGGTCAGACGAGCCGGGTCGGCGCCGGCGGCCCGCTTGACCGCCGGTTTCAGCGGACGTGGATGTTCGATTGCGGCAGCGCGCTCATGCCGTTGCCGAGGAAGGAACCTCGCATGTGGCGGCAGGACGACTTCCTCGCGCCAGTCGCCGGCGAGCGGTGTGGCGCCGGCGGTGCAAAGGCATGGGTGCCTCCGACAGGTGACTTGAAAAGTCGGACGCGCCTGGTTCAGCGCAGGTAGCCGGTCAGCGGCAGGTTGAGCTCCCGGACGCCCTGCACGACGAGGTTCGCCATCTCCGCGCCGCCGCGCTCGGAGAAGTGGGTGTTGTCGCCGGTTTCCCTGGTGAGGTACAGCGCTTGGGGTGCCGACGGCCCCATCGACTCGACGAGGGCCTTGCTCTTGGCGGTCAGGTCGATGACCGGCACGGTGGCGCTGCGGCCGAGCGACCGCATCTCGGCAGGCAGGTCCACGCCCTTGCCGTTGACGTGCAACGCGGTCCCGGTGAGCTTGCTGCCGCTGAACTGCCTGCGCACCGGGGGCGTCACCAGCACAGGAACGCCGCCGCGCTCGCGTACACCGTTGATCAACCGCGTGAGGTTGTCGCGGAAGGCCGTCGCGGTGGTCTGCTTGTCGTTGTGACCGAACTGGATGAACACCAGGTCCTTGCTCTTGATCAGCGGCTTCATCGTCGGGAACAGCGCGCGGTTGGACAGGAAGCTGCCGGAGCTCTCCCCGGAGTCGCCGTAGTTCGCGATCACGGCACCTTCGCGAACCCTCACCGGCAGGAACTGGCCCCAGCCGGCGTACGGCACGGTGGGCTGGTCGCAGGTGGTCGAGTCGCCCGCGACGTAGACCGCCAGCGGGGCCTTGGCCGGTGTGACGGTCAGCGTGCCGATCGCGGGCGCGCTGCCGCTGAACGTGATCTGCAGGCCCGGTGTGCCGGTGCCGCCCTGTCCGGTGGGCTGCCCTTCCGGGTTGCGGACGTTGACCGTGGCCGTGGTGCGGACGACCTGTCCCGCGGCCGTGGAAACGGCGTTGAGGACCTGCCTGCGGGCTTCCACCGACATCGAGGTGTTGGCGGCTTTGGTGGTGCTGCCGAGTTCCACGGTGACGTCGTAGTTGCCGGGTGCGACGTTGAAACTGCACTTGATCGGCGCGGTGCCGGAACACTGTGGCGGCACTGCCGCAGCTCCCGCCACGGCGGGAACAGGGGCCAGCACGGCCACGTTCAGCGCGGCCGCGAGGAGCGCGAGACGCTTGAGAGACATCGACTCTCCAGTCATGCGTTGAGGAAGCCGTCCATGGCAGCGGTGGGACGGCGGTCGCTGGTCCAGGCGGTCATGTCGTAGCCGGTGAACGGCGAGTAGCCGGCCGGTTCCCAGAAGAACGTGCCGAGCCCGCCGAACCCCTTGGTGCCGGTGATGAACTGACGCAGCCCGTCGCGGACCTGGTTGGCCTTGCCGACCGGTCCTCCGTACTCGACGTGCATGACCGGCTTGCCGTAGGTGGACTGGATGGTCCGCATGCTGCCGAGAACGGGCGCCACGTTGCCGCCCTGGGCGTAGGAGGACAGCGCGGTGATGTCCCACTTGCCGCCGTTGCCGCGGTAGGCGTTGAAGAACCGCTGGATGCTGTCCATCTTCTGCGGCTGGGCCAGGTGCACCATGACCGGCGTGGCCGGGAAGACCTGTTTGGACACGTCGTAGGCGGCGTTGAGCAGTCCGGTCATCTGCGACGGTTTGCTGACGCTGCCGACGGGGGAGCAGATGCCGCTGTTCTGCTCGTTGCCGATCTTCACCCATCCTGGGGTGACACCGCTGGCCTTGAGAAACTTCAACGAGTCGTCGACGTACTTGCGCAACGCGTCCCGCATCTGCGCGTAGCTCATGTTCGCCCACGCTTTGGGCGGCTTCTGCACGCCGACGGAGTTCCACGTGTCACCGAAGTGGAAGCCGAGCAACACCTCCATTCCCGCGTCACGGCAACGTTGTGCCATCTTCACGGTTTCGTGGATGCTGCAATGGCCGTCGGTGGGGCTGTTGGACGGGTTCACCCAGGTGCGCAGGCTGATCGCGGTGAGGCCGTAGCCCTTGAGGATGGTGAACAGGTCCTGCCGCACGCCGGACTTGTTGAGCCAGTAGTGGCCGTTGGCTTCCATCTGCGGCATCCAGCTGATGTCCGCGCCCTTGACGTACGTCGCGGCGGACGCCGGGGGAGCCGTGCCCAGCGCGAGGGCACCTGCTCCGGCGGCCGCGCCGATCATCAGGCTGCGGCGGGAGATTCCGGTCATGACAATGGGTCCTTCCGCTGTCAGGAGCGCTTGGTCCAGGTCTGACTGGAGCCGCCCGTGCAGGTGTTGACGACGACCGGCGCGTTGTCGGCGGTGCCGCCGGTGTCGAGGCACCCTGCGGACGCCGCGTTGGTCACCGTGCCGTCGGTGCCGGCAGTCCACTTTTGACCGGCTCCGCCGTTGCACGAGTTGATCGTCACCCGAGCGCCCTGCCCGGATGCGTCCATGCACTTCGAGTTGTCGTAGATCCGCAGCTCGCCCGCTGCCGTCCGGGTCCAGTGCTGGTTGGCCGCGCTGTTGCAGGTCCAGACGATCAGGCCGGTGCCGTTGGTCTGGACCCGGCCCGGTACGTCGACGCACTTGCCGGAGGCGGAGTTCGCCAGGCTGAAGGTGGTGCCGGGGGCGTCCGGCAGGAGCGGACAGCTGTTGCGGTACGACCTGATACCGGTCCAGTCCTGCAGCGGGCACAGGAACTGCGTGTAGCGCGTGTCCTGGTCGATGAAGATCTTCATCCAGGGGATGACCTTGCGCGTCACCACGGAGTTGCTCGAGGTCGGGAAGCCGTGCCCGGCGCCGGTGAGCTCGAGGTACGCCTTCTCGGTCGGGGCCGGGATGTTGTTGTGGAGGGTCGTGATGCTCGCCGGAGTGCTCGTCCCGTCGTTCTGCCCTGCCAGCAGCATGGTGGGGACCTGCATGCCCGTCGTGGTCTGCGAAGGGCTGTACGGCGCCAGTCCGATGGCCGCCTTCAGCGTCGGCCGGCGCAGGGCAGCCGAGATGGTTCCGCCACCGCCCATCGAGTGGCCCATCACCGCGAGGCGGTGTGGATCGACCTTGGTGCGCACCGAGCTGCGCTGGGTCAGGTAGTCCAGCGCCGCCAGCAGCTGGGTACCCCGTGCGACGTCGAAGTCGTTGCGGTTGATGGTGTCGATGCCGATGACGACGAAACCGAACGAGGCCAGCCAGCGTCCCATCCAGGCGCCTTCGGCTGCCCAGGTGGCGGTGTAGCCGGGCGAGACCGCGACGGCGCCGAACGTGCCCTGGCTGGTGTCGGTGGGGTAGTAGATCTTCGCGGCACCGAAGCCGTTCCCCCCGCCCACGCTCGTCTCCGCGGTGGCGAAGGTGCCGCGGTTCGCCGAGATGCTCGCCTGGGTGGGATTCGGCCCGCGCTGGTGAGGATTGTCGGCGGCGGACGCCGATCCCGAGACCACAGTGGACGCGAGAAGGCCGAGGGCGGCCGCGCACGCGATCGCTGCTCCTCGCAACGGTCCGCTGAGGTGGCCACTTCCTCGCTGGACGGGCGGCTCCGGTGAGGACAGCTGGATCTGGGACATGCTGAAGCACCTCTTCTTCGACAGGGCGGTGAAGAGAAGTCGGAACAGGGTCGATGTGGGTTCAGGGCGTCCAGCGGATGCCGGACAGCCGCCCGTTGCGGGCGCCGCTTTCCACCCGTGCGGTGTGCAGTGAGACGGCCTCCTTCATCCGGCGCATGCCATACGCGGTCATTCGATCTCCTTTGATCGAGTGAGGCAGGCTCAGTGTGCTTTGTCTGTGAACGTGCACAGTATTTGCGAGATGCAGGATTAGCTCTGATAGAACCGTATGTAAGTGATCATTTCAAGGGTGGTGCACTGAAATCCTGTGAACGTGCACAGTCTCGACGAAATTCGACCGCAGATTCGACCACACTGGTTGAATCAGGCTGATTCGCGGACGACGAGCTCGGTCGGAAGGATCACCGTGGCCGGCCCTTCACCGTCGATCTGGGACAGCAGCTGGCGCACCATCATCTCGCTGATGCGATTCCACGGCTGCCGGATGGTGGTCAGCGGGGGACGTGCAGCGGTTGCGACCGGTGAGTCGTCGAAGCCGCCGACAGCGATGTCATCGGGCACGCGCAGGCCCGCCCGTTCGATCGCCGCCAGCGCGCCGTCGGCCATCAGATCCGACGCCACGAAGACCGCGTCGACGTCCGGTGCACTGGTCAGAAGTTGCTGCATGCAGGCCTCACCGCTGGCCCGGCTGTAGTCGCCGACGGCCACCAGCCGCTTGTCGTGGGCGATGCCGTGCTCGGCGAGCATTTCGCGGTAGCCGTCGAGCCGTTCCAGACCTCCGGGCGTGTCCCGAGGGCCGGCGATGGTCGCGACGCGTTTGCGGCCGGATTCGAGCAGGTAGCGCACCATGGCCCTGGCACCCTCGCGGTCGTCGGCCGCCACGTAGGACACCGCGTCACGCTCACCGAGCGGCTTGCCGCAGCACACGAACGGCAGGTTGGCCTGGCGCAGGTGCTCGATCATCGGGTTGCCGCGGTGCGAGGAGACCAGCAGCACGCCGTCGACGTGATGCGCCGACAGGAACGGGGCGATGCGGCGGCGTTCGGCCTCGGTGCCCGCGGTGATCAGGATGAGCGGCAGGTCGTGCTCGGCCAGTGCGGCAGTGCAGCCCCGCAGCAGAGTGGTGAAGTTGGGGTCCTCGAAGAACCGCTCCTGCGGCTCTGACAAGAGGAACGCCACCGAACCCGCGCGCTGGGTCACCAGACTGCGGGCCGCCCGGTTCACCACGTAACCCAGCTTGCGGATCGCGGCGTGGACCGCCTCCTGCGAGGCCGGACTGACGTTGTGCCCACCCTGCAGAACGCGGGAGACGGTGCCACGCGACACGCCGGCGTGCGCGGCGACGTCGAGAATCGTCGGCGGCCGCTTCGTTCGCGGGCGCGCTCGCCGTTGTGGCGCGGTGTCCGTCATCTGTCCTCATCCGCTGTGACCGGTGGTCACGACTTTACGGCCCCCGTCAGCAGGTCGACGCGCCAGTAGCGCTGCAACCCGAGGAACAACGCGATCAGGGGAATGATGGACAGCAACGCACCGGTGATCACGAGGGTGTAGAGCGCCGGTTTGCTGGCGCCCTGCTGGAGCAGGCTGTAGAGACCGACGGTGACCGGGAAGGTCTCGTCGTCGGCGAGCATCACGTAGGGCAGCAGGAAGTTGTTCCAGATCGCGACGAACTGGAACAGGAAGATCGTCACCAGGCCCGGCCGCATCATCGGGAGCGCGATCGAGGTGAAGAGCCGCAGATCGCGAGCGCCGTCCACGCGTGCTGCTTCCAGCACCTCGTCGGGCACCGCCGCGCCCGCGTAGACGCGGGCGAGGTAGATGCCGTACGGGCTCAGGACGCTGGGAAGCAGCACGGACCAGTAGGACCCGGCCAGGTCGACCTCCGCCAGCAGCAGGTACTGCGGCACGGCCAGGGCGATCGGCGGCATCAGCACCCCGGCCAGGATCACGGTGAAGATCACGCTCCGGCCGGGGAAGGAGTACTTGGCCAGGGCGTACCCGCTCAGTGCGGACACCGCTGCGGACAGCAGGGCGCCCACGCCGGCGTACAGCCCCGAGTTGAGCATCCACAGCCAGTACACCCCGTCGCGGTAGGCCGTCAGCTCGGAGAGGTTGGCCCAGAGCCCGCTGCCGGGCAGGAAGGTGAACGTGCTGAACAGCTCGCTGCGGCCCTTGGTGGCGGCCATCACCACCCACAGCACGGGAACCAGGCAGTAGATCGCTCCCAGCAGGAGCAGGAACGACGGCAGCCACGAGGTACGGCGTGCCGGCGTGGACGGCTTCACCCGCGGCCCGACCCGCGGAGCGCTCATGGTGTGCGCTCCGCGGTACGCCTGTTGACCACCTTGAGGAAGCCGAACGACAGCGCCAGCGTCACCACCGCGATCACCACCGCTGTGGCGGCGGCCGAGTGCATACCGCCCTGGATGAAGGCGTCCCGGTAGACCTTCATGTACGGGCTCCAGGTCGAGCTCAGCGAGTTGGTCAGCGGACGCAGCGTCATCGGCTCGGCGAAGACCTGCAGCGTCGCGATGGTGGAGAAGAAGAAGGTGAGCACGAGCGAGGGCATGACCAGCGGGATCTTGATGCGCATCGCGATCTGCGTCTCCGAGCAGCCGTCCAGCCGCGCGGACTCGTACAGCTCTGGCGGGATGGCGCGCAAGGACGTGTAGATGACGATCATGTTGAACCCCGTGCCTCCCCACACCGCGATGTTCGTCAGCGCCAGGAACAGCCAGTCGCCCTGCAACAGGTCCGGTCCGCTCCAGCCCACCGCCCTGAGCAGGAAGTAACCGGGGCTGACACTCGGCAGGTAAAGAAAGCCCCACAGCAGTGACGCGATGATGCCGGGCACCGCGTAGGGCAGGAAGATGGCCAGCCGCGAGAACGCACTGAACCGCGTCCGCGGCAGGTCCAGCAGGAGCGCGAACAGCAGCGCCAGCCCGAGCATCACGGGCACGAGCATCGCCCCGTAGCGCAGTACCCGGCCCGCACCCGCCAGCAGTTCGGGGTCGGACAGAGCGGCGGTGAAGTTGTCCAGACCCACCCAGACCTCTTCACGCGCGTTCCTGCCGAGCCCCAGCCCTCTCACCTGGACCGAGTGCAGGCTCAGATGAAGGGCGTGACCGATCGGCAGCGCGAAGAAAAGTCCGAAAAGGATGATCGCAGGAGCGAGGAAGCCGTAGGGCGCGAGCCGTCTGCCGTTGCGGGTGGACGCCATGGATCAGCCCTCGACCTTGAAGCCGTTCTTCTTCATGTCCGCGACGGTGGCGTCCTGCACGGCCTTGAGCGCCGCGGGGAACGGCGACTTCTCCGTGGCGGCCTTGCCGAAAGCGTCCTTGAACGTGCCGTAGGCGACGTTGACGTTCGGCCCCCAGCTCGCCGCGGCGGTGCCCTTCGCGAGTTCGGCGGCCTGCTGGTGGAAATCGGGCTGGTTGGGGAAGAACTCCGGCGTGGCCGATGCCCCGCTCGTCTGCGCGGCGGTGGCGGCGGGGTAGACGCCGGCCTCCTTCACCAGAGCCGCTACGGCTTTGGGGTCCGTGTTGAGCCAGGTGGCGAACTCGGCGGCGGCCTTCGCGCGGCCGTTCTTCGCCGCTTTGGCGGTGATACCGGTGGTGGAGCCGCCCCAGCTGCCGGTCGTGTTCGAGCCCGCGCTCCACTGCGGCAGCGGAGCCATCCGCCACTTCCCCTTGGTGTCCGGCGCGCTGGTGACCAGCACGCCCGGTGCCCAGACCGCGCTCACCCAGGCGATCTGCGTGCCGTCGTTGAGAGCCTTGTTCCAGGCGGGCGTGTACATCGGCTGGTTGTCGATCACGCCCTCCGCCACCAGATCGCCCCAGAACGTGGCGACCTTGCGGGACGCCTCGGCATCGATGGCGACCTTCCAGGTGTCACCGGAGGCCGACCACCAGGTCGCTCCCGCCTGCTGGGTCAGCCCGGCGAACAGTCCGGCGTCATTGCTGGAGAAGGTGGTCAGCACGCGGTTCGGGTCCTTCTGCCTGACCTGCCGCGCGACGTCCGCGAACTCCGTCCACGTGGTGGGCACCTTGAGTCCGAGCTGCGTGAAGAGGTCCTCGCGGTAGTAGAACGCGAGTGGAGCCGTGTCCTGCGGGATCCCGTAGACCGCCGAGTCGAGGGTGACCTGTTTCCACACGTTCTCGGCGAACTCGTCCTTCACCGCACCCGCGAACTCCGTGATGTCGGCGAGCACGTCGTTGGACACCAGCGTCGGGATCATCTGGTACTCCGCCTGGACCAGATCCGGCCCGTCACCTGCCTTCGCCGCAGTGATGACCTTGGTGACGAGCTCGTCACCGCCTCCCTGTTCCTGCACGGTGACCTTGATGTCGGGATGGTCGGCGTTCCAGATGTCCGCGACCTTCTGCAGGCTCGCCCAGGACCACATGGTCAGCTCGACCGGGCCGTCGGCCGAAGGGGTTCCTCCGCCGCTGCACGCGGCGAGCGTCAGCGAGCCGATGAGTGCGATGGCACTGAGGGTGGTGCGGCGCTGCATCCGTTCCTCCGGTGTCAGGTGGGAGGTGCTGGACTGTGCACGTTCACAGTAGTGATGCAGCCTCGACATGTTCAATAGGTGAAATGTACGGTTGTAGAGGAAAGATCGGCGGAGAATTCACTGTGCACGATCACAGAGATGAGGTCCGTGGATGAAACGGCTGCGCTGGCCGGCTGGGCTCGACACGCTCGCGTACGGCGGCGACTACACCCCCGAACAGTGGCCGAAACCGGTGTGGCAGGAGGACGTGCGCCTCATGCGCGAGGCCGGTGTGACGATGGTCAGCGTGGGAATCTTCGCCTGGGCACTGCTGGAGCCGGAGCCCGGCCAGTACGAGTTCGGATGGCTGGACCACCTGCTGGACCTGTTGCACGACAACGGTGTTCGCGTCGACCTCGCCACCCCGACGGTCGTGCCGCCCGCGTGGTTCTACGAGCGTCATCCCGAAGCGCTGCCGGTGAACCGCGAGGGCGTGCGCTACGCGTTCGGAAGCCGGGGCGCGATCTGTCACAGCTCATCGGACTACCGGCGGGCCGCCGTCTCGATCACCGAGCAACTGGGCCGCCGCTACGGCGAACACCCCGCCGTGGCGTTGTGGCACGTCCACAACGAGTACGGCGCACCGGTGAGCGCCTGTTACTGCGAAACCTCCGCTGCTGCGTTCCGCACCTGGCTGGCCGGCCGGTACACCACGGTCAAGGAGCTCAACGAGGCGTGGGGCGCCACGTTCTGGGGCCAGAACTACAACTCCTGGGAACAGGTTCAGCCACCGCGCCTCACCCCGACCGTGGGCAACCCGGCCCAGCAACTGGACTGGGTGAGGTTCACCAGCGACGCCCTGATGGAGAGCTTCAAGCGGGAACGGGACGTGCTGCACTCCCTGTCGCCCGGCATCCCGGTGACCACGAACTTCCACGCGGGGCTGGCCCAGTGCGACTCGCTGGACTACTGGGCCTGGGCGCAGGAGGTCGACCTCGTCACCAACGACCACTACCTGACCGCTGAGGCCGACCGCAACCACGTCACCCTCGCGATGACCGCCGACCTCACGCGTTCGCTGGCCGGCGGGCGGCCGTGGCTCTTGCTCGAGCACTCCACGAGCGCGGTGTCCTGGCAGCCCCGCAACATCGCCAAGCAGCCGGGGGAGATGTCGCGCAACAGCCTCGCGCACGTCGCTCGCGGCTCGGACGGCGCGATGTTCTTCCAGTGGCGCAATTCCCGCTTCGGCGCCGAGAAGTTCCACTCGGCCATGCTTCCCCAGGCAGGCATCGACAGCAGGATCTGGCGCGAGGTCGTGCGGCTGGGCCAGGACCTCGACGCGATCAGCCCCGTTCGCGGCAGCCGCGTCGTGTCGGACGTGGCGATGCTGTGGGACTGGCAGTCCTGGTGGGCACAACGGCTCGAGTGGCGGCCGAGTGTCGACCTCGACGCCCGCGAGCGAGCAGAAGCCTGGTACGCCGCAGCGTACGACCAGCACCTCACCGTGGACTTCGCGCACCCGGAAGCGGACCTGAGCGGCTACCCCCTGGTCGTCGTGCCGGCCCTGTACGCGATGACGGAGGCCGCAGGAACCAACCTTCGCCGCTACGCGGAGGACGGCGGCACCCTCGTCGTGTCCTGCTTCTCCGGAATCGTGGACGAACGAGACACCTTTCACCTCGGCCCCCACCCCGGCGCGTTGCGCGACGTGCTGGGCCTGACGGTCGAGGAGTTCACACCCCTGCCCGCCGGCGACCGGGTTCGACTGGACAACGACACGACAGGCGACGTGTGGTCCGAAGTCGTGACCCTCCGCGGCGCCGAGCGCATCTGGTCCTATCTGGACGGTCCGGCGGCAGGCCTTCCCGCCGTCACCCGGCACGCCTGTGGAAGCGGTAGTGCCTGGTACGTCTCCACGTGCCTGGCCGCCGACGGCCTCGACGCCGTCCTGCGCGCCGTGATCGCGCCCACCACGCTCACTCCGCGCGACCTGCCTCGCGATGTCGAGGTGGTCGAGCGCGCCGGATCGGAGGGGCGATACCTGTTCGCGATCAACCACACCGATGACGAAGCCAAGATCGACATCGGCGGGCCCGGCATGGAGTTGATCACAGGCGATGACGTCGTGGGCAGTCTGCACGTGCCCGCGGGCGGAGTCCGCGTCTTCTTCCGATCGTGGTGAGTCAGGCGATCCGGTGCAGGTCGCTGAAACAGATGGTGCCGTGCAGAGGCTGCCCTCCGACGAAGCGCGCGAGCTCGGCCACGGTGAACTCGCCCAGGCGCCGCAGCTCGCGTCCCTGAGAACCGGCCAGGTGCGGGGTGACGAGCACGTTCGGTAGCCGCAGGAGCGGGTGATCGAGCGGCAGCGGGTCGGGATCGGTCACGTCGAGCACGGCGTCGATGCGCCCGGTCGCGCAGTGGTGGGTGAGGGCGACGGTGTCCACCAGGGATCCGCGCGCGGTGTTGATGAGCGTCGCGCCGTCCTGGAGCAGGGCGAGCCGCCGGGCGTCGAGCAGGTGGTGGGTCTCCGGCAGTCGTGGCGACGAGCCTCGCCTCGCCCCAGGACGTGATCGCCAACGGTGGCTGGGTGGTGTGGCCGGAGCGGTTCACGCTCGGCGCGTACTCGGAGATACTGGACGGCGGAGTCGTGACGCGGGCGTTGCTGGTCAGCGGCGGCGTCACGGTGATCGGCACGGCGCTCAGCCTCGTCTGCACGGTAGGCCTCGCGTACGCGCTGTCGCGGCCCCACGTCTACGGCGGCCGGCCGATGTTGCTGCTGATCCTGTTCACGTTCCTGTTTCCGCCGGGGATGATCCCGTTGTTCCTGGTGGTGCGGACCACCGGCCTGTTCGACTCCTACGCCGCGCTGGTCCTGCCGTTCCTGATCAACGTGTTCAACCTGATCGTGCTGCGGGGCTTCTTCCAGTCCATCCCGGCCGAACTGCTGGAGGCCGCCCGCATCGACGGCGCCGGCGAACTGACCATGCTGTGGCGGATCGTGCTGCCGCTGTCCAAGGCGGTGCTGGCGGTCGTGAGCCTGTTCTACGCGGTCGCCTACTGGAACCGCTTCTTCGAGGCCATCATCTACTTCAACGACCAGACGAAGTGGCCGATCGGCACGGTGCTGCGCCAGTACGTCACCGGGGGAGCCGACCTCAGCGGTGACTCGACGGTCACCTCCGCTCCGCAGTCGACGCAGATGGCAGTGGTGGTCCTGGCCGTCGCGCCCATCGTGTGCATTTACCCGCTGCTCCAACGCTATTTCGTCAAAGGCGTGCTCACCGGCGCCGTCAAGGCCTGATCCACCCTTCAAGAAGGGAAGGAGCCACGCATGTCTTCTCACCTCAGCCGACGGTCGTTGCTGAAGCTCGCCGGCGCTGGTGCGCTCGCCACCGCGGCCGGACCCGCGCTCGCCGGCTGCGGCGGCGGATCCACCGGCAACGTCGGCAACGCCGGCAAGAACGTGGTGCCGTGGCCCGCACACGTACCGTTCTCGGGCCCGGCCCCCGATGCGCCCGGCGACAAGTCGGGCGTACAACCGCTGTACCTGAACTACCCGCAGAACCTCGTCCGGTCGGTGCCGGAAGCACCGGGTGACGGTTCGGACGTCACCGCGGTGGTCGTCACCTACGGAGCTCCGCCCAAACCGTTGGAGAGCAACCAGTTCTGGCAGGCGATCAACAAGGCGCTGAACGTCAACCTGAAGGTCGTGGTCGTCCCGGACGCCGAGTACGGCCAGAAGATGGCCACGCTGATGGCCTCCGGCGACGACCTGCCCGACATCATCATGTTCAGCAACCTCCAGCTGCCCCGCTCGCACGAGTTCGTCCAGAGCCGCTGCGCCGACCTGTCCGACTTCGTAGGCGGGGACGCGGTCAAGGACTACCCCAGCCTGGCCAACATCCCCACGTACGCATGGCAGGGCATGGGCCGCGTCGGCGGCCGGATCTACGGCGTGCCGCTGGAGCGCCCGAAGCCGGGCAACAGCCTCTACGTCAACCGCACGGCGTTCCAGCAGGCCGGTGTAGCGCGGGAGTGGCGCACGGAGGAGTTCGTCGCCGCGATGACCGGTCAGTCGAGCGCCGGGAGGTGGGGCATCGGTGGCTCCAAGAGCCTTTTCGGCGGCTTCGGCTCGATCGCCTACCACGCCGGTTCGCTCGGTGCACCGAACGCCTGGGAACTGCGCGACGGCCAGTTCGTCAGCACCCTCACCACGCCCCAGTTCGAGGAGGCGCTCGGCGTGATGCGCAGGCTCGCCGAGAAGGGCGCCTACCACCCGGACAGCCTCACGATCAGCGCGACCGATTTGAAGACCTTCTGGTACAACGGTTCCGTCCTGTCGATCACCGACGGTTTCGGCGCGGTGGCGAGGGAGACGCTGGACGGCATCAACCGCCGGTTCGAGCTCGACCTCGCCCGCCCGTACGGGCCGGACGCGACACCCTGGCAGGGCACCGGCATCTTCGGCTACGTCACGTTCAAGAAGGCCGGTGCCGACCGGATCAAGATGCTGCTGCGCGTCTCCAACTATCTCAGCTCCCCGTTCGGCACCTCCGAGTACGAGCTGGTCAACTACGGCGTGGAGGGCACGCACTTCACCAAGGACTCGGGCGGAATCAGGACCACCGACCTGTTCAAGGTGGAGAACAACGTCAACCTGCCGATCAAGTACCTCGGGGCCGCGCCGGCCGTGCTGCACCTGCCTGGCCACCCGGAGGCGGCCAAGGCCGTCCACGAGTGGGAGAAGGCGGTGCTGCCGGGGAGCGTGGCCGATCCGGAGGCGGGGCTGCGGTCCGCGACCCGCACCAGCAAGGGCGCCGAACTGACCCGGACCGTCGGCGACGCGATCGGGGCCGTCGTGTTCGGCCGCAAGCTGGTGTCCGCCTGGAAGGACGCGGTCAGCCAGTGGCGGCAGGCCGGCGGCGACGAGGTGGCGGAGGAACTGGCCAAGGAGCACGCCGCCAGATAGCCCCTCGTGCGCCCTCAGGTTCGCGACGAAACACTTTCATCCACGCTCTTGGCTCGCGCTGCGGGGTCGTTGCCGGCTGTGCCGGAACGCTCTGGCGAGCCGCAGACTGTTAACGCTAACAACATCAAGGCGGACCGGTGCGCGACTCCGATGGTGGTCGAGCGCCGGTCCCAGACTCGGCCGGCTCGCCGCAGGTCGGCCGCATCCCACGAGTTCCCATCACCAGGAGTACCTCATGATGCTCGTTCACCGGCGCGGTGCGGGGCGGCGAGCCCTGTCGCTCGTCGCCGCGCTCATCGTCGCCCTGTCCATGATCGCGGCGGGTCAGAACGGAGCGGACGCCGCCCCCGGCCCTTCGTTCACCAATCCCGTCGTCCCCCCGCCCAACAGCGCCGACCCGACGTTGGTGCAGTACAACGGCCAGTACTACCACGTCGCCACCACGTGGACGTCCGACGTCCTGATGCGCCGGTCGTCCACCATCGCCGGTCTGCGCAGCGCCCCGGAGAGGCGGATCTTCACCGCGACCCAGAACACGGGCTGCTGCACGATGTGGGCTCCCCACCTGGAGCAGATCAACAACCGCTGGTACATCTACTACTCGGTCCAGCCACGGGCCGGATACGGAGAGCGCCGCACGCACGTGCTGGAGAGTGCCGCGAACGACCCGATGGGCCCCTACACCTACCGGGGTGTGCTCAACCTGATGCCGAACGACGGCTGGGCCATCGACGGCGCGGTGCTCAAGCTCAACGGTGCCCTGTACTTCCACTACTCGGCGTTCCACGCCGACAAGCTCCAGTCGATCTACATCGCACCGATGAGCAGCCCGACCTCCGTATCGGCCTACGGCACCCGCATCTCGGCGCCGACGCTCGCGTGGGAGCGGCAGGGGCAGCCGGTCAACGAGGGGTCGTTCGCCCTGCAGCGCAACGGCCGCACGTTCCTCACCTACTCCGCCAGCTACTGCGGCACGGCGGACTACAAGCTGGGCATGCTGGAGTACCGCGGCGGCAACCCGCTCGCGGCGTCGTCCTGGACGAAGTTCCCCAACCCGATCTTCCAGCGCAGCAACGCCAACGGGGTCTACGGTCCCGGCCACCACTCGTTCTTCACCTCACCCGACGGCACCGAGACCTGGATCGCCTACCACGCCAACTCCTCGGCGTCCCAGGGCTGCGGCACGACCCGGACCACGCGCGTGCAGAAGATCTCCTGGAACGCCGACGGCACCCCGAACCTCGGCGTCCCGGTCCCGACTTCAAAGGTCCTCGCCGGTCCCTCGGGCGAGACCGCCGGTACCTGAGTCCATCGACAGGCCCACATCAGCACAAACTCACGAGATCGGGCAATCAGATGTCACCGACACGTACCCGCAGACACTCGGCACCCCGCATCCGTTCCCTGCGCCGCACTCTGCTCAGCGTTCTCAGCACGTTGGTTCTACTGCCGGTGGCCGCGCTGACCGGCGCATCACCGGCCAGCGCGGACACCTCCCAGTTCAGAGGCGTGAACTGGGCTGTGCGTGGCGACAACTTCGTCACAGGCCCGCTCGTCCTCGACGGGCTGAACCAGTCGGACAGCTACTCGACCGTCCGGGCCAAGGCCGACGCCGTCTACAACGGGTTCAAGAACCAACTCGGCGTCAACACCGTCCGGTTGCCGGTCAACACCCACACCGTCGGCACGTCGTGGTGGAACGCCTACCGCGGCACGATCGACGCCGCTACCGCCAAAGGCTTCAAGGTCATCCTGGCCTACTGGGAGGACGGTGCCGCATCCGGCGGCCGGATCACCAACATGAACGCCTTCAACTCGATGTGGAACACCGTCATCGCCCAGTACGGCTCCAACAGCCTGGTCTACTTCGAACCGATGAACGAACCCCACGGTTACAGCGCCTCCCAGTGGATCGATCTCGCCGCCTCGTGGATCGGCGCCCGACCGTCGATCCCGAAGGGGCGAATCCTGGTGGGCGGCACCGGTTACAGCCAGGACGTCAGGCCGGTCTGTGCCGACACACGTCTCGACGGGACGCTCCTGTCCTATCACCACTACGCCTTCTTCTACGGCGAGATGGACTACAACGGCTGGGTCCAGAGTTTCCGGCAGCGACTGGGCAACTGCGCCTCGCGCTCGGTCCTGACCGAGTTCGGCGCTCCGATGGACACCGGCCTGAACTACAACAACGCGAACAGCTCCAACAACTTCGTCCGGTACCTCCGCGCGGACACCGACTCCCTGCGAGCACTGAACATGGGCGCGGTCTACTGGCCCGCGCTCGGCGGCAAGGTCACCGCCGGACAGAGTTACGACTGGTACTCCATGTTCGCGCTCCACGGCAGCGGAACCAACCTGAGCGTGAGCATCCGCAACTCGACCGGCGCCGACCGACTCAGGCACGGCTGGGGCGCTGACGGCCCGCAGCCGGGGCAGCGTTACGAGGCGGAGTCCGCTCTCGCGGTGTGTGACGGCACGATCGATTCGAATCACGCAGGCTATTCGGGCAGCGGGTTCTGCAACGGCAACAACGCTGTCGGGGCGGCAGCGCAGGTCACGGTGACCCCGGCGGGGGCTGGTGCGGCGACGGTGGGGATCCGGTTCGCCAACGGCGGGGATGCGCGGCCGGCGAACGTGATCGTCAACGGGACGACCGTGGCCACCGTGTCGTTCGAGCCCACCGGCTCATGGCCGGCATGGTCGACCAAGTCCGTGCCTGTGTCGCTCAACAACGGCAGCAACACCATCCGGATCGCCCCGACCACGGCAACCGGACTACCCAACATCGACTACCTCGACGTCGGAGCCGCCGCCTGACAGCTCGCAGGCATCAGGGCACGCGGGGACGGACCGAGTCGCGGATCACCAGGTGTGTCCCGAGAACGACGTGCGGAGGTGTGCCGCCGCGTGCCTCGTGCTCCAGTGCGAGGCGCACGGCGGTGCGCCCGATCTCCTCGTGCGGCAGGTGCACGGTGGTCAGGTCGAGGTCGAGCGAGGACTGCAGATCGTCGAATCCCACCATCGACACGTCGTCGGGCACCTGAAGACCGTGCTCTTCCAGTGCGCGGCAGGCGCCGCCGGCGATGAGGTCGTTGAGGGCGAAGACCGCGCTGAAGTCGCGAGGACCTGTGACCAGTCGTTCCTTCATCATCCGGTAGCCCTCGTGCCACTCCATCGTCGTGCCGTCGACCTCGAGCGTGGGGTCGTGTGGCACGCGGTGCGCCGCCAGCGCCCGGCGGTACCCCGTCACCCGGCCTTCCTGCGTGGTGTAGCCGGAACGCCTGCCGAGGCACAGGATCCGCTCGTGTCCCGCGGAAAGCAGATGGCTGGTCGCCGCGAACGCGCCCCCGGCGTTGTCGTACTCCACGACGAGCGCGGGCACATCGGGGTCGAGTGGCGGGCGGCCGCACAGCACCAGCCGGGAACCGATCGCGGTCAGGGCGTGCGCGTACTGGCCCATGCGCTTGCGGTACTTCTCGTCGGCAACGACGTTACCGACCAGGATGACCGCCTCGGCGTGCTGCTCCCGCATGAACTTCACCATGGCGAGCTCACGCTCGGCGTCTCCGCCGGTCGTGCCGATCAGGCAAAGCCGGCCTTCAACGGCGGCCTGGGCCTCCACGCCCTGCGCGACATGCGCGTAGTGCGGCGAGATCACCGAGTTGAGCACGATGGCGATGCTCTTGGCGGGCGTGCCCGCGAGCGCACGGGCGTGGGCGTTGGCGACGTAGTCGAGTTCCTCGACGGCGCGCATGACGCGCTTGCGGGTGGCGGGGGAGGCCGGATAGTCGCCGCTCAGGATGCGCGAGACGGTGGCGACGGACACGCCGGCCCGTTCCGCCACCTCGCGGATCGTGGACCGCCGCCGGCCGTTCGCTGGTTCGCTCGCCCGCCGAGTCATCGTCCACCGGCCCTTCCCGTCACCGCAGCACCGGGAGCATTGTTTCAGAAAACGGTTACTGAATCATTTATACCCTGTGCCTCCGGTGTCGCCTGCAGGCCAGCGCACGGGTGCGCCGTCCACGGGATGGCGGGCGTGGGTGACGTGGGCACCGAGCACCATCTCGATCCACCCACGTCCGGCAGCCGCATCTTGGCGCGGTCACCGGCGACGGGTGCGGTGACCGAATCTCGCAGCGCGGCGGGATCGACCCGATCGCCGGTGAGCACGATCAGCGAGACGTAGACGGCACTTCCGGCAGGGTCCTGCGCCGAGGAGTCGAACCGATCGAACAGCCATCGACCAGTGCAGTGCCATGGGCTCCGCGGGCACGTCGCCACGGGCACCGGCGATGCGGAAGGCCGCGAGCAGGAAAGTCCGTGCACAGCCCTCCGAACCGCCGTTGTGCAGGCCCGCGTGGCCCGACAGCCGGTACTGGGCTCCGCCCTGTGTGGCGTAGGGCGCCACGGAGTCCGGCAGGGGATCGGCCACCGCTGCCCAGTGCCCTCTGGTCCGTCCCGTGCAGGGCGACGGCAGGCCATCTGTCGAAGATCGTCGAATTCGAGTTAAAACGTTTTTGTCGATGGATCGAATCCGCAGTCGCGACGCGACATGGTCAATGTCGTTACTGGTAAGGAAAAACTGTCCGGCGGTCTTGACACGATCAAGAAATCCTTGGTTCGCTGCCCCAGCAATAGTAAACGTTTCAACCCCGTTCAGTTGGAGGGCAACGATGCCCGAACTGTCTCGCCGCACTCTCCTCGTGGGCGTCGCGATGACCGGTGCGGCAAGCGGACTGCGCACACCGGCGCAAGCCGGCGCCGCACAGGGCGGTCATCCGCCGCCGATCCCCGCCGCGGACGCGGGAGTGTCACTGCGCTGGCTGGAAAGCGAGGCGCCTCAGGCACTCGTCGGCACCACGTGGGGAGTGCCGTGGGCGCGGGGTGTCCTGCCCAAAGGCAGCGAGTTGTCCCTCACCACCGCCGCAGGACAGGCCGTGCCCGTGCAGTCGTGGCCGACTGGTTTCTGGCCGGACGGAACGGTCAAGTGGACCGCACACGCGATCGGCACGGAGGTCCCGCCGGCGCGGGAGTACCTGCTGCGCAAAGGAAAGCCGCCCGCGCCCGCCACCCCGTTGCGGGTCAGTGAGAACCGCAAGGAGATCGAGGTCGACACCGGCGTCATCCGCTGCCGGATCGCTCGCCACGGGCGCGTCCTGGTTCCGTCGATCTCCAGGGGAGACCGGACCGTCGCCACCGGCGGCACCCTGGTCTGCCTGCGCAAGAACACCGCGGACGACGCGCCCGAGGTGGTGCGCACCGAGCGGTTCACCGCCGACATCCGTGCGGTGACCGTTGAACAACGTGGCCCGGTTCGCGCCGTGGTCCGCATCGAGGGCGTGCACCGCGCCGACCGGGGCCCTCGGGCGTGGCTGCCGTTCACCATCCGGCTGTACCTGTACGCGGGCAGCGACGGCATCCGCATGATGCACACCTTCGTCTTCGACGGCGACGCGAACAAGGACTTCATCTCCGGCCTCGGCGTCCGCTTCCGGGTGCCGATGACCGACCAGCCGCACGACCGTCACGTGCGGTTCGCGGGCGACGGTGACGGCGTGCTCGGCGAGGCCGTCCGCGGCATCACCGGCCTGCGCCGTGACCCCGGTGCGGCGGTGCGGCAGGCGCAGATCGCCGGACGAGCGACACCTCCGCTGTCCACTTGGGACACCCGAGTGAGCAGCCGGTTGCAGTACATCCCGGCCTGGGGCGACTACAGCCTGCGGCAGTTGTCGGACGGTTGCTTCGACATCCGCAAGCGCACCAGCGCGGGCCACGGCTGGATCCCGGTGGACTCCGGCCGCCGGGCGTCCGGCCTCGGCTACGTCGGCGGGATCAGCGGCGGGTTCGCGTTCGGCATGCGCGACTTCTGGCAGCTGCACCCCACGCAGCTCGACGTCCGCGGCGCTGCGGGGGAGACCGCCGAGGTGACGATGTGGCTCTGGTCGCCCGACGCCACCCCGATGGACCTGCGCTTCTACCACGACGGGATGGGCCAGGACACCTACCCCGAACAGCTGGAAGGGCTGGAGATCACCTACGAGGACTACGAACCCGGCTTCGGCACGCCGTACGGGATCGCCCGCACCACCGAGCTGTCGTTCTGGGCCTTGGGAGCAACGCCGCCCGCGGAGCGGTTCGCCCAGCTGGCCGCGGCCGTCCGCACACCACCGTTGATCGTCGCTGCACCGGCCCACCTGCACGGCGCCGGTGTCTTCGGCGACTGGAGCCCGGTCGACCGCAGCACCCCGGCGCGGCGGGAGATCGAGGACCGGCTGGACTTCCTCTTCGACCACCACCGCCGCCAGGTCGAGCAGCGCAGCTGGTACGGGTTCTGGGACTACGGCGACATCATGCACACCTACGACTCCGACCGGCACGTGTGGCGCTACGACATCGGCGGGTACGCCTGGGACAACTCCGAGCTCTCACCGGACCTGTGGCTGTGGTACCAGTACCTGCGGTCCGGGCGCGCCGACGTGTTCCGGTTCGCCGAGGCCATGACCCGGCACACCGGCGAGGTCGACGTCTACCACCTGGGCAAGTGGCGCGACCTCGGCACCAGGCACGGCGTGCAGCACTGGGCGGACAGCGCCAAGCAGCTGCGGATCAGCACCGCCGCGTACCGGCGGTTCTACTACTTCCTCACCGCCGACGAACGGGTCGGCGACCTGATGCGCGATCTCGTCGACGGCGACCGCACGTTCCTCGTCCTCGACCCGATCCGCAAGATCCGCACCGAGCCCTACGAACCGGATCCGCACGCCCTGTCGGTCTCGCTCGGTACGGACTGGAGCGGTCTCGCCGCCGCCTTCCTGACCGAGTGGGAGCGTGGCGGAGACCCGATCGCGCTGCGCAAGCTGCAGGCGGGCGCCCGCACCATCGGGGCGATGCCCAACGGTTTCGTCCAGGGCAGCGGGTTGTACGACCTCGACACCGGAGCCTTCGCCCCGGCGAAACCGGCCGTCTCCGTGGGCTCGCTCGGCGCGGTGTTCGGCCTCGTCGAGATCTGCAGCGAACTCGTCGGCCTGCTCGACATCCCGGAGTTCACCAACGCCTGGTTGCAGTACTGCCGGCTGTACAACGCCACGGCGGAGGAACAGCAGGCCGAGACCGGTCAGTCGTTCGGCAGCCAGAACTTGAGGCAGGCCCACTCCCGGCTCACCGCGTACGCCGCGGCGAAGACCGGCAATGCCGCGCTGGCCTCCAGGGCGTGGCAGGAGTTCTACACCGGCCACGCCGGCTATCCGCGCAACGCCCCCTGGACCACGGTGCGGGTCGACGGCCCGGCCGTGCTCAAACCGGTGGACGAGGCGAGCTTCGTGTCCACGAACGCCTCGGCGCAGTACGGCTTGGCCGCGATCCAGTGCCTGGCACTGGTCGGCGATCAACTGCCCTGACCCCGCGCCCTGCCCTGACCCTGCACAGGGAGGATTGATGAAACTGTCCACAATGGTCTCGACCGCCGGGGCTGTAGTCGCCCTGCTGTCCGCCACGGTGACGGCTTCTGCCGTCGCCCCGGCCGCCGCGACGTCCTTGGTCGGCGTCGCGGCGGCCGCCAGACCGATGGAGAACCTCGGCCGCGGCGTCGTCGCCGTGCGGTCGAGCAACACCGCTGTGCTGGTCTCCTGGCGGTTGCTGGGACTCGACCCGGACGGCATCGGGTTCAACGTGTACCGCTCCACTGCCGGAGGCCCGGAGGTCAAGCTCAACTCCGCGGTCCTGACCGGAGGGACCAACTACACCGACTCGACGGCGGACCTGACCCGGTCGAACAGCTACCGGGTGCGGCCCGTGCTCAACGGCGCTGAGCAGCCACCGAGCGGCGCATTCACGCTGACCGCCGACCACGCCGTCGAGCCGGTCGTCCGCGTACCGCTGCGCTCCGGCGGCCCGGTGAAGTTCGTCTGGGTCGGCGACCTCGACGGCGACGGTGAGTACGACTACGTCCTGGACCGCCAGACGTCGCCGCAGAGCATCGAGGCCTACCGGCGTGACGGCCAGCTCCTCTGGTCGGTCAACATGGGACCCAACAGCACGAACCAGAACAACATCGAGGGCGGATCGTCCACGATCGACGTGGGCCACAACGACGGCGTCACCGTCTACGACTTCGACAGCGACGGCCGCGCCGAGGTCGCCGTGCGGATCGCCAACGGTGTCCGCTTCGGCAACGGCACCACCTTCACCGACAGCGACAACAACCGCCAGTTCATCGCGATCCTCGACGGCATGACCGGGGCACCCCGCGCCACGGCTCCCGTGCCGACGGACTACCTGCGGGACGGCCCGATGTACGCCCGGTTCGGCGTGGGCCACCTCGACGGCACGCGGCCCAGCCTGGTCGCCTTCATGAAGAACCGGGTCGGCAACGGCGGGTTCAACCTCATGATGGGTGCCTGGCAGTTCGACGGCCGGTCGCTGACCCAGCAGTGGAAGTGGCTGCGCGGCAACCAGAACACACCCGACGGGCACAACACCCGCGTCATCGACGTCAACGGCGACGGGACCGACGAGGTCGCCGAGATCGGGTTCGTGCTCAACGGGAACGGCACCCTGCGGTACTCGCTGGGCCCCTCGGGTGTCATCCACGGCGACCGCTTCCACATCGCCAAGATGGATCCCAGCCGCCCAGGCCTGCAGGGCTACGGCGTCCAGCAGGACAACCCCAGCGGTCTGCGCGAGTACTACTACGACGCCGCCAACGGCTCCATCATCTGGCGGCACTCCGCGTCCGGCACCGCCGACGTGGGACGTGGCATGGCGGGCGACATCGACCCGCGGTTCCCCGGCATGGAGGTCTGGTCCTTCTCCGGCCTCTACAACGCACCCGCCAACCGCCTCACCGAACCGGACACCTCGCTGCAGCCATGGCCGCAACTGGGCCTGTGGTGGGACGGCGACATGACGATGGAACTGCTCAACGACGGCAAGTTCGAGAAGTGGGACCCGAACAACCCCAAGCCCACCAACGGCCTGCAACGGATCCTCAACACCTCGGCCTACGGCGCGGTCGACGCGAGCCAGAACGTCCAGCCCACCTTCTACGGCGACATCCTCGGCGACTGGCGCGAAGAAGCCGTGTACACCAACGCCGGCTACAACGAACTGATCATCTTCACCACCAACCACCCCACGAGCACAAGGCTGTACACGCTCGCCCACAACCCCGCCTACCGCAACGCCATGACGCTCAAGGGATACATGCAGTCCCACCACGTCGACTACTTCCTCGGGTCCGGCATGAGCCGGCCGCCCAGGCCGAACATCACTCACCCGGGCAGGTGACGCTGTGAGAACCACGAAGTCAGTGACCCGCGCCCTCCTGCTCTCGGTGATCACGGTGAGTCCTCTGGTGATGACCGCCGGCTCGGCGTCCGCGGCCGGAGCCGTCTACTACGTCGCCCCGAACGGCAACGACGGCGCAGCGGGTACGCAGGCCGCTCCGTGGGCGTCGATCGCCCGCGCGCAGACAGCCGCCAAGCCGGGGGACACCGTCTACTTCCGGGGCGGCAGGTACGCCTACACCCGTGCGAACAGCGCCTGCTCGAGCCAGACGGCCAGGGTCGACGCGATCACCCTGAACAAGAGCGGCGGCTCGGGCAATCCGATCAGGTACTGGGCCCAGCCGGGGGAGAAGCCGGTCTTCGACTTCTCCCGGATGAAGGACGACTGCCGCATCAAGGGCTTCAGCGTCACCGGCAGCTGGATCCACCTCAAAGGACTGGAAGTCACCGGTGTGCCGCAGAACAACAACCGCAACGCCGAGTCGTGGGGGCTGTGGATCTCCGGCAGCAACAACGTCCTCGAGCAGATCGACACCCACCACCACATGGGCACCGGCCTGTTCATCAACGGCGGGGGCGGCAACCTCGTCCTCAACTCGGACGCGCACGACAACTACGACCTGCGCAGCAACGACAGCCCCGGCGAGAACGCCGACGGCTTCGGTTCGCACTACACACCCGCCGGGCGGCCCGCGAACGTGTTCCGGGGGTGCCGTGCGTGGTGGAACGCCGATGACGGGTTCGACCTCATCTCCACCTATTCGCCCGTGCTCATCGAGAACTCGTGGGCGTGGCGCAACGGGTATGTGCCGGGCACGACGACGTCCGCGGGCAACGGTGCGGGTTTCAAGATGGGTGGCTTCGGCCGCGAGTACGACACCGGAGCGGTCAAGCACACCGTCCGCTTCTCGGTGGCGTTCAACAACAAGGCCGCGGGTTTCTACTCCAACCACCACCCGGTCGCCAACGACTACTTCAACAACACCAGCTACGGCAACCGTCCCGACTTCGACATGCGGGGGATCAACTCGAGCGGCGCCTCCGTCGGCAGGGGCACCCTGCGCAACAACATCGCCTACACCGGCACGCTGCTCGCGAACATGAGCGGCACGACCGCTTCGCACAACTCCTGGAACCTCGACGTCCCGTTGTCGGACGCGCAGTTCCGGAGCGTGTCGACGTCCGGCTGGGACGCACCCCGCCAAGCCGACGGCAGTCTGCCCGTACTGCCCCATCTCCGCCTCGCCGCGAACAGCGTTCTGATCGACAAGGGCACCAACGCAGGACTGCCCTTCAGCGGGAGTGCGCCGGATCTCGGCGCCTTCGAGAACGATGGAAGGTGACATCTTGAGGTACTGGAAGCTATCCGCCGCCACGATGCTGTTGGTGGCGACAGTGGTACCACTCTCGGCGAACCCCGCGGTGGCAGACCCCTCGGCGGCGGAACCGGCAGTGGCGGAGCCGGTCGAGCGAGGGCTGGAACATCTGGTCCGCGACTACCAGACCCGCGTTCCGTCGAAGTACACGGCTGACTCCTGGGCTCCATTCGCCAAGGCGTTGACCACCGCTGCCGGTGTCGCCGACAACCGGTCGGCCGCCACGTCGGAAGTCGCCACCGCGAAGACGGCACTGATGAACGCCGCCGCCGATCTGAAGGCTGCTGACGAGGGCACGTTCCAGACCATCACGAACAACAAGTTCTGGAACGACACCAGCGGCAACCCGATCTACTCGCAGGGTGGCGGCGTCTTCAAGTTCGGCGACACCTACTACTGGTACGGCGTGCATTACACCGGTGCCGAGCTCTACCGGGCCAACCCGACGCGCAAGTACGACGGGAACGTCAGCTTCGTGTCGATCCCGGTGTACTCGTCGAAGGACCTCGTGAACTGGAAGTTCGAGAACCGGGTCGCGACACGTTCCACCGGCGTGGGCAGCGGCGCCAACCTCGGTGGCGCGGGCTGGGTCGGGCGGCTCGGTGTCTCCTACAACGAGAACACCGGCAAGTACGTGCTCGCCGTGCAGATGTGGCACACCGGTCGCGGCGGACACGGTGTTCTGCTGCTGCAGGGCGACTCACCCACCGACACGTTCGACTACGGCTACTTCCAGACCCAGATCACCAACTCGCCCACGACCGGCACCGGTGACCAGACGGTCTTCACCGACGACAACGGCAAGGACTACCTGATCTTCTCCAACCGCGAAGGACGGTCGCGCGGCTTCGTGGCCAAGTTCCGGGAGTCCGACTCGCTGCGGATCGAGCCAGGCGTGGAGATCCGCCGCGGCAGCGGTCGCGAGGGCAACGCCATGTTCAAGCTCGACGGCAAGTACTACCACGCAGCGTCGGACCTGCACGGGTGGAACACCTCGGTCAACTACGTCAACGAGTCGACCGGCAGCAACGTCCAGGGTTCCTACAGCAGCGAGTACGTCCTCCCCGGCACCGAGATGGACTACAGCCACGTGACCCAGACCGGGTTCTTCGTGACGGTCAAGGGCACCAAGCAGAACACCGTGATCTACGCCGGCGACCGCTGGGCCGACTTCGCCTGGAACGGCATCGGGTACAACCAGTGGGTGCCGATCACCAAGACCGGCGCACGGCCGCAGTTCCACTCGGTGAGCCAGTGGGAGTTCAACGTCACGACCGGAGAATGGCGCGTCGGGCCGGCGAACAACTACATCCTCAACCCGGACATCCAGGCCGACCGCGTCATCGTCTCCAGCGTACGGGGATGGCGGAACCTCGGCGGTTCGGTGACCAACGTCAACGGTGGTGTGAACGGATCCCGCTTCGCCCTCCAGGTGAGCAACAGCGGCGGAGTGGAGCAGCGGATCGAGTCGGTGCCCGCGGGCACCTACACCCTGGCCCTGCACGCTCGGGGCAGTGCCGGACAGGTCGTGATCACCGGCGCCAACGGCAGCCAACGAACCCTGAGCATCCCGTCGTCGAGCGGCTGGGCCAAGCGGGAGCTCACCGGCGTCCAGCTACCCAGCGGTGGCGCCACTGTCACCGTGCGGGCGTCGGGTTCGGGCGGTGTCGTCGTCGACCAGCTCTCACTGGTCAAGACCTCACCGTAGCCAGGACAGCATCAGCGGGCGGAGACCGCGTCAGCATGGACGGCGAGTGCTCTTCACGAGCACTCGCCGCTTTGCGTTCATGTGTTGGGCGGCCAGCCCTGAAGGTGTGCGAGCTTTCAATCCCGGAATCCTTTGTGGACCGCGCTGGCTCGGTGAGCGCGCTTTCACCGCTGCGACAGCCCGGCGAAAGCGCCGCCGGGATTCTTGTCATGTCGTCGGCCGAGGGGGCCGAAGGACAAGGGGCAACTCGGAGGTTGTACGATATGATCAAGAAGATGGCACTCACGCTCGGCGCACTCGCGCTCGCCTTCGGCGGTGCCGCGGCGATCGCGCCGGCGGCGCACGCGGACAGCAGCGCCAAGACCAGTGCCGGTGCCAGGGCGACCTTCACCTCGAGCGATGAGGTGTTCAAGCTGTACGACGAGAAGTGCGACGGCTACAGCGTGTACCTCGTGTACAAGCTTCGCGGTGGCTCCGAGCAGCGGATCGAGTTCAGCGGCGGGTGCAACAAGAGCGGCAAGTACGACAAGAACTTCTCCGAAGGCTCCAAGGTCGAGTACAAGGCCTGCGTGAACGTCAACAACGCCCGCGACAAGTGCTCGGCGTGGTCGACCGACTTCGCCTGAGGTGACGAGCCGGTTCGGTGAACCGGTGGCAGGACGGCGGACGGTCCACCAGGGTCACACTCCTGGTGGACCGTCCGCCGTGCTGATGTCCCCGGCTTCCTCGTCCCGTGTCGGCGGCGTTTTGCGGTGTCCGGCGAACGCCTGACAGTCCTGGCCCGTCCGGAAGGCTGGAATGGACTCACCGAAGGGGGAGGGGCATGGAGTTCCGGGTGTTGGGAGAGGTGGAGGTCCGGCACGGTGGCCGGGTCGAGGTGTTGACCGGGCGGCTGCGGCGGGTGCTGCTCGGTGTGCTGCTGGCTCGTGCAGGACGGCCCGCGCCGGTGGACGTGTTGACGGAGGCGCTGTGGGGGGAGCAGCGCGATCCGCGGGCGCCGCAGAAGTTGCAGGTGCACGTGCATCGGTTGCGGGTGGCGCTCGGTGAGCCGGGCCGGGTGTCGTTCGGCGCCGCTGGTTACCGGTTGCGGGTCAGGCCGGAGGAGGTCGATGCCGAACGGTTCGAGGCGATGGTCAAGGTCGGTACGGCGATGGCGGAGCGGGAGCCGCAGCGTGCGATCGGGCTGCTGCGATCGGCGATGACGTTGTGGCGCGGCGAACCGTTCGCGGATGTGGAGGTGCCGGCGCTCGTGGACTGGGGGCGTCGGCTGGCCGAGTACCACCTGGTCGCAGTCGAGTCGCTCCACCAGGCGGAGCTGGCGTGTGGCCTGCACGAGGCGGTGATCGGTGAACTTTCCGGCCTGGTCGGGCAACACCCGCTGCGGGAACGGCTGCACGAGCTGCTGATGACCGCGCTCCACCGCGCCGGTCGCCGGTCCGAGGCGCTGGACGTGTACCGCAGGGCACGCCACGCGCTGGTGTCCGAGCTGGGCCTGGAACCAGGGCCGGTGTTGCGTGAGCTGCACCGCCGCGTGCTCGCCGGTGCCGTTCCCGATCAGGCGCCGAGCGCCGTCCTCGGGCGTGCCGGGTGACGCCTCACGGCGCGGCCTCGTTCAACTCGGCCAGCGTGATGACGCCGTCGTCGAGCGCTCGGGTGATGAGTTCGCTCTTGGTGCTCGCGGCCCGTCCGACGTTGGCGTACTTCACCCGGACCCTCGCGATGTAGGTGTCGACGGTCTTCGCGGTGATGTGCAGCTTCGCGGCGACGAGTTCCTTGGAGGACGACGCGAACCACGCTCGCAGCACCTCGGCCTCACGCGGTGACAGGCGTGGCCGGTCCGGTGTGTCGTCCGCAGCGAGCGCACCGGACAGCGAGGGCGCGGTGTAGCCCCGGCCTTCGGCCGCGACCCTGACGGCGGGGACGAGGTGCTCGGGGCCTTCGCGCTTGGTCAGGTAGGACAACGCGCCGAGGTCGATGCACTTGATCGCTGTGGCGTTGTCGGCGTGCTGTGAGTACACGACCACTCGCCGGCCGCTGTCAACGAGCCGGCGGAGCTCGCCGAAGTCGGGTTTGCCCGGTACGAGTTCCAGGTCGAAGATCACCACGTCAGCCTCGGCGCCCTGGCCGGTCCACACGTCGGCGAGGCGGTCACCCGCGTCGACGAGACTGATCGGCGGATCGGCCTGCTCGCACCAGTACCGCACGCCCGCCGCGATCGCCGCGTGGTCGTCCACGATCACTGCCGTGATCAACTCGGTTGCCACTGGGCCTCCACCCACACCGTTCCACCGTTGCCGAAGACTTCTACTCGCACGTCCGGCGTAGCCGGCGAGGGCACCGCGGGCTCGGTGCAGTCCGCCACCACGCTGACCGACACCGAGTCGGCACCGCCGACCACGGTGACCCGCGCCCACGAGCCCGCCGTCGCGAGTGCGGTGAGCGCGGCGTCGGTCAGGTCCCGCCGGACGGCCACGGGTGGCGTCGGCCACTGGCCGCGCGCGTCGAGTTCGACCTCGACCCCCTTGCGGTCCGCGATCTCCGCGCAGTGGCGCAACTCGTGCAGCAGCGGGTTCGCGACCGTGTCCGTTTCCGCGAACAGCCGACGCATCCGGGACGCCTCGATGGCGCACCGACGTTGCACCGCCGGGTCCGACGGCGTGAGCGATCCGTCCGCGAGGCCGGTCAGCAGCGGGACCGTCGTCTCGCTCAGTTCGGTGAACCGCTGGGTCCGGCGCCGATGGGCGGCTGACGCGGCGGCTTCCGCGGTGCGGGCCAGTTCCAGCTCGCGGGAGGCCCTCGCCGCCTCCGCGGCGATCCCGCCCAGCACCGCCGCCACCACGGCCATGAGCAGCGGCAGACCGAACACCGTCACGGAACCGGTGGTGAACCGCACCAGCGCCGCCCGGTCCACCTCGTGGAACACCAGCAGGTTCGCCAGCGCGAGCAGCTCGTGCGTGATCAGGAATGCCAGGAAGGTCCGCAAAGGACGATCGAGCAGCACGACGGCCCCTGCCCAGTTCGCCGCTCCGAACAACCAGTCCACAGTGGTCGACGTCATGCCGTCCGGCAGGGTCAGGTAGGACAACGCGGACGCGGCGAACACCACGGCGATGGCGAGCCTGCGGCCGGTCCGCCAGGGTCGCTGCCGCGCGACCAGCACCGCCTCGGCGGCCAGCACGGCGGTCAGTGCGGCGAAGGCGGTGAACTGGGCCACCGGGAAGTCGTGGAACTCCAGTCCGTGCACCAGGTTGATCAGACCGAGCACGTCCACCGTCAGCACGGCGAGGATCAGCGTGGCGATCCGCAGCCCTCGCCGCAGCTGTGCCCTGGTGCCGTCGTCATCCATCCGGCCTCCACTCGAGCCGTACCACCGTGCCCGCCCCCTCGGCCGAGATGACGGTGGCCTCGCCGCCGACCCGTTCCATCCGGCCGTACACGGACTCACGGAGCCCGCGCCGGGATGTCGACGCGCCATCGGTGACGGCGAACCCCCTGCCGCTGTCGGAGATCTCGACGCGCACCGCGTCCTGGCCGCCGCGCAACCGGACCAGCGCCCGGTCTGTCCCGGCGTGCCGGCGCACGTTGTTGAGGGCTTCCCCGACCGCGCCGGTGATCGCGCCGGCCACGTCGAACGGCACCTGTACCGTCTCCGGCGCGTCGAGTTCGACGATCAGGTGGCCGGCGTCGAGGTCGGCGCGCAGCAGGTCCACCAGATCCGCCTGCTCCGGTCGTCGCTCGCCGGTGGAGGAACGCAACCGGGCCAGGTCGCGACGGGCCTGCGGAGCCAGCCAGCTCGCACCCACCGGGACCTGACCGGTGCCGACCATCAGCAACGTGGTGGCCGCGGTGTCGTGCAGCGAGTTCGCGAACTCCCGCTCCTCAGCCCGCACGGCCGCGACCACCGCGGACTCGCGGCGTGCCCGTTCGGCCTCGGCCGCCACGCGGTCGGCCCGTTCGGCCGAGCGGGTGACCACGGTCCAGGCCGCCCTGGACATGACCGCCATCACCGGCACCCACAACAGCGACGAGGTCGGACTCTGCCCGGCCAGAGCGAGGATGACGAGCATCGAACCACCGGTGACCAAGGCCGCGACGGTGCCGGTCACCGGTGCGGTGTGCCACTGCCAGGTCACGCACGCGAACGTGACGAGGAGTCGGAGCCACGCGGTGTTGCCGTCTTCCACCGCACCGGTCCAGAAGACGCTCAGGCACAAACCGAGCAGCACGGCCATGTCCAGGGCGACAGGCGTGGTGGCCGTCCTGCGCAGCCATGCTTGCGCGCACGTCCAGACCACCGCCACGGCAACCATCAGCGCGGTGGCCGTGACCTTGCTGGCGGAGGACTGCAGCAGGGCGACCGCCCCGATGGGCGGCAGGGTCGCGATGCGCACGGTGACGGCGTAACGGCGGCCGAAGCCGTTCAACAGCCGTACGGCTTCACCTGCCACCCGTTCCCCCGGCCGAGTCGACTGGAATCAAATGTCGCTTCGTGACGTTACCGGTCGGAACCCCCAGATGGACGGGAATCGGCCGAATCGCGGTTTCAGGACCGCGTTGACGAGCTTCCGGCGGCAAACCCGGCCAAGTCCGGCTGGTCACCAGTGCCTCCGGCGGCAACGTGCGTGCCCCCAGGCCGGTGACGGCATGCTCTTCCCACACCTGAGCACTGACCACAGTGGACTGGGCAGTTCCGCCGCGTGTGAATGCGAGCTGATGGTCGAACTGGCCACGACGAGGCCGAACGCCTCGTCAGCGCGCCGATCACTGCTCGCCACCGGGCTGGCGCGACCGGATCGTGTAGCTCCACGCCTGCCGACTGGTGGGTGACGGCAGCGATGGGTAAGGATGCACACTCGAGCGCGTTGTCTCGAAGCTCCGATCTCAACGGCAAGGATCGAACATGTCGGCTGAACACCCCACTGCGATCATCACCGGTGGGACCGGCGGCATGGGGCTGGCAACGGCGAGGCTGATGGGTCACGACCACCGGATCGTGCTGGCGGACCTCGACCAGACGCGCCTGGACGATGCGGTGCGCGAGCTCACCGCGGCCGGAGTTGAAGCAGTCGGCGTGGTGTGCGACATCACCGGCAAGGCATCCGTCGAGCAACTGTTCCAGCGCGCGGAGTCTGAGGGAAGTCACGTCCGGGCAGTGGTCCACGCCGCTGGAATCAGTCCGCACATGGGTACGGCTGAACGAATTGCTCGCATCAACGCGACCGGCACCGTCAACATCGCGCGGGCATTCCTCACGCGGGCCGCGGACGGTGACGCACTCGTCAACGTGGCATCTACCGCCGGACACAGCATTCCCAAGATCCTCGTCCCGCTCCGCGCTTTCCGTCTCGCCGAGCAACGGCCCGACGACTTCGAGAAGGCGATCGTCAGTCGCGCGAGGGTCGTCGGCCGGAAGCTGAAGCCCGGACTGGCTTACGCGATCAGCAAGAACTTCGTCCACTGGTACAGCCGTTACCTCGCAGCCGGGTTCGGGGAGCGCGGAGCGCGAGTCGTTTCCGTCTCTCCGGGGAGCTTCGACACCGCGATGGGGCGCCTGGAGGAGAACCACGGCGCCGGCGAGCTGGTGAAGTCGGCGGCGATCAAGCGATTCGGCAAGCCCGAGGAGGTCGCGGCTGTGCTGGCGTTCTGCGCGAGCGAAGCACCCGGCTATCTGACCGGGGTCGACATCCTGATCGATGGGGGTACCAAGGCCGGGAAGGAGTTCGCAACGGCCCGGTAACCCGCCCGGACTCGTACCCGGTGCTGTGGATCGGGGATGGTGTTCTCCCCCCTCGGTGACGAAGTACGCGTTCGGTGCGAACTTCGTCGTGTCGTCGACGAGGCCGGAGTCGTGTACGAGGCGGACGATCCTGCCGTCGCCGTGCCGCGGGGATCTGGCCGCTGATGTGGAGCGGTCAGCGGTGTGAGGCCACGCCTGCGCCGCACCTCGTCCGCGATGTCCGGGACCGTGGTGCTGATAGGCACCATCGGGGCGAGTCCGGTCATCGACCGTCTTTACGCACAGGGGCGGCTGGACACCGCGAAGGTGGCAGGCCGATGGGAGGCGTCGGTGACGCAGGTGGTGGCGAGCCCACTGCCTGGAGTGGCGCGGGCGCTGGTGATCGCGGGCAGCGACCGGCGTGGCGCGGTGTACGGCATCTGCGACATCCCGTTCGGGAACAGCGGCCACGAAGACGGATTGGCCGGGCGAAGACCATCGTCCTCGCCCGGCCAGTTCTGTTGTCGATGGTCGCTGTTGCGGATGCTAGCCGGCGAGGCCACCCATGATTGCGTTGATGATGCCCTGCTGCGTCACCGTGCGGGCCCTTCGGTCGAACAGTCCGAACCCGTACTGCCCGTTGTGCCCGTTGTCCCAGTAAATCGTGACCGCGCCGTATTTCTTCGAAGTCGCTACGACGGCACGTGCGAAGTCCGCGCGGTACCTGTTGTTCGACGAGTCGAACGACGACTTGTCGATCGAGCCGTATTCACCGACGACCACCGGGTAGCCCTTCGAGACGAAGACGTCGCGCATCAGCTTCAACTGGGAGTCCAAGTAGTCTTCCTGTCCCCAGGTGGACTTCTTCGAGGAGTTGGTCGATCCTCGTCCCCACTGCGTGATCCGGCTGTTTTCCTCTCCTGCGAAGTCCCACGGAGCGTAGTAGTGCACGGAGATCATGATGCGCTTCTCGTTGCTGGGGATCGAGGGGGACCGGTACTGGTCGCTCGGCAGCACGAAGCCGTAGTTCCCCGCGGTGTAGTCGATGTTCGTGTTCCAGCCGGGTACGAGCAACCAGCGCGAACCGTTGTTCCCGCCGGCCCGCCGCACGGTGTCCACGAAGATCTGGTTGTAGCTGTTGATGTTCGAGTAGCACGGCTGGGTCGGTCGGCCGAACTGCCCGTCGAAGTTCTCGTTCATCGACTCCAGGACCAGGCGCTGGTCGTAGTTCTGGAACCTCTGCGCGATCTGCTGCCAGGCCCTCTGGTACTTCGCCTTGATCGTCGACTGCGAGGACGAGTCGCAGATCAGCCAGGAGCCGGCGAAGTTCTTGTACCCGTCGCCGTGCATGTTGATCAGCACGTACATGCCGCGGTTGTACGCGTAGTTGACGACGGCTTGGATCCTGTCCAGCCAGGAGGAATTGATCGTGTAGTTCGGCCCGGGACCTATGTGCCTCAGGTAGGAGACCGGGATTCGGATCGTTTTGAACCCGGCGGCCCTCACCTTGTCGACAAGAGCCTGAGTGACGACCGGCTGACCCCACGCCGTCTCGTTCGGGGTTCCGTCGAGGGTGCCTTCCAGCTGGTTGCCGAGGTTCCAGCCCGCGCCCATGTCGGCGACGATCTGGGAAGCGTTCAGCTGGTTCCTGGTGTCGGCTGACGCAGGACTCGCCAGGCCGGACGCGGACGCGGCAATCGCCAGCACGGTTGCGAGGAAGCAGGCCCTGAACCTTCTAACTTTTGAACCCATAGGTTTCTCTTTTCCGGCCTTGAGGGTGCCAAGGTCAGGTAGGTCCATCTGTCGCATCTGCGGAGCAGGGGAAAGTGAATTCCAACATGGCAGGGCCGATCTGTGCAGTCAATCCTTGTCTTGTGGGAAATTGGCGAACGACGGGCGAATTCGACGATATTCGATTCGAAACGGCTAGATCGAGCGGTATCGCCAACGGGGATTGGATTGTGCGGTTCACCGTCCGGACTGTCGCGGTGCGGCCGTCGAGTACGCCCTGCGCGGTCAGTCCGGCGCTACTCCGCGTCTTCTCGGGCGATTTTGACAGGGCCGGGGAAGGACATGTTGGTGGTGGCCTGGTATCGCGCGCAGTCAGGGCGTTTGCGAAGGCTGTAGTACTCGGCGGGCCGGGCGCCGGTGTGTGAATGGTCCGGGTGATCCGTCCGATGTGGAGCGCACCGGTCCGGAGGTCAGTCAGACGTTCAGATCACCCGTCGCCGACACCTTGCAACGCCTGGATGTCGTCACCGACAACCACATGCGCCAACGCGTCGTCCGCCATCCCGGCTGCCGAGTCGGATCGATGGGCAGGACTTCACGGTGGTCGGCTGTACTCACGTTGATGCTCGCGCCGTTGCCGACCAGGAGCCTGCCCCATCCGCGACCCGCGATGTCCGTCAGCCAAGCCCCACGCGCAGCAGGTGTGGGCGAGAATTGGACGTTCATCGTGATGGCTGTGCCCATGGTGCAGCTTCGCTGTCCTTCGGCGGGCGTCAGCAGGGACGCCCTCAGCGGGCGCAGCAACGGAAGCGGCGCTGCCCGGTCATCGATCCGGGCGCCCGTTGCGAGCTCCGGCCAGGCCGCCCTGAATGAGCGCTCAAGACGCGACGATCTCGCGTGCCGTTGGTGACCGCTGTTGCGTTCACCGTCGCCGTTCTGGTCGGCGGGCTGTTCATGTTCATACTCCAAGACCAGGACCGTGCCCGGTCACTCGGTTTGATCGGCACCAAGGCCACGCTCGTCGGCGGTCAGGCGGACTGGCCGGCGTACGTCTCCTTCCTCGCCCAGATCACCGCTGTGGGCGGGATCGTGGTGTTCGGTCTTGTCTCGGTGTGGCTGTTCGGGCGGGAGTTCAGCCAGAACACCGTCAAGGACCTCCTGGCGTTGCCGACCTCCCGGACCTCGATCGTCGCGGCCAAGTTCGTCGTGGCTCTGGTGTGGTGCCTGGCGCTGACGTTCCAGCTGCTTGTCCTCGGTCTGCTGATCGGTGTGGCGCTCGGCCTGCCGGGTCTGTCCGCGGAAGTGCTGGCTTCCGGCGCGGCGGTGATCGTGGCGACCGCGATGATGACGGGTCTGCTCACCACGCCGGTTTGCTTTGCTCGGAGCTTTGCGGCATCTTTGCGCGCGGTGCGCCGGGAAGTCTGGTCGGCAACGCTCATCACGAACTCGTGGTGGGCCTGGTCGACGTGGGCGGAGTTCTTTGATGGCGCTGGTTCTGGCGTTCGGTGTGGTCCTGCTGATCAGCGTTTCGCTGTCCGGTCTCGCCGCGCGCACCATCCTGTCGACGGCGTTGATGTTCCTCGTCGCGGGCGCGTTGATCGGCCAAGGCGGCCTCGGGCTCGTCGACATCCCGTCCAACAGCGGTTTCGTCACGGTTCTCGCTGATCTCGCGCTGTTCACCGTCCTGTTCACCGACGGTCAGCGGGCAGGCTTGCCCGACCTGAAGCAGGGGTGGCGGCTCTCGGGCAGGGCGCTGGGCCTGGCCATGCCGCTGACCATGGTCGGCATCGCCGTGCCGACGCACTTCCTCACTGGACTGGACTGGACGACGTCGTTCCTGATCGGCGCGATCCTCTCGCCGACCGACCCGGTGTTCGCCTCCGCGATCGTGGGCCGCACCGACGTACCCGCCCGGCTGCGGCGCCTGCTCAACGTCGAGTCCGGACTCAACGACGGTCTCGCGCTGCCGTTCGTGCTCATCTTCCTGGCGACGGCCGCCAACAAGGACACCGACTTCGCCACGATCGGCATCGAACTCGCCGCAGGGCTCGCTCTGGGCATCGTGATCCCCGCGGTCGTCGTGCTGTCGTGGCGGCTGCGGATCTTCACCGCCGAACCTCGGCTGCAAGCGTTGGGGCCCCTGGCGATCGCGGTGATGCTGTACGCGGCCTGCCACCTGACGCACGCCAATCCCTACCTCGCCGCGTTCGCCGCCGGGTCGACCATCGCCACCCTGGACCGCGTCGCGGCAGAGCACTTCGAGCACTTCGGTGACCTCCTGTCCGAGATCACGAAGTTCGCGGCACTGCTCGTCTTCGGCGCGCTGATCACGCCGGAACGCCTCTCGCACCTGACTCTGGGGGATTGGGCCGTCGCGGTCATCGCGATCCTGCTCGTGCGCCCGGCGGCGATGATGTTGTCGCTGCTGCGCACGCCCCTGCCCGCACGCGAACGTTCCGCCGCAGCATGGTTCGGACCGAAGGGCTTCGCGTCCGTGGTCTACGGGCTTCTCGTCCTGCAGGCCGGGATTCCGGCCGGTGAGCACGTCTTCGACCTCGTGGCGATCACCATCGCGTTGTCGATCGTGCTGCACTCCTCGACGGACGTGCCCGTGGCCAAGGCGCTGAGTTTCGAGCCTCCGGACGGGCTGCCCACAGGCCGGCCTGACGACCGGAAGGAGCGCGAGCAGGCCTGATGGGATCGCAGAACCCGACCCTCGTGTGGGCGGCGCTGGTGATGCTGTCCTTCTTCGCCACCCCGCGGCGCTACTGGTACGTGCAGTTGCCCGCCGTCCTCGGCTGGGCGTTGGTGTGGTTCGACGGCGAGTTCACCGGTCACTGGACGGACTCCCTGGGACTGGCCGTGGCCGGCGTCAGCATGTTGTGGCTGTGGTTCGGCAAATCTCCCGGCAACACTGAGAGACGCCGCCATGAGTCCTGATGCGGAAGCGGTGTTGCGCGAACGGTGGTTGCGCGGCCAGCGGTACGTCACAGCGTTCTCCGTGTTGCTTCCGGCCTTGCAGTTCCTGCTGTGCACCGCGATCGTCATGCTCGCAGGTGACGGAATCTTCTCGTCTGCGGCGATTGCGCTGGTGCCGATCGCTGTCGCAGCGCTGGCGCTGCGCATCTGGCTCCGCCGCCAGACACCTCATGACCCGTCGTCGTGGCTACCCGCGGCGTTTCTCGTAGTGGCAGTGCAGCAGCTGTCCATCGCGATTCCCGCCTATGGCATCGCTGCCGGCAGAACACTTGACGCGTTGACCGGACTGACCGCCTTGTTCTTCGGCAGCTGGAGTGTCGCGGTCGCGACCTGCGCGGCAGCTCATCGCGCGAGCCGCGCTCTCCTCACGCCGCTCATCGCCGAACTCGGATCAGCTGATCTGCGCTTGACGCTCGAGGTGCGGGCCGCGGTCAACGGTCCTGAACTCGTGTCGGCTCAGCTCGTCGTCGGTCGTGACCGTGTCGAGTGGACCGTGCGCCTGCACACGGGCCGCGGTCGGGGATCGAGGTCGGACACGTCGGTTCCGTTCCGAGATCTCATCCGTGTCATGCCGGTGACCTTGCCAGTTGTTCCGGAGCTGCGGCCGTGGACCGTTCTGCCCGGAGGCATCGCGTTGTACGCCCAAGCAGGACCGGCCGTCCTGCTGACGTCCATCGAGGACGAGTGGCTCATCCCTGTGCACGATTCGGTGCTCGTCACCGAACTTCTGAACCGTCGCCGAGAACTGTGGGTACTGGGAACGAGCTGATCACGCCCCGGCGAGGTCGGCGAGCTGAGCTAGCAGCGCCTCCTCCACGATGGGGCTCATGGTTCCCATGTACGTGCCGCTCACGTGGTTGTCGTCGAGGTAGACCTGCACGTTTCCGATCGTCGGCGGGCACAGGTCCTCGGTGCAGAAGTAGTCGCTGAAGTCCAAAAACGACGTGTTGCTCGGCAGGTCCTCGATCAGCGCGTACGGCGCCTCCGGTGCCAGCAGATCCGCTCGTGGCACGCTGCAGTGTGGCGCCTCGCGACCGTGCGTGGCGGCACACTGCGGTGGGGAGAACGAGTGCCTGGGGTTGTCCCGCACGGCGATCACCGGAATCTCGGCCTCCTCCAGCTTTCGCCATTGGGCGACGAAGCCGGACGGTGTCTCCTCGGTGAGGCCGACTCGAACGTTGCGGCTGCCGTTGGTGAACACGGCGTCCGGCTTCATGCGGATGATCTCCTCAGCCGCGTCGGCGTTCCACTTGATGCATTCCCGGTCTCCTGGCATCGCGTTGGCGTCCGCGGAGAACGGGCATGCGCCCTTGAGCATGTGGACGATCTGCCAGTTGTGCCGGCGGGCGACGGGGGAGAGGGCAGCGAGGTACTGCTGCATGTGTGAGTCGCCCACGACCACGATCCGCTTGGTCGCTGGCGGAGACACCGGTGACGAGCAGATTTCGAGGATGTTGTTGTTGGCCGTTCGCCTGCAGGTGGCACCTTCGATGGCGGCGAAGTCCTGAGGCAGCGCCACCAGCGGTGGCACCACGGCCGCGTTCTCGTCGCCCCAGAACTCGAATCCGGGCTGTCGCATCAAGGCACCCGGATGGTCGGGATCGGCGACGAGGCTTGCGTACGTCCGCGCCTTGCGCACGCTGACCTCGTTCCAGAGGCCGGCGGCGACCAGCACCGGCACGAGCATTGCAGTGCCCAGCGCGTAACCGCCCCAACGTGACCGTGTGCCCACTGTGGACTCGCGCACCGGATGCTCGACCAGGTGGTAGGTCAGCGCGGCCAGCGCGAACGAGACGGCGATGATCACCGTTCCGCCGGCGAGGCCAACGGCCGCACGGTCCCGCGCTACCAGGTAGAACACCAGCACCGGCCAGTGCCACAGGTACAGCGCGTAGCTGAGGTCGCCGACATAGCGCATCGGTCGTGTGGTCAGCCACCGGTCGGCTCCCGCGCGGCTTCCGGTGGTTCCCGCCGCGATCACCGCCGCCGCGCACAGCGTCGGCCACAGCGCCGCGTATCCCGGGAACACACTGCCCACCTGCAGGACGAGTCCGCACGCCACCAGGCCGAGCACGCCTGCCCAGCCGAGAACGATCCGCGACATTCGCGACAAGACGACGAGGTCGATCACCAAAGCGAGCACACCGCCCAGCGCGAACTCCCAGACACGCGTCAACGAGTGGAAGTAGGCCAGCTGTTGCTGGGCCTCGGTCAGCATGATCGAGTAGGTCAGCGAGGCCGCGAACGCCACCGCGAGGCACCACGCGACCGAGCCGCGCACCGGACGGCCAAGACGGGCCCCCAGGAATGCCGCCAGCGCGACGAGTACCGGCCACACGAGGTAGAACTGGCCCTGGATCGACAGCGACCAGAAGTGCTGGACGACGCTCGCCTCGTTGTGCTGGTTGAAGTAGTCCGCAGAGTCAGCCGCGAGCTGCCAGTTCTCCACGTACAGCGCGGCGGCGACGACCTCCTTGATCGTCTGGAACCAGCGGTTCTCCGGTAGCACCAGGATGCTCACCGCCATGGACGCCGTGAGCACGACCAGCGCGGCGGGGAACAACCGCTTGATCATGCGCGCCCACAGGGATCCGAACATGATCCCGCCGCCCTCCGCGGCGCGCACGAGCTGGCCGGTCATGAGGAAGCCCGACAGCAGGAAGAACACGTCGACGCCACCGGACACCCGGCCCAGCCACACGTGGTAGACCACCACCAGGACGACGGCGAGGGCACGCAGTCCCTGCAGTTCCGGCCGGTGGCGCCGTCGCCCGGCCGACGCGGAGCGCGCCGGGGTGGTGGTGGCCGCATCGCTGGTGGAAGGCACGAGAAAGATCAACTCCGGGGGTGGTTCGGCTCCGTCGCCGACCAGACTTCCCGGCACACCATGACGCCCAGCGGACGTCAGCGACGGAACCGTACCCGTCTTCGCCGCGCATTTGCCAATCCGGTAATTCGATCTTCAGCAACCACACAGCTCTCTCGTCGTAGTTGCCTGGTACCACAGGGTCTGGCGTCTGCTGTCCGACGCGGTGATCGGATGCGTGCGCGATGAAAGTCCTCCACGGCCGCGTTCCGGCCGTCTGGTCGCCCGGCGCCCGAACCGTCTTCAGGCATGGGGTCACATCGGCCGGGCTTGGATTTCGAGAAGACGGTCCCCGGCGCGCAGCACGAGCGGTTCGTCCTGGTCACGCCAGCTGTGGGTGATGCCGCGCAGGGCGGCGAGCACCGCTGGGCCACACGCAGACAGGCGCCGGTCGATCTCGCCCGGCGTGACCTCCCGCTCGACGAGGACCAGTTCAGTGACATCAGGAGCGTCGACATCCGCCGTGCCACCTTCCGGCGGCGCGAACGGGATGTCGCAGGTGAGGAGATCTGGGAAGGTCTCGCAGACCGCGACGTGGTCGGCGCCCAGGGACAACGCGAGTTCACGCCAGCGGGGTTGGCGGAGTGCGATCACGACTGTCGCCTGGTCGTTGAGCGCCCGGACTGCGGAGACGATGCGCAATGCGGCTGCGTCACTGGTGACCGCCACGATCACTCGGGTTGCCAGCGGGATGTTCGCTGCGCGCAGCGTCGCGACGTCGGTGCCGTCACCGACAACCGGCCGGGAGCCGTCACGGGTGATGTGAGCAGCACACGCGAGATCGCGGTCGACCACGACGGAGGACTTGAGCTGACGGTCGGTCAGCGCGCGCAGTATCTGGTGAGATCTGCGGCCATAGCCGATGAGCACGGTGTACGAGGCCATGAAAGCTCCCAGGTCACGGCATAACAACTCGACCGCCGACCAGACTTCCCGGCACACCTGAAACGGAAGAATAACCGTTGACTGACGAACTGACCCCGCGCAAACCTCGGAGTGTCGTCAGCCGTCTGCGGGCCTGCGGTTCCCCGTGGTCGCACCACTGCTGGTGGGCGCTGTCCGCTGGTGCACGTCCGGGATGCCGTCGTTGTCCGCGTCGCGGGTCTCTTCTTCGTAGATCCGGCGGTACACCCTGTTGCGCACGCGAAGGATCACGGTCGCGATCAGCGCGGACAGCACCGAGCCGAGCAGCACGGCCACCTTGGCGTTGCTGTAGCCCGCGCTGCCCTCGCCGAACGACAGTTCGCTGACCAGGAGCGAGACGGTGAAACCGATGCCGGCGAGGATCGACAGGCCGACCACGTCGATCCACGCCAGGTCGTCGTCCAGATCGGCCTTGGTGAACCGCGCGACCAGCCAGGTGGCGGCGGTGATGCCGATCGGTTTGCCCACCAGCAGGCCGAGCACGATGCCGAGCGTCACGCTGTCGGTGAGCGAGGTGACGAAGCCGCTCAGGCCTCCGATCGAGACACCGGCGGCGAAGAAGGCGAAGATCGGCACGGCGACACCCGTGGACAGAGGCTGCCACCGGTGCTGGAAGATCTCGGCCAGACCAGGGCCCTCGCCGGACTTGCGGATCACCGGCACCGCGAACCCGAGCAACACCCCCGCCACCGTCGAGTGGATCCCGGAGGCGTGCATGAGTGCCCACGTCGCCACCGCGAGGGGGATCAGCAGCCACCATGACCGGACGCGTCGCTGCACGAGCACGGTGAACAACGCCAGTGGGACGAACATCAGCAGCAACGGCAGCAGTGCCAGGTCGTCGGTGTAGAACAGGGCGATGATCACGATGGCGATCAGGTCGTCGACGACCGCGAGGGTCAGCAGGAACGTTCGCAGCGCCGACGGGAGGCACCTGCCGATGACCGCGAGCACCGCGAGGGCGAACGCGATGTCGGTGGCGGTGGGGATGGCCCAGCCGGACAGAGCGGGCCCGCTGCCGAGGTTGACCGCGGTGTAGATCAACGCCGGCACGAGCACGCCGCCGAACGCCGCCGCGATCGGAACGGCGGCACGACGAGGATCACGCAGGTCGCCGGCGACGAACTCGCGTTTGAGCTCCAGGCCCGCGACGAAGAAGAAGATCACCAGCAGGCCGTCGGAGGCCCATTCGGCGAGACTGAGCCGCAGGTGCAGGGACTCGGGGCCGATCTCCACCGAGCGCAGGGTCTCGTAGAGCGACGACCAGGGCGAGTTGGCCCACACCAGGCCGACCACCGCCGCCACCAGCATGATGACGCCGCCGACGGTCTCAAGGCGGAGCAGGTCGGCGATGCGCTTGGCCTCGGGCCAGGACGCGCGGCTGAACAGCCGGGTCTTCACGGGTTCCACAGCTCACTCCGGGTGTCGTCGGCCGCATCGCCGACCAGACTTCCCGGCACACCATGCCGCTCGTCACGGCAACAGCCCGACCGTACCTCACGATCAGGCAGCGGGACTGTCGATGTGATCTTGTCCGGAAAGGATCAGGTCGATGTCCTGCGGTTCCGCCACACCTGGACGATGACGGCCACCGGGCCGGACGCGGTCACCGCCGCGCCGATCGCGATCAGCACGGTCGATGACAGCGACACGCCCGTGATGACCACCACCAGGCCAACGGCGTAGATCAGCAGCAGGCCGATCAGCCTCAGCACACGCGGCGGCAGCAGGCGATGCGGTGCCGGCGTTGTGGCGAGTTCGGCCGCGAACGTGGGATCGTCCTCGGCGAGACGTTGCGCGATGTCGTCCAGTTCGCGCTGCTCGTCCTCGGCCAATCCCACTGTCACGCACCTCCTGAACCCGCCACATCGACTGTCCGCGCCTGCTCAGCGATCCGCCAGTTCCGGTCGCAGCGCGGACCGCGCGTTCACCGGTTCGGCGGCTTCTGCCGCGTCCGCGACCGCTTCGGCAGCGGCCTCGCTCGCCCGGGCCACGTCCTTCTCGGCCTGTGCCGCGGCGGCCTCGACGGCTTCGTCGGGCTTGGTGGCGGCCGCCGATCGCGGCAGCACCTCCGAGAACGCCTTGGAGACGTCCTGCAGCGCGGTGGTGACCTCGCTCGGAATCACCCAGAACGTGTTGCCGGGACCCTCCGCGAGCTTGGGCAGCATCTGCAGGTACTGGTAGGCGAGCAGCTTCGGGTCGGGGTCGTTGCGGTGCACCGACTGGAAGACCTGGTCGATCGCGCGGGACTCGCCTTCCGCCTTCAGGATCGTGGCGGCCCGGTTTCCTTCGGCGCGCAACACGGCGGCCTGCTTGTCACCCTCGGCCGTGAGGATCTGCGACTGGCGCTGCCCTTCGGCGTTCAGGATCGCGGCCCGCTTGTCGCGTTCGGCCCGCATCTGCTTCTCCATCGCCTCCTTGATGCTCTGAGGCGGGTCGATGGCCTTGATCTCCACCCGGTTCACCCGCAGGCCCCACTTGCCAGTCGCGTCGTCGAGCACACCGCGCAACTGGTTGTTGATCGTGTCGCGTGAGGTGAGGGTCTTCTCGAGATCCATGGACCCGACGACGTTGCGCAGAGTGGTGACCGTGAGCTGTTCGACCGCCTGCAGGAAGCTGGCGATCTCGTAAGCGGCGGCGCGGGGATCGGTGACCTGGAAGTACAGCACCGTGTCGATCTGCACGACCAGGTTGTCCTCCGTGATCACCGGCTGCGGCTGGAACGACACCACCTGCTCGCGAAGGTCGATCGGCGGGTAGACGCGGTCGATGTAGGGGATGACGAAGTTGAGACCGGGCTTGAGGGTGCGCTGGTACCGGCCCAGGCGTTCGACGTTGCGCGCTCGGGCCTGCGGCACGATGCGCACGGCGCGCAGGACCGTGAACGCCGCGAAGATCGCGAGCACGAGTCCGGCGACGAGCAATGTGGACATGGACTCACTCCCGTGGATAGACGACGGCGGTGGTGCCATCGATGTGCAGAACGTCGACCGTGCTTCCGGCGGGAATGACGAGCGACTCGTCGTACGGACGGGCCGTCCAGTCCTCGCCACGGAGGCGCACGAGGCCCTCGTGGCCGTTCACCTCGCGCAGCACGTAGGCCGAAGCGCCGACCAACGCTTCCACGCCGAACCGTTCCAGCCGCGGCTGCAGCATCATTCGCCGCGCCCAGGGCCTGATGAGCACCACACCGGCTGTGGACACGACGCTGAACACCACGAGCTGGCCAAGAAGCGGCAGACCGATCGCCGCCGTCCCCGCCGTGGCGGCAGCCGCGGTGGCGAGGATGCCCAGAGCCGCGGTGAAGGTGAAGATCTCGGCGATGGCCAGCACCAGCGCGATGATCAACCAGATGAGCCAGGGATCCATGGTGCGACCCTCCCTAGGTGGAGGTACGCCTCGAACGTGCGACGTCTCCCCTTCATCGTGGATCCGATCCTGTCCGGCGGACAGGTGCCCGCCCGGCCATTTGGACCGCCGTTGCCTGCCGGTGCCCGGCAATCAGCGAGTCGGCGCAGCCTGGGGCCAGCCGAGCAGACGCGCACCGAGCACTGCCACCTGAAGGATGAACGCCTGGGCGGGATCGTCGGCGCGGTAACCGGTCAGTTCGCGCACCCGATCGAGGCGGTAGGTGACTGTGCGCACGCCGACGCCGAGATTCTTTGCGGTAGTGGTCGTCACCCGCCCGGAAGCGAAGTACGCCTCTAGCGTGTCCATCAGACGCTCAGCCCCTCCGCGAGCGCCCAGCAGCGGCTCGAGCACGGCGGTGACGAGTTCGCCGAGTGCCGCGCTGTCGCGTTGAAGTACTTGGTAGACCAGGAGATCGGCGGCTTTGACGAGCCGCTCGCTCAGGTTGAGCCGTTCGGCGAGGTCGAGGGCGTTGCGGGCCTGTTCGAAGGAGCGGACCGCACCTCCGGGACCGGACTGCGGCTGGCCGAGACCGACCCGCCACGCGGAGGTCCGTCCTACCACCTCGCCGACCTGACGCGCGAACTCCTCGGGCGCACCATCGAGGTCGTGCGGGACCACGCATACCAGGAGGCCTTCGCGCGCGGCCACGAGCACATGGCGGGAGCTGAACCGCAGACTCATAGCGGCCTGGATACTCGGAGTCGCCGTACCCGAGTCGAGGAACGGCTCGGACGTGGATGCCGCTGCGACGACGTTCGTGCCGGCGAGCTGCAACCCGTACCGCTCCGCGCGTTCCGCGAGCTGGCCGAGGTCGCGCCCGGTGAGCAGGTCGTCGATGAACTCGTGACGCAGCGACTCGTCGCGGCGCAGGGTCCAGCGTTGGCTTTCTTCGTAACCCTTGGTCAACTCGCCGACGGCGTCCTCCGCCGCCTGGAACAAGGCGTCACCAATTCGTTTCAGCGCGTCGGCACTCGCTGCGGCGTCCTCACCGGGCAAGGTGGCCCAGGTTCGCCCCGTCGCCTCGAGATACCCCTTGATCAGCTCACGCAGCGGCACCCCGCGCGCCGCCGCGTCGGCACCCGTGTCGTGCAGGTCACGCCGCTCTTTGGCCGAGAGCGATCTTCTCGCCCGGCTGATATCCCCTAGCGCCTGCACGAACACCGGCACATCCGCAGTCATCTTGTTCGGCACTGGGCCGGTCGACTTCCTGGCCATGTGACCTCCGTGGAGTCAGGCGCGAACTCAGCGCGGACCTCGGAGGCCAATGCCGCCAACGCCTCATCGATCCAAGCGTCGACACGCGTCCTGCGCACGCCGCGCGGCACGTGCAGGTCGACCGACACCACGCTGGTGTTGTCGCCGAGCCGGAGTACCCGCAGCCGACCCGAGTAATCGGCACCGCTGTCGGAACCCCACTCGACGCACAGCCGCCTCCAGTCGATCATGATTGGCATCTCGACATCCCGGTCGCGGAACCACAGGCGCAGAAGTCGCGGCCCCGAGATCTCGGTCTCGACACCTGGTGGCAACCACGCCATGTTCGCCAGGTCGGCGGCGATCTGGAACACGGTGTCGGCGTCAGCATGGATCGAACGGCTTCGTGGCAACGCAGTCACACTCCTTTGTGGACTCCGGACCTCATGCGGCGAGCTCGGCGACCTGCTGCGCGAGAGCGGGCAACTCCTCCGTCCTCTGTTTTGTCGCGTACCGCTCGACCATGAGGTGCTGGACCTGCTTGCGAACAATCCTGTGCGCCTGGTCGATGCACACCATGAGATCCGCGGAGACGAGCTGAGGGCTCTTCCCCCGAATTCCTTCGGTCAACTCGATGCCGGTGGTGAGCCCGTCCGCGTTCACCGTCACCGAGACGGAGCCGTCGTCAGTGGACGAAGTCGCCTTCGCGGTGCCGAGCAGTCGCATCATCTCGTGGTACCGAGCGCGTTCCTGCTCGATCGCAGCCTCGACGCGCTGTTCCCACCGCGCCTTCCGTCTGCGTAGCAGCGCACACACCGCCGCCGCTTCGTGTGCGGGAATTGTCCACCGGCCTGACGAGGTGTGCAGCACCAAGGCGGGCGATGTGCCGTTGTCCACGCTTGCCATCGTGATGGTCACGTCGTGGAGGTTGCGGAAAGACACGCCCGCATCGAGGCGGCCACCTGCGGTGCGACAGCTCCAGTCGACTCGGTCGGTGCCGATCATGATGCGGGACAACGAACTGCGGAACACCAGCTGGAGCGGAGTGGAACCGAGCTCGGCCACCGGCGACGCGAGCAACGAACGGCACGCGCGCCGGGCGAGCGACCACGCCGAACCCGCGCTCAGAATTCCGAGGGCGAGCAACGCTTTCAGCGCCACAGCGGTCCCGGTCGCCGAACGCAGGGCCACGCCGAAACCCGGGATCACGCCGAACACGAGTTGGCTGCCGGTCATCAGCACTGTCGCGGGGAACCACGAGGCGGGATCGGTGAGACCGTCGCGACGCAGCCACGCCACAAGCGCTACGGACAGCAGGGCCGCCACGACAACGGGAATCACCGACCATGTCGTCGCTGAGGCAGTCGGGTGGGGAAACAGCGCGAACGTCAGGCAGATCAACCCGAGCAACGCGGGAAGACCCACCATCGATGCCAGCAGGAGCACTCTTGCGTGGTGCCATCGTGCGGCCAGTACGACAGCTACTTGTGGGCTGTCGATCATCGGAATCATGCGGGGAACCAAAACCACGGCACACCTCACCCCTAGCGGTCCTGTGGCGTGAACGCCTTGCAAGACGGGAGTAGAAGAGCAGCTCGAACCGAGTGCCCGCCAAGCCGAAAGAACGCGCGGTTCAGCGTTCGGGCGGATGGCCCGTCTTGCTCGACAGGGGAAGGAAACATGCGGAGAAGGATGATCGAAGCCGGGGCATGGCACCTCAAGTCGCGTATCCGTTCGTCACCGTGTTGTGACGGACGGGCCGACCAGGCTTCCCGGCGCTCCACCCATAAAGATGCCGTAAGAACGCTCACAAGGCAAACCCCGGATGGGTCCCTGCGCCTTCAGGGGAATCGCTGTTGCCAGCGGGTCATCAGCAGATCGACCGGGCGTTCAGGTCGGCACGAGCCGATGAGCTGGCCGAACAGCCTGCCGAGCACCACCGGCGCGAGCGGCCGCACAGTGACGCCGCTGATCTGCGGTGTCAACCTGAGGACATCCTCGTCGTGGTCACCGGGCTGGTGAGCAATGCCTTCGATCACGGTCGCGGCTGCACAGCCTGGTTCCCGATTGCGCAACGCACTTCTGCAACACAGTGGTTGAGGCGTTGACGGGCGGTTATCGCCTGGCGGCGGCGCATGACGCGGTGACGCGGTGCGGTTCGAACTGCTCGTCGCTCGAACATGCGAGGACCAGATCTGATCGTCGTCGATCCGGATCATGTTTCGCCGTCCTCGTCGGTCTCCTCCGGGCAAAGGGAAGATCGTCGTCGTTCTGGCGTTCCTGCGACACGTTGCCAGCAAGCTATGCATATTTGGAAGTGTCAAGCTCGCCAGTGCGGCTGCGACAGTCCAGGCCATGCCTTGTTTCCAGCATCATCTGCCTCGTCACCGAGCACGCGTTCCTCGAGACCCGGCCCCGCAATCGCTTTGACTCAAAACGAACGCCGCGTCGGTGACCACACTATTGGACAATGAAACTCAACCGGTCCGACCGCGTTTCAGATGTGACTGCTCCACCCGACACGCCGGCCGCGACCAAGGTCCCCGCGATCATCGAGCCGAGCCCGGACTAGATGCACCACTGGCTCTACGGTGTGCAGAGCGGGATCATGCCCGAGCCGCGGTGATCAATGTCCAGCTCGGCCGGGGGAGCCTGGTCGGTTGGTGGAGCAATCGGAGAAGGTAGTGGTGACGCGAAGTCGCGGGACGGCGAAGGTGGTGCTGCGCCGAAGGTTCGACAGCATGCTCGGTTGGGTAGGCGTTCCCGGAGCAATTGTCGCTACCACCTATGCACTGTTGACTCCCTTCCCTGATACCCAATTCACTGACCAGCTCGAGTTCATCCTGGCTATGGCACCCCTGACATGGTTCATGTGGATGGTGTCCGCGCATCCGGTCGTGAAGGTTTACGAGTCGGGTGTGTTGGTGGTGAACTGGTTTCGCAGGTACTGGGTGCCGTGGGCCGAGCTGGCTTGGGTCGAGGCGACCGAAGAGGTCAACCTGATGCTCGTGTCCGGCGAGCGGATCGGGATGGCTTCGGGTGCGTCTTCCGTGGCCAGCTCGCTGAGGGGAAATCAGCTGCAGGCCCGGTTCAGGGACGCGGTGGAACGCAATCGCCCGAATCCGGTCACCGTTGGCTCCGGCGGAGTGGTCAGGAGTCTCGACCTCTGCCCGTGGCACTTCCTCGCCTTGATCGGGTATCTGCTGATCGTCGCCTGGTTGGGGGTTCACCCGTCGATCTGATCTTCGCTGGTTCTTGCGGATGGGACACTACTGACTCGTATGGCGCAGTTCCGGTGTAGCGCTGTTCAGCGCTATGAGCACCTAGTAGTTCTGCAAGGGGCGGCGATCGGACAGGGTGCGCTTCGGGCGTCGTGAGGCTCAGGACCGGCGGGGCGGTTTCGCGGCCGAACGTGTCGCTGTCAGGCTGGCCAAAGCGGCGGCTGCTGGCGCAAGCGGTGCTGCTGACGGATGACGATGTGACGGGGTTGACCGCTCGTCCAGAGGAAGGGCAGAAGACCTCAGTGGGCGAACTTGAGATCGAGGTCGAGGACCTCCACTGGGGTCGAATCCCATATTTCACCAGATACCGCATCAACCGGCGTCGCAAGCGCCGCGAGACCGGGCTGCTCATGTTCACGACCAGCCGCACCTCAGTGCGGCACACCGCATCCCGCTACTTCCGGATCAACCAGGTCCGGGAGAACGGCGAAGTGCTCGCGGAGTCCGACTCCCAGTTGCCGTTCTCCAAGTTCCGGCGGCTGAGTCCTGGTGTGCACCAACTCGTGCTGTGCTCGGGCACCCTGACCAAGGAAGTGAGTGTCAGCCGCGAGGTCGAGCTCAAACCAGGCCAACTCCTCGTGGTGGGCTGCCGCCCTTCCTACTCCTACCGGCCGTTCAACAAGAACCCGCCGCCGGACCGATGGTCGATCGGCGTCTTGGATCCGCGCTGACGATCACACTCGGAAGAGTCGATCAGTGACGCCAGTACTTTCCCAAAGGAACCGACCTCTCCCGCTGGAGCGCCAAGGACGTCGCCGCTGTAGCCGCCACGCTCATCTCGCGACCCCGCAGGACACTCGGCTGGAAGACACCCGCCGAAGTCTTCGCTGAACATCTTGTGCCGCTCGAAAGTCATCGCTGCATGTGGGTCTGTCAAACGAACGGCGTAACTCAGGTTGAAGGAAGCTACTTGCGCCCGGCGGCCAGGCGGCCGTCGAAGGCGATGTCGAACGCGTTGAGCGCGGGTTTCCACCGCATCGTCCAGTGCGCACGGCCGGTGCCGGTCGGGTCCAAGCTCATGATGGCCATGTAGACGCAGGCGCCCTGGCCGCCGCCGGCCCACCGCAGGCCGCGGGGCAGGAGGCGGACGTCCGGTCCGTCACGGTCCGCCCCGACCCGTCCTACCAGCAGCCGGCGTTCGAGGGCTGGGGCACGAGCCTGGTGTGGTTCGCCAACATCACCGGCGGCTACCCGGACGAAATCCGCAACCACCTAGCCGACCTGCTCTTCGGCGAGGACGGGCTGCGGCTCAACATCGCCCGCTACAACATCGGCGGCGCGAACGCGCTGGACGTCCGCAAGGACTACATGAAGGTCGGCGCGACGATGGAGGGCTCCTGGCGCGCACCGGAAGGCACCACCCGCGAGGACGTGGACTGGTGGGATCCGGACAACCCGGAGCACTGGGACTGGGACGCCGACGCGAACCAGCGGTGGTGGATCGACCGGATCAAGGACAGGGTTGACACCTGGGAGGCGTTCAGCAACTCGCCGCCGTGGTTCCAGACGGTCAGCGGGTACGTGTCGGGCGGATTCGACCCCAGCGCTGACCAGATCCGCGCCGACCGGGTGGACGACTTCGCCGAACCCTGACAACCGTTCGGCCACACGAACCCCCTTCTCCGCTCAGGGGGACGTTGCGCGGGGTCCTCCGGTTCCGACATCGAGGTAATCCTTGAACTGCACGGTGACCGCGTGCGCGTCCGACGGCCGGTTCGGCACCGCGATCGTGCGCGACCCGCCACCGGTGCCGCGCGCCGTCTGGGTGACCCGGATCGTGCCCTCCGGCCGCGTCGGCAGGTAGGCGTCCACGCCCGTCAGGAACGGCAGCGCGGCGAACGGCGGCAGCGCGGCACCCGGCGTCGAGGCCAGGTCGCAGTTGTCGTCGAACGCGAACGCGGCGATCACCTGGCGCAGCCGCGGCGAGACGTCGGCGGTGAGGACGTTGGCCCCGTTGAGCTCCAGCCGGTCGCTGTCGGGCTGGTCGGACCACCACTCGCGGTTGCGGATGACGGTGAGCGCGCTGTGCGTCGGACACCGGTCGATGTGGTCGGTGATGCCGCCGGGACGCGACACCTGCAACCGCACGAACCGGTCGCTGCGCTCGAACGGCTCGAAGTAGAAGTGGTGCGGCACCTGACCCTCGCGCAGCACCACCAGCTCGTAGTGCGCGCGGCCGTTGACGGGCAGCGGGCCGAACGAGCCGTCCGCGCCGGTCCGGGCGCTGTGCCGCGGTTCGCCGCGCCGCGCGCCGGTGAGCGGGTCGAGCTCCCACACCTGGAGCAGTCCGGCCAGCCCCTCGTTCTGCGGGTAGTACGTCGCCCGGCCCGCGATCCGGACCAGGCCGGGCGGTTCGGGCAGCACCCGGGTCGTCAACGCGGGCCGACCGCGCAGGAACCGGTGCATGTGGGCGAAACCGTCGGCCGACGTGGTGGTCTCGGTGTGGCCCAGCGTCGTCAGGTGGACGTTGGTCGCGCCGCCGATGGACCCGTTGGGCTGCAAGCTACCCCACAGCGCCAACGTCGGCACGCCGCCCGGCGGTGCGGCGCTGGAGCGCCCATCGACGTTGACGTACTTGCGCACCGACGCGGCCCGTCCGGGCGACGACAGGTAGCTGTGCATGACCGTCGTGCCGCGCGAGTGCGCGATCACGTCCACCTTGGCCGCCCGCGTTCGGGCGCGGACGGCGGCGATGAACGCTTCGAGGTCGGCGACGGCGCGGTCGTTGGTCGGGATGCTCGTGTCGTACTCGTAGGCGTGCAGCAGCGCGTCCGTGTAGCCGTTGCCGGAGAACCGCTTGGCGTTGGACTGCCACTGCTGCGCCGACCCCTGCTGGCCGTGCACGAAGACGATCGGGGTGAGCGGTTCGGCGCCGGCGGGCACGGCCGCGACCGTGGACGCGAGGGCCACGACGAGCGCGAGCAACGGAACCTTCATCGCCGACCTCCAACGGCCAGGGCGTCGGCGAGGTTCTGCCGCGCGTCGGCCGGCAGCAGGTAGCCCGCGTGCACGTTGGCGACGTCGGCGGTCACCACCTGGTGCAGGTAGTCCCCGCGGTGCGGGTAGAGCCGGGCCAACGTCGCCGCGTCGAACGGCACGTGCGTGCCGAACAGGCGGCAGAACGTCTCACCGGTGTTGTCGCCGGTGTTCAGCGCCCGGGGTGCGGTCACCTGCGACAACCGGATGCCGCCCAACGCGAGGCCCAGCGCGTCGCGCTTCTTGGTGACGCCGTCCGGCTCGAACTCCAACGGGCGCGCGGTCGGCGGCGGCGTGCCCCGCTCGACCCACCGGCGCAGGTGGTCGTAGGCCGCGGCGGTGACGTGGTGCATCGGCACCCGGCTGAACGGCGGCCGGTCGCAGTCGTACTGCGGTGCGCCGCCGAGGTCGCGTTCGGAGATCGGCACGCGGTAGGCCTGGCCCTCGTAGCCGGAGTGGGCCGCGCCAGCAACCTCCCAGCGGCGGAAGCGGTCGGTGTCGGCGGGACGGGTCGCGCTGCGCACGTCGGTCTCCGACTGCACCTGGAAGACGGGTTCCGCGCCGGCCCGCGTCGGCGCCGTGCCGACGACGAAGCCGTAACCGTCGAACACCGGCTGCTGCTGCGGCAGGACCCGGTCGTACAGCACGGTCATCCGGGCCGCCGACTGCGAGGCGCCGATGGCCAGCACGGTCCGGGGCCGCAGGCCGCCCATGACCGCACCCGACTCGACGGCGCGGCCGGCCTGGGTGAACACGTCGTAGGACAGCTCGTCGGCGGTGAACCGACCGCCGCCGGTCACGTCCAGCCCGCCGTAGCGCGCGGGGCTCCACGCGCGGAGCTGGTCCACCCCGACCCGTTGCGCCGACACACCGACCCAGGCGTAGCCCGCGCGGACGACGGACTCGGCGTTCCACAACGCGTCCAGGTCGTACCCGGCGGTGACGTTCTGCCACTCGACCAGGGCGGTTCCGTTGAAGTCGCGGGCGTGCGCGGGCCGCCGCACGACGACCCGGGTCGCGTACGGCACACCGGTGGCGACCTTCGTGCCGTTGCCGGCCCAGCCGTCGGCCGCGCCGGAGACGTGGAATTCCTGCTCGACGTAACCGGCGGCGGCGAGGTCGTCGGGCGTGGAGAAGAACGGGTAGGTGTCCTCGATCCGGTCGGCCAGCCGGTCACCCGGCACGGTCCCGGGCAACGGGCCGACGACCCGCGGCGCCGGACCGGCGGGCGCGGAGGCGGAGGCGGGGGCGGACGTCGGGACCAGCAGGCCGAGCACGGCCACGACCAGACCGAGGCGACGCCAGGGGGAAGGGGACATACCGGCTCCCACAGCGATGGGGGATGGGTGCGGAACCGACCGTAGCCAGGCCCGGACGACCGGCACCAGAACGCGGCGCCATCGTGAGACCGCCGTCGCAGCACGCTGCGGTGGTCGGGTCAGCGGTGCTGCAGCAGCACCGTGCGGGCGGCGGTTTCGGCCAGGGCCGGGTCGAGCGGCGCGCCGCTGAGCAGTTCGGCGTAGAGGGCGGACTCCACGATCCGCACGTACAGGAACGCGACCTGGTCCAGGGCCGCCGCCGACCACGGCCCGCCGTCCACTTCGAGCAGGATCTCCTTCTGCGCCGACACCGCTCGCCGGTGCACCCCGCCGGCGGTGTTGAACAGCACCCGGATGGCCGTGTCGGGCTCGCTGCGCAGGAACGCCCGGAACGGGCCGGCCGCGCGCAGGTCGGCCACGAACCGCCGGGTGACCTCCAGGACGCCCTCGACGCCGACGTTCGTGCGCTCCTGCCGGGCACGGGCCAGCAGCCGGTCCGCGAGCACCCACAGCACGTCGGCGAGCAGCCCGTCGCGGCTGTGCACGACCCGGTAGAGCGTCGCCCGGCTGATGGCCAGGCTCGCCGCCAGCGCGTCCATCTCGACCCGGCCGTGCCGCAGGAAGAACCGGCACGCGCCGCGCAGCACCTGGTCCTGGCTCACCACCCGCCGGGCGCCGATCGACCCCACTCGCAGCCCCTCGCCTCCGCCGGCCCGCCCGTCCGGCCACCCGCATCATCGTCGCCCTGCGGGTCTGCCCGCGAGACCCGGACCGGTGCCGCCGGGGTGTGCGTCACGTCACTTCCCGAGTGCCGGGCGCGCCCAGGTGCGCGGTGGCGGCGCCGTGGCGATCGAAGGTGACCGCCGCATGCCGCTCTCGACGTTCGTCGACTCTGCTCGCGCCTGGTGCTGTGACCAACACGTTCGCGCAGCATCCAGCGCAGGGATTGTCTACTCTGTAGTTTCAGTGTTGACTAAAGTCAACCGCAGCCGTCACATGCGACGGTGGTCGCCGCTGAAGTTCAAAACCCGCCACGGCACTACGTCGGGTCTGCTGCACCGTTAGGTGACATCTGAGTTGGCTTGCCGTGATGGTGAGTTGGCCTGATGTCTGGTGTGGCTTGCTCTTGGGCTGTTCGGGTGGAGATGGGCAGGATGTCGTCACGATGTCTTTGGCAGCTGGGTCTCCGTTTGACCGAGGGAGCTGACTGTGGCCACGTTGACGAATGCCGAACTGGTTGCCGCGTTGATGGGGCGTCGTCGTCCAGTGGCGCCGTCTGAGGTGCCTGGCGTGCGTTTTGCGTTCTATGGCCGGATGTCGACGAGCACGTTTCAGGATGTGCAGACGTCGCGTGCATGGCAGCGCGCCGTGTCGGTTGAGTTGATCGAGGGTGTCGGCTCTGTCGTCGCGGAGTTCTTCGATGTGGGTGTGTCGCGGCGGTGGTCGTGGCTGGACCGTCCGGAAGCGGCGGCGTTGCTGGCCGCTGCCGCAGACCCTGGTCGTGAGTTCGATGCGGTCGTGGTTGGGGAGTACGAGCGGGCGTTTCACGGTGATCAGTTCCGTGAAGTCGTATCTGGTTTCAATGCGCTGGGCGTCGCGGTGTGGTTGCCGGAAGCGGGTGGCCCTGTGGAACTCGGCAGCCCCGTGCACGAGGCGTTGATGGTGTTGTTGGGTGCGCAGGCGCAGCGTGAGGTGGCGCGGGCGCGGCAGCGGGTGTTGGCGGCGATGCGGTCTCAGACGCGGGTGCAGGGCCGGTTCCTGGGTGGTCGTCCACCGTATGGGTATCGGCTTGTTGATGGTGGACGGCATCCGAATCCGGTGCGTGGGCGGTGGGGTCGGCGTGTGCAGGTGTTGGCGCCGGATCCGGTGACGGCGCCGTGGGTGCGGTGGATGTTCGCCGAGCGTGCTCGCGGTCGTACGGTGGCGTCGTTGGCGCGGGAGCTCAACGACCGTGGCGTGATGTGTCCGTCGAGTGCGGATCCTGAGCGGAACGCGCATAGGTCGGGGGGGGGCGGTGGATCGTGCGGACGGTGGCGATGATTCTGGAGAACCCGCGCTACACCGGTCGGCAGGTGTGGAACCGAAGCAGTACAACTGGTCACGGGCCTGGCGGACGTCCCGGCGGGCGCGGTTCGGGTGCGCTGCGGTGGAACCCGGTGAGCGAGTGGGAGGTGTCCGAGCGGATCGCGCATGAGCCTCTCGTTGATGACGAGACCTTCGTTGCGGTGCAGGGGATGCGGGTGGCGAAGCCTGCCAAGGACGGCGAAGTCCGTTCCTGCATGCTGGCTGGGCTCGTTGTATGTGGGTTGTGTGGCCGACGGATGGACGGGCACTGGGTTCACGGGCGGGCTGGCTATCGATGCCGGCATGGCTTCACCAGCGCCAAGCGACGTTCCGACGGCGAACCGAGGAACCTCTACGTCCGAGAAGACCACCTGCTCGAGGCACTGCCACATCTACTCGTGCGGACCGCTGGAACCGTGGAGAAAGGTGTGGGCAGGGAGTTGGTCGATCAAGTCCGCGAGCAACGCCTGCAGATTCACTACGACGGCGAGCGTCTTGAAATTCGACCCGCATCACTAACGCTGAAAACCGCGGAACCTGCTCGTCGTCCAGTTCAACCGGCGCTCGCGTTGGATTGGTGTGCTGACGTAAAAGTAGTCGAAACATGAATTACACCACAGGATTCTTGGGAATCCCGTGGGATAAGAGAATGTCCGAGGGGGGACTTGAACCCCCACCCCCTTTCGGGGACTAGCACCTCAAGCTAGCGCGTCTGCCATTCCGCCACCCGGACGTATTGAGTTGTGCCCCGGCTCGCGCCGTGGTGTGTGCATAGGTTACATGATCGTCAGCGCGCGCCAAAATCGGGGGGACTGGGTTGTGTCTGTGCTGGTCGGCGGGCTGCGGGCTAGGGCCGGGGTGTGGTTGAGGTTACTGGGTGGTTGCTTGACTCCGACCCTGCGTTGCGGTGGCAGGTCGAGCGGGATCTGTGGGGGCGCCTGAGGCTGTCTGGCGGGCTACTCGGGCTCGGGTCGGTCGTGAGGGGTTCGGGGCTCGGTTGGTGAGGCTTCAGGGTGCGGATGGGATGTGGGGTGGTGGGGCCTTCTTTCCCGCTGGGTTCGACGGGACGGAGGAGGGGCAGCCCTGGACGGCTACCACCTGGTCGTTGACCTCGTTGCGGGAGTGGGGGCTTGAGCCGGCGGCGCTTGAGGGGACCGTTGAGTTGCTTGACGCCGGGTGTCGGTGGGAGTACGAGGATCTGCCCTATTGGGGTGGTGAGGTGGACTGCTGCATCAACACCTTGGCCAACGGGGTGTGGCTTGGGGCGGCGGTTGAGGGGATTGCCGACTGGTTCGTGGAGCATCAGCTTGAGGACGGTAGTGGAACTGCGAGTGGGTTGAGGGGTCGGTTCGGTCCTCGTTCCACTCGACGCTCAACTCGCTGAAGGGGTTGCTGGCTCACGAGGTCGCTACTGGCGGGACTGTGGGGACTCAGGCTGCTCGGGAGCGCGGGGAGGAGTACCTGTTGGAGCGGGCGCTCTACAAGCGGTTGTCCACCGGGGTGGCTGTGGGGGAGTGGGCCTTTGAGTTCCGGTCGCCGTTTCGGTGGGGGGACAGCGCGCTCAACGCCTTGGACTACTTCCGGGCTGCTGGGAGGAAGGATCCTCGGATGGCTGAGGCTGTTGAGGTGGTTCGGGCTGCCCGGCAGGCGGATGGGACCTGGTTGCAAGCTGGGCGGGTCTGGTTTGGATCGACGTGGAGAAGGGGGTGCCGTCGAAGTGGCTCACCTTCTACGCGATGAGGGTTCTGCGGTGGTGGGAGAGTTAGATCCAGCCCTTTGCCCTGGCGAAGCGGGCTGCTTCGTGGCGGTTCGAAGCGCCGGTTTTGCCCACGGCTGAGGAGAGGTAGTTGCGGACTGTGCCGGGGGAGAGGGAGGCGCGGCGGGCTATTTCGTCGATGGGGGCGCCTTCCAGTGCCAGTTCCAGGACGTCTGCTTCTCGTGGGGTCAGGGGGCTGTCGCCGGCGCTGATGGCCTCGGCGGCCAGGGCCGGGTCCACGTAGCGGCCGCCTGTGTGGACGGTTCTGACCACTGTGGCCAGGACGTCCGAGGAGACGGTTTTCGGGAGGAAGCCTCGGACCCCTGCTGCCAGTGCGCGTTTCAGGTGTCCTGGGCGGCCGTGGCTGGTGACGATCATGGTGGAGCACGTGGGCAGTTCGAGCGCCAGGGACTGGGCTACCGCTACGCCGTCGAGGTCTGGCATTTGCAGGTCGATCACGGCCACGTCTGGGCGGACCACTCGGGCGGTGGCTATTGCCTCGGCGCCGGTGGCGGCTTGGGCCACCACCTCTAGGTCGTCCTCCAGCGAGAGCAGGGCGGCCATGGCGCCTCGGATCAGGTGTTCGTCGTCGGCCAGGAGGATGCGGATCACGGGAGCTCCACGGTGAGGACGAAGCGGTTGGGGGCTTCCCGGCTTGCCGTTACGGAGCCGCCCAGGGCCGCTACGCGTTCGTGCAGGCCCGTCAGGCCGCTGCCGAAGCGGAACGCGTTCAGCGAGACGCCGTCGTTCGTCATCGTGAGGACCTTGCCGCGCAACGTGATCGTGCACGTTCTGGCCTCGCTGTGGCGCAGGACGTTGGTGACGCCCTCGCGGACCGCCCAGCCCAGCGCGCCTGCCGGTTCGCCGTCGAACGTCACGTCGCCTATCACCCGGCAGTCGATGCCCGCGGAGGCGAGGAGTGAGCGGGCGCCCGCCAGTTCCACGGCGAGGTCGGCGGTGCGGTAGCCGCTGACCACCTCGCGGAGTTCGTCCAGGGAGTCCTGTGCGATCTGGCGGACCTCCAGCATCTCGTCCACCGCCGACGACGAACGGCCGCGGCGGGCCAGCTGGGCTGCCAGGTCGGCCTTCAGGGCCACGGCGGAGAGGTTGCGGCCCACCACGTCGTGCAGGTCGCGGGCGAAGCGGAGGCGTTCTTCGGCCACGGCCAGGTTCGCGCGGACTTCGCGGGAGCGGTCGAGTTCCCAGACGATCGCGAGCATCCACAGGGTCGAGCGGAACGCGACCACCAGGAACTGCAGCATGAGGGTGACGAACAAGGCGTGGCCGGGCGGGGCGGTGAGCAGCATCCAGGCGCCGCCCGCGAAAGCCGCCAGCACGACGTAGCGCGGGCGGAGCACGGCGGACAGGGTGGTGATCGCCAGGACCAGGAAGATCACCGAAATGCCGTCGCCCGGGCTGTCGGGCTTGCCGGGCAACGGATCCGGGTAGGTCAGCGCGCCGGCGGCCAGTGCCGCGCAGGTGGCGGCCAGGTAGGTCGTCAGCAGGGTGCGCGGGAACGGGCCCCGGCCGAGGTGGTGCTCGATGCCGAGGTGGACCAGGCGGCAGCTCATGACCACGTAGGTCAGCAGCACCGCGATCAGCACGACCAGGGCGGCCGTGCTGATCTCCGGGGCCAGGCTGGTGAGCAGCAACGGCGGCAGGAACACGTAGCTGAGGTAGAACGTGTAGCGGACGAACAGGTCGAACCGCGCCGCGTTGCCACGCGACCGCCACCAGCCGAGCAAGTTCACCTCCGCGGATCCCACCTGAACCACCGCTGCACAGCGTAGGTGCCCAGGACGATCCACACCGCCAGGACGATCAACGGCTTCAGCACGGGTCCGTCGGCCCACCCGGCGCGCAGCAGTTCGAGCACCGGCGTCAGCGGCAGGTACTGCAGCACGGAGGCGATCTCGTCGGGCAGCACCGAGAGCGGGAAGATCAGGCCGGAGCCCAACATGCACGCCATCAGCACCGGCAACGACGTCACCTGCGCCATCTCCACGGTCCGGGTGAACGCCGAGGACGCCGCCGCCAGCAGCACGAACACCGCGACGCCGCCGAGCACGCCGAGCAGCAGGAACCACGGCCGCGTCGGCAGCGCGACGCCGGTGACCAGCCCGACGACCACGGTGTACAGCACCATCTGCCCCAAGGCCACCACGACGGACGGCAGGGCGGCGCCGGCCAGGATCTCCGGGTCGGTCAGCTCGCCGACGCGCAGCCGCTTGAGCACCAGCTCCTCACGCCGCGCGACGAACGTCGTCACGAGGTTGTAGTACACCGCCATCAGCAGCGCGAACCCGATCAACCCGACGACCAGCGGCACGCCGTCCGCGTCCACCGAGTACAGCACCGGCGCCAGCAACAACGGCAGCAGCAACGAGTTGAACAGCGCGGTCCGGTTGCGCCAGAACAACTTCAGCTCGGCCTGTCCCACAGCCACGGCCCTCATGCGGCCTCCTCCGCGATCGCCAGGAACGCCTCTTCGAGCGACGCCGACCGGGCGTCCAAACCGGACAGCTCGACGTTGTTGTGCCGAGCCCACACCAGGAGCTCGTGCAGGGTGGACTGCAGTTCGTTGGTCCGCACGGTCACGCGTCCCGACGACTCCACGTCGGCGACGACGGGCAGCGGGATCCCCGCGGGCGGCACGAACGAGATGCGCGACGGATACGCGTCGACCACCTCGGACACCGTTCCCTGCGCCACGATGCGGCCGCGGTGCATGATCGCCAGCCGGTCGGCCAGCGCCTGCGCCTCCTCCAGGTAGTGCGTGGTCAGCAGCACGGTCACGCCCTCGCGCAACAGGGCGCGGATGAGCTCCCACGTGTTGCGCCGGCTTTCCGGGTCGAGCCCGGTGGTCGGCTCGTCGAGGAACAGCACCTCCGGCTTCCCCAGTAGCGCCAGGGCCAGGTCCAGCCGCCGCCGCTCACCGCCGGACAGCTGCTTCACCCGCACCGACGCCCGATGGGCCAGGTCGACCAGGGACAACGCCTCGTCGACGGGTCGCGGCGACGTCAGCGTCCCGGCCCACATCCGCGCAGCCTCGGTCACGGCCAGGTCGGGCGGGAAACCGCCCTCCTGCAGCATCACGCCCATCCGCGGCCGGACGAGCTTGCGCTCGGCGAACGGGTCGTGGCCCAGCACACGCACGGTCCCCTCGGCCGGGCGTGAGAGCCCTTCCACGACCTCCACGGTCGAGGTCTTCCCCGCGCCGTTCGTGCCGAGCAGCGCGAACATCTCGCCCCGCTCCACATCAAATGACACGCCCCGTACAGCTTCGAAACCTCCGCTGTACCGGCGAGTCAGCCCCCGCACCTCGATCGCTGTCATGAGGTAAACGATCTCGGGAGAAACGGTGGACCGGCAGTGCCGTCACACATCAGTTCCCCATGACAGATGTCATGACTTACGGGTGGTACCGCCCCTGAATCTCGGTGATCTCACCGTCGCCGTTGAACGTCAGCCGCGGCGCGTAGGGCGGATCGGCCTTCGCCAGGAAGTCCGCGCGAGTGCACTCGACCGCGCCCATGCCGAGCCAGGTCAGCGAGAGGGCCTGCGGTTCCCCGCATCCGAACGGCGTGTGGATGACCACGTCGTCGGCTAGCCGCGACACCCGCGTGTCGCCAGGCAGTTCGTGGACCACGGAGTTGTTCTCCTCGGCGGGCCGGATCTCGCCGTCGACCCACCGCACGGTGCCGTCGGGGTTGATCGCGGTGATGACCGCGACGTCCGTGGTGTCCGGCAGCGCCCACCAGATCGCGCCCGCGACGACCGGCGCCACGGCCACTGCCGCCCAGATCCAACGCTTCACGAGGTGTTCGACGCCGCAGCAGGCCGCAGGGTTGCGCGCGAAGTTGCCGTGATCAGATTAAGGACGTAATCTCACGACTGTGCCAAAACGTGCGGATCCCGTCGAACGGCGTCAGCAGGTGGTGACGGCCCTCTACCGGGTGGTCGACGCCGAGGGGCTGGACGCGGCGAGCCTGCCCAGGATCGCCAGGGAGCTGGGCGCCACCACGGGCCTGCTGCAGAAGTACTTCCGCAGCAAGGACGAGCTGCTGCTGTTCGCGCAGGACCAGCTCACCGAGGAGCTCACGGCGAGCGTGCGGGCGGTGCTGGCGCAGGAGGGGAGTCTCCAGGAACGGCTGCACAAGGCGTTGTGCGCCATCGCGCTCGTGGACGACGCGGCGCGCGCACGGGTGTGGCTTGCGTTCGCTGCTCGTGCGGCGGCGAATCCCGTGCTGCTTCAACGGCACGTGGAGGGCGCGCGGGTGATCAGGGATCTGTGCCGGGACGTGCTGGAGGTCGCGGGCCTGGACGGCGGGGAGGCCGTCGGGCTCGCGGCCCTGGTCGACGGGGTGACGGCGCAACGGGCGCTGGAGCCCGAAGTGATGACAGGGGAGTTGGCGGCGCGCGTGATCGGCCGCCACCTCGAACGACTGTGGGGGAGCACATGACACTGGGACTGGTGGCGGCGCTGGCGGGGCTGGCGCTGCTCGACTCGACGAGCATCGGGACGTTGTTCATCCCGATCTGGCTGATGCTCACGCCGGGGCGGCTGAAGCTGAGCAGGTTCGCCGTCTACCTCGGCACGATCACGGTCTTCTACTTCGCGGTCGGCGTTCTGATCGTGCTCGGCGCCTCGCAGGTGGTCGGTCACCTCGACGGCAAGGTGGTCGACTGGGCCCAGCTGGTGATCGGCGTCCTCCTGTTCGCGATCAGTTTCCGCTTCGACGGCAAGAAGAAGCTGGACACGGGCAAGTGGCAGCGCCGCACCAGTGGATCGACGCCGGCGCTGGCCGGCGTCGCGGTGCTGGCGGGCGTGGTCGAGCTCGCGACGATGCTGCCCTACCTGGGTGCGATCGGGATGATGAGCGCCGCCGACCTGAACGCGGGCCAGGTCGGACTGCTGCTCGCCGGGTACTGCCTGGTCATGATCGTGCCGGCGCTGCTGCTGCTCGGCGGCAGGCTCGCGCTCGGCGAGAGGATCGAGCCGTTCCTCACGAGGATCAGCACGTGGTTCGCGGAGAAGGGTGCGAGCACGACGGGCTGGATTCTCGGCATCGCCGGGTTCCTGGTCGCACGCGATGCCATCGCACGGCTGTTCTTCGTGTGAACCATTTGGTCCAGTTGGCTGAACGACCCGGTTCCGTTTTACTCCTACACTCGCCACCGTGACTGGGCTGGACGATCCGCGCAGATCGGTCCCGCGCGAACTGGCGCCATTGCTCCGAAAGGAAGTGGCGCCCGTTTCGGTGAGCATTTTCGAGGCGATCGAGAAATCGATCCCGGAATACAGCGCGTTCCGGGACAACGTGGTCGACGGAATCCGGCAGGCCTTGGTGAAGTTCGTCGACCGCATCGCCGCACCGGATGCCGAACCCGATCCGCACGACGACATCCACCGCAAGCTCGGCGCGTGGGAGTTCAAGTCCGGGCGCAGCCTCGACAGCCTGCAGGCCGCCTACCGGATCGGCGCGCGGGTGGCGTGGCGGCACGTCTGCGGGTTCGCGGAACGACGCGAGCTGTCGCTGCGCCTCATGTCGGTGCTGGGCGAGGCGATGTTCGCGCACGTCGACGAGCTGGTGAGCCTGTCGGTCGAGGGGTACGCGGCCGCGCAGGCGAGTGCGGCGGGCACGCTGGAACGCAAGCGGCGCAAGCTGATGGAGCTGCTCGTCGGCGACTCCGCCGGCAACTGGCAGGTGGTGCTGGACGCGGCGCGGGCGGCGGCCTGGCCGATGCCGGACCGGCTGGTGGCCGTCGCGCTCGAGCCGTCCTCCGCGCCCGCGGACGACCTGCCGGCCGACGTGCTGGTGAACTTCGAGGACGCCACGCCGTACCTGCTGGTGCCGAACCCGGCGGCGGTGACGCGCTGGCTGCGCGGGGCACTGCCGGGATGGCGGGCGGCGGTCGGCCTGCCCGTGGCTCCTCAGGACGTGCGCAGGTCACTGGCCTGCGCACGCCGGGTCCTCGCCCTCTCCAGGGAGAAGGTGCTGCCGGACCGGCCGGTCCTCGACTGCGCCGACCACATCGTCGAACTGACCGTGCTCGCGGACGAGTTCCTGGCCCGGCAGCTCGCCGGACGGGCTCTGGCGCCGCTCGCGCCGCTCACCGATCTGCAACGCACCAAGCTCGCCGAGACGCTGCTGGTGTGGCTGTCGGCGCGCGGCGGGGCGCCCGAGGTCGCCGCCCGCCTGAAGGTGCACCCGCAGACCGTGCGCTACCGCGTCAACCAGTTGGACGAACTCTTCGGCGACCGAATGCACGACGCGGAGGAGCGGTTCAACCTCGAACTCGCCCTGCGCGCGCACTATTTGTTGCTGCGCGACTGACAAACAGCGGGAAGCCATTTCGTACGCAGGTGATAAAAGCCGGTTTTCGCTTGCCTTGCCGAATCGAAGCTGGCTACCTTACTGACGAGTAACGCACCATCGCCTTCTTGCAGTTCAATGACGTACTCAGGAGGTCCCTGCAGATGAAGACCGGACTTTTCACGCGCGCAGCCGCAGTTCTGATGGTTGCCGGAGCGCTGAGCGTGGCGACGGCCGGCACGAGTTCCGCCGCGACCGCCGAGCTGAGCCTCACCTACTCGTGCCAGTTCTCGGTCGCGGGCACGCACGACGTGCCGACCGTGGTCAGCTCACCGAACCTGCCGGACTCGGCCGCCGTCGGGGTGCCGACCGAGCCGGCGTCGGCGACGGTGACGTCCACCGTGTCCGACGACGTCCGCAACACGCTGTGGTGGATCGGCGGCCGTTCCGTCGACGGCACGCTCACCACGAACATCGCCGTGGACAACGCGGGCAGCGTCCAGAACCTGTCGTCGACGCTGACCATCCCGAACACGCCGGTTCCCTCGTCCGGCACGTTCCAGGTCGTCGCCAGCGGTACCTTGCCCGCGCTGACGCTGGCCAACGCCGGCACGACGTCGATCAACCTCGGCAACGCGGACCTGGCGCTGACGCCGCGCTACGACAACGGCGAGCCCACCTGGATCGGCGTCGTCCACGTCCCCTGCACCGTCGTCGCGGGCCAGCCCACCAAGTTCTACGAGTTCACGGTGGCGTGATGCTCGTCCCGTGATGGGATGAGCGCATGGAGCTGCAGCAGCTGGTGGACCGCATCGCCTCAGAGGTCACGCCAGGTGGTGCCGTAGCCGACTACATCCCCGCACTGGCCAGGATCGACCCGCACGCCTTCGGCCTCGCCGTCGCCACCCTGGACGGCGAGGTCTTCGGCGCGGGGCAGTACGACAGGCCGTTCTCGATCCAGAGCATCTCCAAGGCGTTCACGCTGGCTCTGGCCCTCGCCGAGAACGACGACGTGTGGAGCCGCGTCGGCCGCGAGCCGTCCGGGTCGCCGTTCAACTCGCTGGTCCAGCTGGAGACCGAGCAGGGCATTCCGCGCAACCCGTTCATCAACGCGGGCGCGGTCGTCGTCACCGACCACCTCGGCCTCGGCGCCGCGGACCGGCTGCTCGAGTTCCTGCGGCAGGAGAGCGGCAACCCGGCGCTGGACGTCGACCCCGAGGTCGCCAAGTCCGAGCTCGAGCACAGCGATCGCAACCGCGCGCTCGCGCACTTCATGGCCTCCTACGGCAACATGCGCAACCCCGTCGACGTGGTCCTGCACGAGTACGTGCGGCAGTGTTCGATCGCGATGAGCTGCGCTGATCTTGCCCGCGCCACCCTCTTCCTCGCCCGCCACGGCGTCCGCAACGACGGCACCCGGCTGCTCGGCGTCAGCGGCGCCAAGCGCGTCAACGCCGTGATGCTCACGTGCGGCACCTACGACGCCGCCGGCCAGTTCGCCTACCGCGTCGGCCTGCCCGGCAAGAGCGGCGTCGGCGGCGGGATCATAGCGGTCGTCCCCGGGAAGTGCGCGATCTGCGTGTGGAGTCCAGCATTGGACGCACGCGGCAACTCCGTCGCGGGTGTCGACGCGCTGGACCGTTTCACCACTCTCACGGGCTGGTCGGTGTTCTGACGGATGGTAGGAAGACGGGGTGAGCACAACGGGGAACGCACTGGCACTGGTGGAGGACGAGGTCGTCACCCTCGTCAGTGAGCTGATCAGGATCGACACGACGAACACGGGTGATCCCGCGACGGTCGTGGGGGAGCGGGCGGCCGCCGAGTGGGTGGCCGAGAAGCTGTCCGAGGTCGGCTACGAGACGACCTACGTGGAGTCGGGCGCCAAAGGCCGCGGCAACGTGGTCGCGCGCCTGCAGGGTGCCGACCCCGGCCGTGGTGCGCTGCTCGTGCACGGCCACCTCGACGTGGTGCCCGCCGACGCCTCGGAGTGGTCGGTGCACCCGTTCTCCGGAGCCGTGCAGGACGGGTACGTGTGGGGCCGCGGCGCGGTCGACATGAAGGACATGGTCGGCATGACGCTGGCCCTGGCCCGGCACTTCAAGCGCGAGAACGTCGTGCCACCGCGCGACATCGTGTTCGCGTTCCTCGCCGACGAGGAGGCGGGCGGCCTCTACGGCGCGAAGTGGCTGGTGGAGAACCGGCCCGAGCTGTTCGAGGGCGTCACCGAGGCGATCAGCGAGGTCGGCGGCTTCTCGATCACGCTCAAGGACGACGTCCGCGCCTACCTCGTCGAGACCGCGGAGAAGGGCATCCGCTGGCTCAAGCTGCGCGTCAAGGGCACCGCCGGGCACGGCAGCATGATCCACCGCGACAACGCCGTGGCGAAGCTCGCCGCCGCCGTTACCAGGCTCGACCAGCACCAGTGGCCGCTGATCATCCGCCCGTCCGTGCGCGAGTTCCTCGACGGCGTCACCGAGATCACCGGTCTGGACTTCCCGGAAGACGACATCGAGGGCTCGATCGGCAAGCTCGGCGCGCTGTCGCGGATGATCGGCGCAACGCTGCGCGACACGGCGAACCCGACGATGCTCTCCGCCGGGTACAAGGCGAACGTCATCCCGTCGACCGCCGAGGCCACTGTGGACTGCCGGATCCTGCCGGGCCGCGAGGAGGCGTTCGACCGCGAGCTCGCCGAGCTCCTCGGCCCGGACGTGGAACGCGAGTGGATCGGCCTGCCGCCGGTCGAGACGACGTTCGACGGCGCCCTGGTCGACGCGATGACGGCGTCGATCATCGCCGAGGACCCCGGCGCCCGCGTGCTGCCCTACATGCTCTCCGGCGGCACGGACGCCAAGTCGTTCCAGACGCTCGGCATCCGCAACTTCGGCTTCGCGCCGCTGAAGCTGCCCGCCGACCTCGACTTCTCCGGGCTCTTCCACGGCGTGGACGAGCGCGTGCCGGTGGACGCCCTGAAGTTCGGCGTCCGGGTCCTCGACCGATTCCTGCGCAACAGCTGAGGAGACCGCCGTGTCCACTGTGGACTTGACCGGCCGGGTCGCGTTGGTCACGGGCGGCGCGGGAGGGATCGGCGCCGCGGTGGCGCGCCGGCTCGCGAAGCTCGGGGCGAAGGTGGCGGTGCTCGACCTCGACGCCGCCGGCGCGCACCGGGTCGCGTCCGCGGTGGGCGGCATCGCCATCGCCGGTGACGTCAGCGATCCCGCGACCATGCCCGCCGCCGTGGCACAGGCGGAGGAGGAGCTCGGCCGCCTCGACGTCGTGCAGCTCAACGCCGGGATCGGTGGCGGGCAGACCGGTGTGGACGCGCTGGACGTCGCCCGATACCGCAAACTGGTCGGCGTCAACGTCGACCACGTCGTGTACGGGCTCTGCGCGGCCGTGCCGGCGTTGCGGCGGCAGGGCGGCGGGAAGGTCGTGATCACGGCGTCGCTGGCGGGGATCGCCGCGATGCCGTCCGATCCGCTCTACACGCTGACCAAGCACGCGGTCGTCGGGTACGCGCGGGCTGCGGGCAAGGCACTGGCGGGCGACAACATCACGGTCTCCGCGCTGTGCCCCGGGTTCGTCGACACGTTGCTGCTGGGCGCGGCGAAGGAGGAGTTCGCCGCGGTCTCGTTCCCGCTGCTGACGCCCTCGGACGTCGCGGAGGCCGTGCAGTCGGTGCTGGCCGGGGGCGGGCCGGGGGAGGCGTGGATCATCCAGCCCGGCGGCACGGCGACGGCTTACGACTTCCGCGGTGTGCCGGGCGTCGGTGGCGGCCAGCTGCCGCCGGACGTGGTGCTGGGCCGCGTTTAGGGCGTGTCCTTTCGCCGGGTCGTCTCGTTAGGACGATCAGACGACACGGCGAAAGGAACTCCGCATGGTGCGGCTGGAAGACGGAACCGAGCTCAACGTGCTGCGCGCGGGCGACCCCGAGGCACCGGTGACGGTCGTGCTCGCGCACGGGTACGCCCTCGACCACCGCAGCTGGCACAAGGTCGTCGAGCTGCTGAGCCCCGAGTTCCAGGTCATCGCCTACGACCACCGCGGCCACGGCAGGTCGGACGGCGCGTCCAAGGAGACGGCCACGATCGACCAGCTCGGCGAGGACCTGGGCGAGCTGATCGAACGCGCGGTTCCGCAGGGCCAGGTCGTGATCGCCGGGCACTCGATGGGCGGCATGGCGGCGCTCGCGATGGCCGAACGCAGGCCGCGGCTGTTCCGGCAACGGGTGCTGGGCAACGTGTTCGTGTCCACGGCGGCGAGCGGCCTGTCCGAGACGTCGCTGGCGTGGCCCAAGGCCGTCGGGAAGCTGGTGCGGGAGCTGGAACGGGCGTTCGGGCCGATCGTGCGCGCGGTGCGGGAGAAGATCGAGCCGACCAAGACCGCCGGGCTGCGGTGGTGGCTGTTCGGCGACGAGCCAGCGGACGAGGACGTCGACCTGACGGCGGACATGGTGTGGGGGCACTGGCCGGAGACGGTCGCGCTGTTCCGCCCCGCCGTGGACCGCTACGACCGCGAGGCCGGGCTGACCGTGGCCAAGGAGAAGGCCGTCGTCGCCGTCGTGGGGGACGAGGACCGGCTCGTGGCGGAGTCGGACGCGGTGAAGTTCGGCGGGACGTCGGTGATCTTGCCGGACGCGGGACATATGCTTCCGCTCGAGCGGCCCGCCGAACTCGCGAACCTCATCCGGGAGGTGGCCGCCAAGGCATAGCTGGGGGGCTGGTGCTGCACTACCTGGAACCGCGGACGGACGTGCCCGCGAAGGACGACTGGTCGACCCGTCTCGCGCTCCTGGATGTCCGCATCGGCGTGCGGCACCACCTCGGGTCGCTCGTCGTGGCCGTCACGTTCGTGGCCACGTTCTTCCTGCCGTCGTCGCCGGGCAACACCGCCGCGAGGATCGTGCTCGGCGTGCTCGTGGTGATGTCCCTCGGCGCGTTGCTGCCGAACCGGCGCATCCGGCGTGCGGTACGGCGTGGCCTGCTGGACGAGCCGTGGCGGCGCGTACCGGCGATGGTCGCCGAGAAGCAGGAGAACGACATGGCCGATCGTCTGCTGCTCGACGGCCTGGTCCTCAAAGGTTCGTTCGCCGAGTTGCCGGACGTGGTGTCGGAACGGCAGGAGGTCTTCGTCCTCGGTCCGGACCCGGAGGGCCGTGCGCTGATCAGGGCCGCCGGCTCGACGTCGATGTACGTGGCGTCCACCGACGAGGGGGAGTACCGGGCGGCGGAACGCGTCGAGCGGCCGATGGTCAGCCCTTCGGAGGAGCCGCTGCTCCAGGACAGCGTCGAGATGATGCGCGTGCTCGGGCATCTGTTCTGGGTGCTCCCGGTGGTGAACTTCCTGGTCGTGGGCGTGCTGATCGCGCTGAGCGTGTCGCCGCTCGCACCGGCCGGCTTGATCGCGGTCGCGGTGCTGATCCCCGGTCTGCGCTCCTGGCCCTGGTCGGTCGAGGCGTTCCTCCAGAGCCGCGGCAACACCAGGGCGGTGGCGGGCTCGGAGGCATGGACGCCGGTGCCTGTCAGGCTGTTGCCGTGGCGACGCGGGCACCACGTCGCCGGGATCGCCGACCTGCCCGGTGGGCCCGCACTGGTGCGGTTTCCGCAGCCGCACTCCGACCTGGTCGCGAACGTGGCCGCCACCGGCGTCATGTGGGTCGCGGGCACGCACCGAGGCCGGCTGGCCGTGGGGCTGCCGGGCACCGGTGGGCTGATGACCGCGGTCGTGTTCCCCGATCGAGCCGGCCGGGGGAGCGACCCGATGTCGTGGTGGCGACGGATCCGGCGGAACGACTACAGCGACCTGCCGAAGTAGGAGGGGCCGGTGCAGTACCTGGAACCGCGGACGGACGTGCCCGCGAAGGACGACTGGTCCACGGGCCTGATCCTGCAGGACCTGCGCTGGGGCGCGAGGACGCTGGGCGGCATCGCCGTCGTGGCCGGTGCCGGCGCGGTGACGTGCTGGCTGTTGCCGTCGACGCCGGGGAACATCAGCGCGTTCGTGGTGCTCGCGCTGGTCACGCTCGTGTGCGGGCTCGGCCCGCTGATGTACCGGTCGGAGACGAAGGCCGAGCGGCGTGGGCTGCTGGAGCAGCCGTGGCGGCGGGTTCCGGCTCAGGTGCTGGAGAAGCACGCCGACGGGACCGATCGGCTGCTCCTGGACGGCGTGGTGCTCCAGGGCTGGTTCGAGGACCTGCCGGACATGGTGCTCGAACGGCAGGAGGTCTTCGTCTGCGGCCCGGACGCCGGCGGACGGGCCGTGCTGCGGGCGGCGGGGTTCGCCAAGATGGAGAACGCCAAGGTCGACCGCGACGAGGACGCGGCGAGCAGCTGCCCGGTGCGTGAGCGGGTGGAGCGGCCGCTCGGCCGGCCGCTGGACGACGCGGCGACCGCGCGGGCCCACCGGGGGATGCGGTGGGGTGTGCGGGCGTGGCTGTGGGCGGCCGTTCCGGCGGGCGCCGGCGCGGTGGTGGTCCTGCTGAGCCTGTTCCCGGTCGCCCCGGCCGGGTTGGTCGTGGGCGGGCTCGCGCTGGTCTTCGGGCTGCTCGGCATCCCGACGTCGGTCGAGATCAGCCGCTGGTACCGCGACGCGGTGACGGCGGTGGAGAACTCGGCCCAGTGGACGCCCGTGGCGATCACGCTGTTCCCGTGGCAGCCCAACCAGCACGTCGCCGGGCTCGCGGAGATGCCCGGTGGCCTCGCGCTGGTGCAGTTCGTGCTACCGGACCTGAACGTGGTCGCGAACATCGCCGACACCGGCGTCATGTGGATCGCCGGGACGCACGGGGACGTGATCGCCGTGGGCGTACCGAGGGTGCCGGTGCTGACGTTCGCCGCGGTCCAGCCGGATCGGGACACCCCGAAGGAGGACCCGATCCCCCCGATCCTGCGGTTCCACCAGCCCGACTTCAGCGGCCTGCCGCGCTAGGGCGGCGCCGTCCGGGCGGCCGGCCGAAGAGCCGCACGTGCTCGTCGACCAGCCAGTCCTTGAGCGGTGACCACTCCGGGTGGTGGTTGAGGACGAGCAGGCGGTGCATCCACCAGTTCGGGTCGTCGTGGCGGGGGAACGCGGTGAGCCACGCGGCACGTTCGTCCGCCGTGAGGCCCCAGAGGTGCTGCAACTGGCCCTCTGCGTCCGTGTCGAGCTGGGCGGTGATGCGGCCGCCCTCCGTCTGCCATTCCGCGCGCAGTTCGCGCAGCACGGCGATCGCGCGCTCGTCCCCTTCCTCGGCGGTGACGACGACTGTGTGCAGGCCCTGGGCCGCGGCTTGCGCGAGCAGGGCACGGGCGGACGTTTCGTCGTGCGGCAGTGCGCTGTGAGCGACCCCGACTTCGTGCGGCACGAGCTCCATGGCTCAGAATCTGATCATATCTACAACCAGTTCGGTTAATTTTATTGCTTCAGTGTTGACTGAAGCGTCATCTTCCGCCGGTTGGCCGCTCGCGTTGCACGAACGTTGTTGTGCGGCACCCCTGCATCGACACCGCACAACGTTTTCGCACTACAACTAGGGCGAAAGGAAAGGTGAGCGGTGTTGTTCAGCAGAGAGGCCTCGGTTCGACGCCGGGGAAGTATTGCTCCCAATGACGAGTGGACAGGTGCGCCGTCGTAGTGGCGCACACGCGGGCTGCGGTCGCCTCGACGTCGATGTCCCACACACGGACGGTGCGGTCCGCGCCGGTGGTGGCCAGGGTGCGGTTGTCGGGAGAGAACGCCACGCCCCACACCCGTTCGGTGTGACCGTGCAGCACTGCCCGGACCTGGGGGTTTCGGGGATTGCGCACGTCCCACACGCGGACCAGGTCGTCGGTCGTCCCGGCCGCGATGAGGGTGCCGTCGGGGGAGAAGGCGAGGCGCTGCAGCGGTCCGCCGTCGTTGGGAAGGGAACCCAGCTCGCGCGGCTGTGCGGGATCACTGATGTCGTACAGCGCGCCGCTGGAGTTCATGTTCGCGAACGCCATGACGTTGCCGTGGATGACCACCGTCATGACCTCCTGCCGGCCGGCCTGGCCGCCGCGGCGAATCGGGTCCGGGTTCTCGTCGGTGCGCAAAGCGGGGTACGCGCGGGGCGAGGCCGGATCGCTCACGTTCCAGAGCTGCAGCTCGCGAGCGCCGCTCGCGACGACGAGCGTCCGGTCGTCCTGGGAGAACTCGATCTGCCACACGTGGTCCGCCGTGGGCACCGCGAAGCTGCCCTTCTTCACCGGGCTGGCGGGATCGGTGATGTTCCAGAGCCCCACCAGACCGTTCTTCTCGGCTACGGCGAGCGTGGTGCCGTCATAGCTGAACGACGCCGCCTCGATCACCTGGGTGCCGGTGATCGCACTGCTCAGCAAGTGCGGGCGGGCAGGATCGCTGACGTCCCACAGACCGCTGCCGGTGTAGGTCGAGGCGAACAGCAGCTTGCCGCCGGGATGGACGTCGACGGTGGCCGACTCCTCGATCGCGGGCAGTCCTGGCAATGCGGAGAGCTGCTCGGCGTGGCGGTCCTCAGGGCGCCACAGCCTGACGTCACCGTCGGAGGAAACGGTGGTGAAGAACTTGCCGGCCGGGTCGTAGTCGAGTTTCCAGACCGTCTCGCGGTGGCGTGGGGGGTTGAGGTTCGCGAGGTCGAGCACGCGGACCTCGGCGTCGGTGGTGGCGGTGACCACCTGCCGGGAGTCGGGGCTGAAGGCGATCGACCACACCATGTCGGTGTGACCCGTGATGGCTGCGGCGAGGCGGATGTCGCGCGGGTCGGAGACGTCCCAGATGCGCGTGGTCTTGTCGCCGCCGCCGGTGGCGAGGAACCTGCCGTCGGGGGAGAACGCCAGCGTGTGCACGGAGAAGATGTGTCCGGGCGCGACGCCGAGCAGCACGGGGTTGCGCGGGTCGCTGGCGTCCCAGATCCGCACGCCGCCGTTGTCACCGCCGGTGGCGAGCAGACCGGTGGGGGAGAAGGCGATGCCGTCGGAGGAGACGTCACCCAGGGCTGACGTGATCGTGGAGAGGTTCTCGCCGGTCGCGAGGTCCCAGAGCCGGGCGGTGTCGTCCCAGGAGACCGACGCGACGATGGTGCCGGCGGCGTTCAGCGCGATGGCGTGCACGACCTCGTCGTGGGCCTTGATGGTGCGCGCGAGAGTGACGGCGCCCGAGACGTCCCAGAGCCGGATGGTCCCGTCCTCGCCGCTGCTGACGAGCGTGCGGCCGTCCGGGGTGAACTGGACGGCCTCGACCTGGCCCTCGTGCCCTGTGACGCGGGCCTTCTCCACGGGCTTGCGCGGGTCGGAGACGTCGAACAGACGGATGGTGCCGTCCCAGCCCGCTGAGGCGAGGGTCCGGCTGTCCGGGCTGAACGCCATGCCGTGGGTGGCGTCGTCGCCGGCGTGCACCCTGCCGAGCTCGACCGGGTGGTGGCGGTCGGCCACGTCCCAGATGATGACGAACTTGTCGTCGGCGGCCGAGGCCATGAGCTTGTTGTCAGGGCTGAACAACGCGAACGACACGGCCTCCGCGTGGCCCCTGGCGATGGTGATCTGGGGTGCGGCGAAGGTGCTCAGCAGGCTGTCGCGTGCTGCGGGCAGGCTCGTCAGGCGGTAGGCGGCGAGGCGGAGCTGACTCGCGAGGCCGGGATCGCGGTCCTGCAGGCCGTTGGCCTCGGCGATGGCTTTCTGGGCGAGCGCGATGGTGCGTTGCTCGGTGGTCTGGCGTTGCGCCCGTACGGCGAACACGGTCGCGGTGGTGGCGACGAGCAGCAGCGCGGCGAGCATCGCGACCACACGCCGCAAGGTGGTGGTGCGGCGTTTCACGGTGGCCAGGTCGTGTTGGAGCGCGGCTTTGCTGGCGTCGAGGAACGCCTTCTCCGCGGCGTTGAGCGCGTCGGGTTCGCGCTCGGCCCAGTCGGTGGCCTGGGTGAGCGACACCCCTCGGTACAGCGAGCCGGGGTCGCGGCCGTGCGCCTCCCAGTCCGCGGCGGCGGCGGTGAGCCGGCGGTGCACGCGCAGGTCGTCGCGCGCCTCGGCGAGCCAGTCTTTGAGGCGCGGCCAGCTGCGGATGACGGCTTCGTGGCTGATCTCGACGCTGTCGTCGTCGACGGTGAGGATGCGCGCGGCGGCGAGGTGCTCGACGACGTCGTCGGCCGCGAGTTCGGACCGTTTGACGTGGCGTTTGGTGTCCTCGGTGCCTTCACCCGGGGTGATCAGGCGCAGGAAGACCTGACGGGCCTGGACGCGTTGCCGCTCGTCGAGGCCGGTGTAGGCGTTCTCGGCGGTGTTGGCGATCGCGCGGGCGATGCCGCCGCTCTCGTGGTAGCTGGAGAGCGTGAGGGTGTTGCCGCGCTTGCGCCGCCACGTTTCGAGCAGCGCGTGGCTGACGTGGGGGAGGACGCCCGGTTCGCCGGTGGCGTCGGCGATGAGACGCGCGACGAGTCCGGTCTCGAGGGCGCAGCCGACCTCGACGGCGGGCTGGGTGATGGCCTTGCGCAGCTCGTCGGTGCTCATCGGGCCGACCAGGACCTGGGCGTTCTCGACGGCGGCGACCAGGTCGGGGTGGCGGGCGCAGTGGCCGTAGAAGTCGGCGCGCATGCCGATCACGGTCTGGCCGTCGCGCCGGGTGAGCGCGGTGATGAACTCGTCGCGGTGGGGGAGCGCGAAGATCTCCTCGAACTGGTCGACCACGAGCAGGCCGTCGACGGCGGGGAGTGTCTCGTGGGTGCCCGGAGTGATCAGCTCCCCTCGCGTGCGGGCCAGCAGACCGGCCCTGAGCAGCGAGGACTTGCCCGAGCCTGAGGCGCCGACGACGAGCACGGTGTCGTGGTGCTCCAGTTTGCCCAGCAACTTGCCGACGAGCCGTTCCCGTCCGAAGAAGCGGTCGGCGTCGTGCTCGGTGAACGCCTTGAGGCCGACGTAGGGGGAGTCGCCCGCGGGGTGCTGCGGCTCGGCCTCGCTGATCTCGCGCCAGCGTTGTTCCCACACCTCTTCGTCGCCGCCGCAGGCACGGACGAACGCGAGTGACACGGCGAGGCTGGGCAGCCGCTGGCCGCGGGCGGCGTCGGCGAGGGTGCTGGCGGAGTAGTGGCTGAGCCTGCCGAGTTCCCGGTAGCCGGGGGAGCCGGCCTTCTCGCGGAGCTTGCGCAGGTCGAAGGCGAACTGTTCAACAGGCCCGGCGAACGGGTCGAGCGGTTTTTCCGGGCGGGGCATGACGGTGATTCTTTCATCCGTCCGTGTCTCGTCAGACTCTATAGCTTCAGTGTTGACTGAAAAAGACCATCAACCGATGCTCGCCTTCGCCCGCCAAGTAGAGCGTCTCGTACGCCAAGAGGTAGGAGCCCCAGCGTTCTGTGCCGGTGGCCGGAGGCAGGGACGCCACGGCGTCGTAGCGGTCCGTGAAAGCCGCGCCGGCAGTGACCGAGAGTTCGAAGGCGAGCGCTGCGGCGGAGTGATCGCCCAGGTCAGCGGCAGCGCGGAGGGTGGCGGCGCGGTCGGTCGCGACCTGGTCCCAGTCGGGGTAGTGGGCCTTGGCCCGCGGGCTGAAGGCGAAGCGGACGAGGTTGTGCTCGTCCTGCAGGCCGGAGATCTCGCGGAATCGTGCGGTGCTCGCGAGGACGTCACCGGCGGGGGAGAGCACGGCGGCCGCGGCGGGTTCGAGGGTGTCCAACATCGCTCTGACCGTGGGGCGCAGCGGCGGAGGCGGGGCAGGGGAGCAGGTCGTGCCGGCCTTGATCAGGCGGTACAGGTGGACGCGTTCGTCCGCGGTCATCGCCAGGGCGTCGGCGAGGGCGGAGAGGACCTGGCCGGAGGGGGAGCGGTCGGTGCCGCGTTCGAGGCGGGTGAGGTACTCGACGCTGATGCCGGCTCGGTCGGCGAGCTCGCCGCGGCGCAGGCCGGGGGTGCGGCGGCGCCCGGTGGCCGGGGGAGTGGTGGCTTCACGGCGGGCGCGCAGGAAGCGGCCCAGTGCGTTGTCGGCCATGATCGGCCAGTTTAGAGGGGCCCTGAGCCGGTCTCCCTCGGTGCGCCGTGCGCGGCGATGCTGTGGATCATGAGATACCGACTGTTCGGCCGGACCGGCCTGCGCGTCTCGGAGTTGTTGCTGGGCACGATGACGCTGCGTTCGGAGGACCTCGCGCGGCGGGTCGTCGACGCCTACGCCGACGCCGGTGGGAACTTCCTCGACACCGCTTCGGCCTACGGCGAGAGCGAGGAGGTGCTGGGTGCGGTGCTGACGCGGCGGGACCGGTTCGTGGTGGCGACCAAGTACGCGTTGTCGCGGGACGCCGGAGACCCGAACGCGGGCGGGAACCACCGCAAGAACCTGGTGCTGTCACTGGAGCAGTCGCTGCGGCGGTTGCGGACGGACTACGTGGACGTGCTGTGGGTGCATCTGTGGGACCGGCACACGCCGGTCGAGGAGACGATGCGGGCGCTGGACGACGTGGTGCGGGCGGGGAAGGTGCTCTACGTCGGGGTGTCGGACGCGCCGGCGTGGTTCGTGGCGCGGGCGAACACGCTGGCGGAGTGGCGGGACTGGACGGCGTTCTCGGGGTTGCAGGTGCCGTACAACCTGCTGCAGCGCGATGTGGAGCGGGAGTTGCTGCCGATGGCGTCGGCGCTGGGGCTGACGGTGACGGCGTGGGCGCCGCTGGCGGCGGGCAAGCTCTCCGGCGGCACGCAGCGGTCCGGCCCGCTGTCCGAGCGGGAGGCGGGCGTGGCCGGGGCGGTGCGGGTGGTCGCGGAGGAGCTGGGTGCGACGCCGGCCCAGGTGGCGCTGGCGTGGGTGCGCGCGTCCGGGGCGCTGCCGCTGGTGGGCGCGCGGACACCGGAGCAGGTGCTCGATTGTCTGGGCGAGGTCGTGCTGCCGCCGGAAGCGGTCGCGCGCCTGGAGGCGGCGGCCCCGTTCGAGCGGGGCTTTCCGGCGGACTTCATCGCCGAGTGCGAGCCGGTCGCGTTCGGCGACGGGCCGGTGGTCAGGTGATGAGGCCTGGTACCAGGTCGGGCTGGCGCTTGCGGCGGAGCCAGATCTTGCGGGAGCCGTCGCCGTAGAGCAGCGTGCGGGAGAGTTCCCAGCCCGCGAACTCGGCGTGGATGGCCAGCTGCGTGGTCGCGGTGCGGCGGGAGATGCCGGGCGGCAGACGCAGCGGCCGGTATTCCCAGTCCCCGTCGATCACCCCTTCGTTCATGGTGAGATCACCTGTATCCCTCCGTTGTCGCTGGACGTGACGGTGACGCGTCCGGATTCCTGGTCGACGCTGACGGTGTTGGGCTGACGCACGGTGGGGAACCGGTACTTCTCGGCCGGTTCTCCAGCGGCGACGTTGAGTCCCACGACCTCGTTGCGCTCGGTGAGCGTGATCCACGCGATGTCGCGTTTGGCGTCGTAGGCGATGCCGTAGGGCGTGCCGGGCATCGGGTAGCGCTGACGCATGATCAGCGGGTTGATGGAGAACGCGATGAACTCCCCGCCGCGGGTGTCGACGACGAGCAGGCGTCCGAAGCGGTCGGGGACGGCGTTGGTGGCGCCGTCGCCCGCGCGCAGGCCGGGGCCCCTGGTCTGCGCGCCCTTGTCGTCGGTGGTCATCTCGAAGACCGCGCTGCGCAGCCGGTCGAGTTCGACGTCGCGGCCGTTGACCTGGAACTTCAGCGTGGTGTCGCCCTCGTGGAACGTGCCGCCGGGGGTGATGGTGCCGGGCGGCGTGCCGGTCTGGGCGGGGGAGAGGGCCGGCTTGGCGGCCTCGAGGACTTCGGCGACCTGCAGCGGGTCCTGCGACCCCTCGCTCTGGCCGCACGCTGTCAGAGCGGCGGTGGTCAGGATCAGAGCAGCGAGCCGGCGCAAGATCGGGTCCTCCGTAAGAAGTCGTCGTCTTCCAGCATCCACGACGTTCCGTCGGAGGTCACGCAAGGGGTGGGGTGAAACTCCGTTCCGCGGCTTCGCAGCATTAATCTCTATAACTTCAGTGTTGACTAAATTCAACAACTAACAACAGTCCGGAGCACTCAAAGCGCAACTCAACAAGCAGCCAAGAGAGGGAGGTCAGGGCATGGGGCGTTCGGGGTAGCCCAGTTCGATGGCGCTGACATCGTCCAGTGCGGCCCTGATCGCAGGTGGCAACGTCAGCTCTTCAGCTTCCAGCGAGGCGAGGAGCTGGTTGGTGTCGCGGGCGCCGACCACGGGTGAGACGACTCCGGGGCGGTCGCGGACCCAGGCCAGGGCGACGCACAACGCCGAGGTGCCGAGGCCTTCGGCTGCGGTGGAGACCGCCTGGACGATGCGGGCGGCGCGGTCGTTGCGGTGTTGTTCGACGTAGCCGGCGAAGTGGGCGGACGCGCCGCGGGAGTCGGGTGGTGTGCCGTTGCGGTACTTGCCGGTGAGGACGCCGCGGCCGAGGGGTGCCCAGGGCAGGAGTCCGAGGCCGTGGTGCAGGGCGGCGGGGGCGACTTCGCGTTCGATGCCGCGTTCGAGCAGGGAGTACTCGACCTGGGTGGAGATGAGCGGGTAGGTGGTGGGTGTCAGTGCGGCGGTGGCGAGTTGCCAGCCGCTGTAGTTGGAGATGCCGGCGTATCTGACTTTGCCGGAGGAGATGGCCTGTTCGAGGGCGGACAGTGATTCCTCGATGGGGACGCCGGCGTCCCAGGCGTGGAGTTGCCAGAGGTCGATGTGGTCGACGCCGATGCGTCGCAGGGAGCCGTCGAGGGCGGAGAGGAGGGCGCCGCGGGAGGCGCCTCCGCCGAAGGGGCCTTCGGTGCGGCGGGCGACGGCTTTGGTGGCGAGGACGAGTTCGTCGCGGGGGACGACTTCGCCGAGGAGGGTGCCGAGGATGCGTTCGGCTTCGCCTTCGGAGTAGACGTCGGCGGTGTCGACGAGGGTGCCGCCGGCGTCGGCGAAGGCCATGAGCTGGGTGGCGGCCTCGTCCGCGTCGGTGTCGCGGCCCCATGTCATCGTGCCCAGTGCCGTCCTGGACACGCGGAGGCCGCTGCGGCCGAGGTATCGCTGTTCCACGTGCGCGATGCTAAGGGGTGATCATCGGCTGAGCCTGGCAATCGGTGTTACTGACCGGTAGGGTCTCGCCGTGTGAAGCTCGGACTGAACCTCGGATACTGGGGCGCCGGCAACGACGCCGCGAACCTTGAGCTGGCCAAAGAGGCCGACCGACTCGGTTTTTCGGTGGTGTGGGCCGCGGAGGCCTACGGTTCCGACGCGCCGACGGTGCTCGCGTGGGTGGCCGCGCAGACCGAACGCATCGACGTCGGTAGCGCGATCTTCCAGATTCCGGCGCGGACGCCGGCGATGGCCGCGATGACCGGGGCCACTTTGGACACCCTGTCGGGTGGCCGGTTCCGGATGGGTCTCGGTGTGTCGGGTCCGCAGGTGTCGGAGGGCTGGCACGGTGTGCGGTTCGACAAGCCGTTGGCGCGCACGCGTGAGTACGTGGAGATCGTGAAGAAGGCGCTGTCTCGGGAGAAGTTGCGCTATGAGGGTGAGCACTACACGCTCCCGCTTCCCGATGGTCCGGGTAAGGCGTTGCAGCTGACCGTCCATCCCGTGCGTGACCAGATTCCGATCTACCTCGCGGCGGTGGGTCCGAAGAACCTGGAGCTGACGGGTGAGATCGCGGACGGCTGGCTCGCGGTGTTCTTCTCGGCGGAGCACTCGGCCGACTCGATCGCGTCGGTGAAGGCCGGGCGGGAGAAGGCCGGTCTGACGATGGAGGGCTTCGACGTCGTTCCGACGGCGCCGTTGATCGTGGGTGAGGACTGGAAGGCGTGTGCTGACCCGGTGCGTGCGTATGCGGCGCTGTACGTGGGCGGCATGGGGTCGCGCAAGCAGAACTTCTACAACAACCTGATGGTAAGCATGGGTTTCCCGGCTCAGGCCGAGGAGATCCAGGAGAAGTACCTGGCTCGTGACTACGCCGGTGCGATGGCGGCGATCCCGCTGGAGTTCCTGGACGCGACGTCGTTGCTGGGCCCGAAGGAGCGCATAGCAGACAAGATGAAGGCGCTCGCCGCGGCGGGGGTCACCACGCTGTCCGTTTCGCCGATGCTGCAAGATCTGGAGCAGGGGATCGCGGGTCTTCGGACCGCGGCCGAGGCTTTGGATCTGGCAGGAGTGGGTAGTTGAGCTGGTTGCAGGCTCTGGTCCTCGGACTGGTCCAAGGACTGACGGAATTCCTGCCGATTTCCAGCAGTGCGCACCTGCGCATCACGTCGACGCTGTTCTTCGGCAACGACGCGGGCGCTTCGTTCACCGCGGTCATCCAGCTGGGTACCGAGGTGGCGGTGCTGATCTACTTCGCCAAGGACATCGGGCGCTTCATCAGCGCCTGGTTCCGCGGCCTCTTCAGCGCGGAGGCGCGCAAGGAGAGGGATTACAGGCTCGCCTGGTACGTGATCATCGGTTCGGTGCCGATCTCGGTTCTCGGTTATCTGCTGAAGGACGAGATCCGGACGTCGGCGCGGAACCTGTGGATCACGGCGACGATGCTGGTGGTGTTCGGTCTGCTGCTGGGTCTGGCGGACCACCTCGCGAAGCAGCAGCGTGACGAGTTGCGGATGAAGGACGCGATCGGGATGGGTCTGGCGCAGGCGCTGGCGCTCATTCCGGGCGTGTCCCGTTCGGGTGGCACGTTGACGGCGGGTCTGTTCCTGGGGCTGAACCGGGAGGCGGCGGCGCGGTACTCGTTCCTGCTGGCGATTCCGGCGGTGTTCGGGGCGGGGTTGTTCTCCATTCCGGACGTGCTGGAGCGGTCGGGTACGGGTGTGCAGGCGTCGATTCCGCAGATGGTCGTGGCGACGCTGATCTCGTTCGTGGTGGGGTACGCGACGATCGCGTGGTTGTTGAAGTACGTGTCGAAGCATTCGTACTCGGCGTTCGTGTGGTACCGGTTGATGCTGGGTCTGGTGCTGATGGGGCTGCTGTCGATGGGGTTGCTGCAGCCGAACTAAGGTGGGGCCGTGGCTACGGTGATCCTGCTTCGGCATGCGCGTTCGACCGCCAACGGTTCCGGTGTGCTCGCCGGGCGTTCGCTGGGTGTGGGTTTGGACGAGCGGGGACAGAAGCAGGCGGCGGCTTTGGTGTCGCGGTTGAAGGACGTTCCGGTCAGCGCGGTGGTGTCGTCTCCTTTGCAGCGGTGTGAGGAGACGTTGGCGCCGTTGCTGGCCGATCGGTCTTTGGAGGCGGTGGCGGAGCCGGATCTGTCCGAAGTGGATTACGGCGCGTGGACCGGTAAGGCGTTGAAGGACCTGTATGACGAGCCGTTGTGGGCTGTTGTGCAGCAGCATCCTTCCGCCGCGGTGTTTCCGGACGGTGAGGGGCTGGCGCACGTTCAGGCTCGTGCGGTGGCGGCGGTGCGGGCGCATGATGCGCGTATTTCCGAGGAGCACGGTCCTGGTGCGGTGTGGGTGTTGTGCTCGCACGGTGATGTGATCAAGGCTGTGCTGGCGGATGCGTTGGGTGTGCATCTGGACGGGTTCCAGCGGATCGTGGTGGATCCGTGTTCGATCTCGGTGGTGCAGTACACGCAGACGCGGCCTTTTGTGTTGCGCACCAACGACAACGGTGGGGATTTGTCGGGTGTGGTGCCGGTGGCGCCGCCGCAGGAGGCTCCGTCGTCGGACGCTACCGTGGGTGGCGCGACCGGGATCTGAGGTAGCGCTGTTCTGGGGCGCTGAGGGTGAGTTTCGCGGCTTTCTCGTATTCCTGGCGTGCTTGGTCGTGTTCTCCGTGCAGGTCGAGGAGATGTGCTCGGACGGCGTGCACGCGGTAGTGGTCGAGGTCCAGTGTGGACAGTTCGTCGAGTGCCTGTCGCGGGCCGTGGACCATGGCGACGGCGACGATGCGGTTGAGTGAGACCATCGGGCCGGGTGCGGTGACGGTGAGCAGGTCGTAGAGGCCGAGGATCTCGTGCCAGTCGGTGTCTTCCGCTTTGGTGGCGTCGGCGTGGACGGCGGCGATGGCCGCTTGGAGCTGGTACGGGCCGATCTGGGCGGTCTTGAGTGCCGTGCTGATCAGTGTGGTGCCTTCGTCGATGGCTCGGGTGTCCCAGCGGGTGCGGTCCTGCTCGGCGAGCGGGATGAGCGCGCCGTGGGGGTCGGTGCGGGCGGGGCGGCGTGCGTCGGTGAGCAGCATCAGCGCGAGCAGGCCGGTGAGCTCGCCGTCGGCTGGTCTGCGTTTGTGCAGCTGGCGGGTGAGGCGGATGGCTTCGGCGGTGAGGTCGACGCGCACCAGGTCGTCGCCGGAGCTCGCGGTGGAGCCTTCGGTGAAGATCAGGTAGAGGACGTGCAGGACGGCGGTGAGGTCCTGGGGTGGCCGGAACCGGGCGCCGGACTGCTTGATCTTCTGCTTGGCGCGGCTGATGCGTTGCGCGACCGTCGCTTCGGGTACGAGGAACGCTCGTGCGATCTCGGCGGTGGTGAGTCCGCCGACGGCTCGCAGGGTCAGGGCGATCTGCGAGGCGGTGGTGAGTGACTCGTGGCAGCACAGGGCGAGCAGGGTGAGGGTGTCGTCCTGTGCCGGCACGGGATCGGGTGGTGCCGGGGTGAGGGCGACGACCTTGTCCTCGCGCTGGCGGCGGGCGGTGTCGGAGCGGTACTGCTCGATCCACCGTCGTGAGGCGGCGGTGATGAGCCAGCCCTTGGGGTTGTCCGGGACGCCGTCGACCGGCCATTGCTGGGCGGCGCCGAGCAGTGCTTCCTGCACGGCGTCCTCGCAGACGTCGAACTGGCCGTGGCGGCGCACGAGCACGCCGAGGACCTGCGGCGCGAGTGTGCGCAGCAGGCCCTCCACCTCAGGGTTCACAGGCCGTCCAGCATGGACGTGTCCCAGACCGGCCGGACCTCGATGCCGTCGTTGTGGGCGTCGGGCAGCGTCGCGGCGTGGGCGATGACCTGGTCGATCGAGTCGGCTTCGACGAGGTAGAAGCCGGCGAGGTACTCCTTGGCCTCGGCGAAGGGCCCGTCGGTGACGACGACCTCTCCGTTGCGGATGCTCACGCCCTTGCCGGTCTCGGGGCCGGGGAGGCCTTCGCTGACGATGAGCTCGCCGGAGGCGCGGAGCTTGTCGGACAGGTCGTAGTGGTCCTTGCCGAACTGCATCTGCTGCTCTTCGGTGAGCTTGTCCCAGGCGGCCCGCGACTTGGGGTTGCTGTAGATGAGGATCAGGTACTTCACGTGCGGCCTCCCGGCTCGTGGCTGGCGGAAAAATCTTCTCACCGCCATGTCGAGACAGCGGGCTGCGTCTCGACACCGGTGTGTCAGCCGATTTCGACGGAAGGTCCGAGATGACTCACACGCTGGTGCAGGACGAGACGGCGATCCGCGAGACGTTCACCGAGCACGAGGAGGGCATGCGGCTGCGTGATCCCGCGCGGATCGTGGCCCGCTTCGCCGAGGACGTGGTGACGTGCACTTTGGCGCCTCCGCTGCGCAACTCCGGGCGGGACGCGCGGGACGTGGAGTCGCTGGCGGGGTGGATGGCCGGGTTCGAGGGGCCGATCACGCTGGAGCACCGGGATCTGACGGTCGTCGTGTCCGGTGACGTGGCGTTCGCGCATGGGCTGGCGCGGCTGTCGGCGGTGCCGGTCGGGTATCCGGAGGGGTTCTCGATGTGGATGCGCACGACGGTGGGGTTGCAGCGGCGTGAGGGGCGGTGGCTGGTGACGCACGTGCACGACTCGGTGCCGTTTCACATGGACGGGTCGTTCCTGGCGGCGACCGATCTGGAGCCCTGAGCGGTCAGGCGTTCGAGGTCGCGTGCCCGCAGTCGCTCATCCATGGTGCGAGGAGACCGGGCGTGTGGGTGGTCGCGATGCGAATATGCCGAGGCCCGGACCGTGCAGGGGGTCGGTCCGGGCCTCGGCGCTTTCCGGGGCGGGTCTACTTGACGTTGACCGCGGCCCTGGCCCGGTTGACCGCCGTGCGGTCGAAGCGCAGGTGGTGAATGCCGTTGGCGTCGCGCACGACGGCGTTGGCTTCCAGCGTGCCCGTGGCGGCCGGAGCCGCCCCGGCCACCAGGGCGGTGGTGATGCCCAGGGTTCTGCGCTTCATGAACGCTCCTTGTTCCGGTGCAGGGGGTGCTCGCTCCGGCGTTACAGGGGTGCCGGGGCGAACACCGTGGAACAGGCCCGACCATCGTCGATGACCAGGTGTGGTGATCGTATTGCTCTCAGTGCATGCGACCAGCCACTCCCAAAATGCGAGATCGGTTCACGAATTGGGCTGAGCCGCTGCTCAGGACACCGTGTTTTGCCCACGGGGTGGAACAAAAGAGCAGCTCAAACGGCGTGGAAACACGCCGGAAACTTCCCGGTACGTACATACTTATGGCGTAGTGCGCTGCCCCGAGTGGTGCAGGCCTACCGGAGGGGATCTTGTTTACAGTTAACTACGGAGAGTGAGAGCTGGGTCACAGATTCACAGACCCAGGCGGGTCACGGCGTTGTCCTCGAGAGGGTTCGCGGTCCGGATGTAGCGGTGCACCGTGCGCGGGTTGGTCCACCGGCCCTGCCGCATGATCTCCCGGTCGCTCGCCCCGCCCAGCGCCGCCTGCGTCGCGAACCCCGCCCGCAGCGAATGCCCGCCGAACAACGCCGGATCCAGCCCCGCCCGCACCGCGTAGCGCTTCACCAGCTCCGCGACCGCGCGCCCCGACATCGCCTTGGACCCGATGCCGCCGTGCCGGTTCACCACCGGGAACACCGGCCCCTGGCGGACACCGGCCTCGAAGCCGTGGCAGCGGTGCAGGCCGGTCTCGGAGAGCTCCTTGCCGTCGAGCACGTCGGCCCAGTCCGCGAACGCGCACACCGGGCACGTCGGCCGCCTGCTCCCGCGCGGCAGCACCACCGACTGCTGGTGCTTGCCCGTCTGGTCGGTCTTCGTCGCCCCCAGCCGGATCAGCAGCAACGGCTCGTGCGTGCGCGGATCCACGTCCACCGTGACGTCGGAGAACTCGATGCCCGCCAGCTCACTGCGCCGCAACGCCCCCGCGAACCCCACCAGCAGCAGCAACGCGTCCCTCGCGCGCGCGGGACCGGCCGGCGGGCGTTCGTTCAGCAGTGCCTCGAGGGTGTCGAGCAGCACCGGCCGTTTGCGGCGGGGCTGCGACTTGCGGGTGCGCCGGACACCGCGCAGCGTCAGCCGCACGACGTCGCTGCGCGTCGGGCTCGGCAGGCCGTTGGCTGCGTGCACCGCCGAGATCGCCGCCGACTTGCGTTCCAGTGTCGAGGCCCCGAACGCCGGCGACCCGTCCGGCTTCACCGTGTCCGCCGCGACCGCCAGGTAGACAGCCACGTCCAGCGGATCGGCCGGCAACGCTTGGCGGCCCTCCGCCTGGCACCAGCCGGCCCACGCGATCCAGTCCGACCGGTACGCGCGCACCGTGTTCGGCGACTGCGCGTTGCGCAGATACCCGGCCAGCGACGCCGCCTGCTCGTCGTCGAACCTCTCGCGCACGCCCGCGAGCGCGTCGACGTCGATCAGCACCGAGTGCGAGACCCTGACCAGCGCGTGCTGGACGGGTTCGGGCAGGCTCACACCCGCGATGGTAGTCCTCTGATCAACTCCACCGCCTCGCGCGGCGTGAACTCTAGCCCGCTGATGCCCACGCTCACCTCGAAGCTGCACCGGTGCGGATCCGGATTGGACCGCGCGTACAGGAACAGCCTGATCCCCGTCTCCTCCAGCAGGTGCTGTGCGGCCCGCTGCGCGTCGTGGCGCGACAAGGGCAGGTGCACGTGGAACAGGGGAGTGGCCGGCACCTCGGGTGTCGTGTGCGCGAACCCGTCGGCGTTGATCGCCCGCGCGAGGGCTTGGGCGTGGTCGCGGAACTCGGCCATCCTCGGCAGGTTCACGTCCATGCCCATCAACGCGATCGCGGCCAGCGGCCACGCGTCGGCGATCGCCCCGCCCATCCGGCGCCGCCACACCGCCGCCTGCCCGATCGTGTCGGCGTCCCCGGCGAGCACCGCGCCCCGCACACCCTCAAGTCCTTTGTAGAGCGACACGTACACCGTGTCGAACAACGCGGAGATCTCGGCGAACGTCGCGTCGTACCCGGTCTGCGCCTCCCACAGCCGCGCGCCGTCGCAGTGCGCGGCCGCACCCGACCGCCTCGCCCAGGCCGTCTGCGCCGCCAGGTCCCCGAACGCGGGCAGCACGCCGCCGATGTCGCGTTGCGGCAGTTCGAACACCACCGCCGCGAGCGGTTCGTGCACCGCCTTGAGATCGTCCAGGCCGAACAGCTCGTTGCGGTCGCCCACGGGATGGAACCGCAGGCCGTGCAGCGCGTTGTAGCCCTGGTTCTCCCACACGTGCAGATGGGTCTGCGGATGCCCCGCGAACGAGCGGCGGCCCGTCCTGTCGGCGTGCACCCGCAACGCCACCTGCTGCGCCATCGTCCCCGATGGGAAGAACAACGCCTCGGGCTTGCCCAGCAGCGCCGCGACCCGTTGCTCCAGCTCCCGCACCGGATCCTCCGGCCGCGTCCCCGGTGTCACCCACTCGGCGAGACGGCGGAGGACCTCGTGCGGTGCCTTGCGCGGGCCACTGTGCTGGGAGAGCGAACGACGGATGTCCATGCCCGCGACACTACCTATTGCAAGCAATATGCAATAGGGCTGTTCGGACTGGTCAGGCCGCCGCGCTCAGCCGCGCGTCCAGTTCCGCCTCATCGGCCACGAACCACAGCTGCCGGCCCCGGTTCGACTCGTACACGAAATCCCGCAACGCCGTGCTCGCCGCCACCTGCTCCGAGATGTCCCCGACCACCGCGACCGCGAACCCGTACTGCTGGAACTTCTGCACCACCGCACCCGCCACCCGCGTGCGCAACACCAGGAAGTCCGGCGACAACCGCGCCACCGGCAGCACCAGCCACCGCACGTCCTGACCCCACAACGTGCCGATCAGGTCCACAGCGGACTGCTCGTCGGTGATCAGGGGACCGTCCTCGGCGCACATCAGCACCGTCGCGCCGTGGCGCGTCTGCACAACATCAGGCATGGCACCGGAACCTAGTAGCGGCACACACCCGGTGTCGCGCCGAATACGCGCGGGCCCGGTGATGACCGCTCTCTGGATCGCGCGATCCCGGAATGGCGATCCGCGCTCGACGCCCTGTCCGCCATCGGCGACCGCGTCGGGTTCTGGGCGTGTCGATGGGCAGCGCCATCGGCATCCCGCTCGTTGCCGCCGAACCCCGCGTCCTCGGGCTGATCGGCACCACCGAGCCTCTGGTTCGTGCAGCGACGGCGATCACCGTCCCCGTGCGGTTCCTGCTGCAGTGGCGCGACCGGCTCATCCCGCGCGTCGTCGGCCTCACGATGTTCGACGCCTTTGCCACACGCCAGAAGTCGTTGCACGCCAACCCCGGAGGGCACGGCGACGTCCCCAGGCACGAACTCGCCGCCGCGGTGACGTTCCTCGCCGGATGACGCCCGCGAAAATGCCGGGGCGCCCGCGGACGGGCCTTGGGTAGCGTCGCGCCACACGCGTGACCTCGCGACGTTGCCTAAGGCCCACCTGCACGTGCACCTCGAAAGCACCGTGCGCGTGGACACCTTCGCGGAACTCGCCGAGCACCACGGTGTCGACGTTCCCGCCGTGCAGGCCGGGACGTTCGACGGTTTCGCGCAGTTCGCCGCCCACAACGGGGCGGTGCGGGACTGCCTGCGGCGAGCCGAGGACTTCCACCGGATCGCGTACGAGTTCTGCGCCGAGGAAGCAGCGCAGGGACCCGGTACGCCGAGGTCACGTTCACCGCGGCAGTGCACGGAGAACGACTCGGTGATCCGGACATGCCGCTCGAGGCGGTGTTGTCCGGGCTCGCCGCAGGACAGGCCGCCCACGGCATCGAATGCCGTGTGATCGTGGACCACCCCAGGAAGCGATCGGTAGCGCGACTGCGGGACTCACTGCGTCTCGCGAGAGTGCACCCTCAGGTCGTGGCGATCGGGACGGCCGGAGCGGAAGACCACCCGCTCACCCCGTTCGCGGACGTGTTCCGTGCCGCGAAAGACGCCAGGGTCGGGCTCGTGCACCACGCCGGGGAGTGCTGCGGGGCGCCGAGCGTCGCCGAAACCGTGACCGTCGGGCTCGCCGACCGGATCGGGCACGGGTTCCGGGCGCTCGACGACCCCGGAGGTCGTCGCGCTGCTGCGGGACCGCGCCATACCGCTCGAAGCCTGCCCGTCGTCGAACGTCGCGCTGGGACTGGTCGAATCCCTCTCCTCTCATCCGCTGCCACTGCTCATCGACGCCGGGCTGACCGTCACGCTCAACACCGACATCCCCGCTTCCACCGGCACCACGCTCACCGACGAGTACCGCCTGCTGCGCGAACACCTCGGGTTCAGCGACGACGCCCTCGCGCGCATCGCCACCAACGCCGTCGACGCGTCCTTCGCGCCGGAGGACACGAAAGCCTCGCTGCGTCAGGACATCGCGGCCTGGCGGGCCGGCTCGAAACACACCAGCCCGTGCCGCGACGCCAGCAACGCCACCAGGTCCAGCACCTGACGCTGCCCCGGCCACACCACGTGCACGATCACCGCGTCCACCCCGACCGTGAGCGCCTCGTCCCACGACACCGGCGAGGCGGGGTCCGGCGAGGTGCGCCGTAACTCCCGCACGAACGCCGCCACCGCGGGCTCGAACGCGCCCAGCGGCGAGGACCGCAGCTCCGCGTAGCGGGCCGCCGCCTCCGCGAAGGACGCCGGACCAGGAGCCCGCCACACCACCACGTCGACCGGTACCTCCACGGGCACACCGCCCGGCACATCGACTGGCACGGCCATCACGCCACCTTCCCGAACAACGCACCGGACCGCGGAACCCGCGCGGCGACCTCCGCCAGATCACCGGGATCCCACGCCTCACCCACCGGGCCCGAACACATCCCGCGCACGACGCCCGGCGAAAAGGCCAGCACCGCACCGGCGGACAGCGCCGCCACGACGGCGGCCGGCCACTCCCGCCGACGGTCCCGGTCGGAAGCGCCCACACCGGACGGCTCCGCCAGGCCCCAGAACGCGTTCAGGTCCATGCCGAGAACGCTAGCGAGAGGGTCTGACAATTTTTGAAGCCTCGACATCAGAGCAGCTCAGAGGGCGCGCGAGCCCGGCTGCGCCCCAGGACGACCTGGATGGAGCCGCCACGCACTCACGCCGCCTCCTCCAGCCCGCCCGACAGCTCCCACAGCCTGGGCAGCCGCAGCGCCACCTCCACCGGTGAGTCCAGATCCCACGCCTCGCCGGTGAACGGCCCCGCGTCCGCCACCGGCACGTGGCCCAGGACCGCCAGCGCGTTGTCCAGCGACCGGCCCGTCGCCAGGAAGAACGCCTCACGAGCCACCCCGGACAGCCCCTCCCACAACGGCCACGCCGCGTCCGGCCACGACTGCGCCCCGACCGCCAGTAACGTCCGCACCGCGGGCACGCCGGCCAGCGCGTCGGGTGAGGACGCCACCGACGCCAGCACCTCACGGCCCAGCCCGATCAGCCACGACTGGAACTCGAAGAAACGGTCGGCCGAACACAATCCATCACACACGACATAAGCCGCGTGCCAGTGCAAGAACGTGTTTACACGACCACGTGAAGCACTCAACAAAGTCTCGAAACCGCAAATGTCGCCCGGCGGCAGCAAAGCCAGCCGCGACGTCAGCCACACCCGGCGTTCATGCTGGTCAGAACTGGCAGAAGCCGACTGGTCGAGCAGGGCCCAGAAGACGTCGAGATCCATACCCGCGACGTTATCGAAGGGGTCTGACAATTTCCGGTATCCACCGGACGGTCCACCGCAGAAGATATGCCTCGGCCTTTCCGAACAACGCCCACAGGCGGGCAGGCGTGTGATGTCCCCTCTCCACGTCCTCGCCGCCGGGAGAGACGTCGAACGCGCGCCCGGCCCCGCGGGAGAACCCGCCAGCGCGCTCACGCTGCTCGTCGAGCCGCGCCGCGAAGTCGGCGATCTCACCCGAGGGTGGCAGCGCGAGCCGCCCCGTCAGCCGCTCCCAGCGTTGTCCCAGGTCAGACGCGGACCCACCGCGTGATCGGCCGGCTTCCAGAAGCCCCGCGCGTCCACACCGCCACGCCGGCGGCGGGGTCTGGCAGTTATTGACGCGAGCGAACCCGCACGCCCTGACTATCCTGGAACCCAAATGGACACCCCGCACGCTGAACTGCACAAACGCCTGCCCGAGCTCATGCCGCGTGATCAACGCCGGCTCGCCAGGCGCCTCGACGGCGCACGCAAGGTCAAGGACCCGCTGGCGCGCAAGAAGATCACCGAGGAGATCGCCGCCCAGATCGACGAGGCCGCGCTCAAGGTCGCGCTGCGCAGGGAGTCCGTTCCCAAGATCAGCTATCCGGCCGAGCTGCCGGTCAGCCAGCGCAAGGACGACATCAAGGACCTGATCGAGCACAACCAGGTCGTGATCGTCGCCGGCGAGACCGGGTCCGGCAAGACCACGCAGCTGCCCAAGATCTGCCTGGAGCTCGGCCGGGGCATCACCGGCCAGATCGGCCACACCCAGCCCCGCCGCATCGCCGCGCGCACCGTCGCCGAACGCGTCGCGGAGGAACTGGGCACCAAGCTCGGTGACACGATCGGCTACAAGGTCCGGTTCACCGACCAGTCCGGTGACGAGACGCTGGTCAAGCTCATGACCGACGGCATCCTGCTCGCCGAGATCCAGACCGACCCCACGCTGTCGCGCTACGACACGATCATCATCGACGAGGCCCACGAACGCAGCCTCAACGTCGACTTCCTGCTCGGCTACCTCAAGCAGCTGCTGCCGCGCCGCCCCGATCTCAAGATCGTCATCACCTCCGCCACGATCGACCCGCAGCGCTTCAGCCAGCACTTCGGCGACGCCCCGGTCATCGAGGTCTCCGGCCGCACCTACCCCGTCGAGACCCGCTACCGGCCGCTGGAGGAGGACGACGACCAGACCCAGGGCATCATCAACGCCGTCCGCGAACTGCAGGCCGAGGGCCCCGGCGACGTCCTGGTGTTCCTGTCCGGCGAACGCGAGATCCGCGACACCGCCGACGCCCTCAAGCAGGAGGACCTGCGCAACACCGAGATCCTCCCGCTCTACGCGCGGCTCAGCGTCGGCGAGCAGCACCGGGTGTTCCAGCGGCACACCGGCCGGCGCGTCGTGCTCGCCACCAACGTCGCCGAGACCAGCCTCACCGTGCCGGGCATCAAGTACGTCGTGGACCCCGGCAACGCCCGCATCTCCCGCTACAGCCACCGCCTCAAGGTCCAGCGCCTGCCGATCGAACCCATCAGCCAGGCGTCGGCGAACCAGCGCAAGGGCCGCTGCGGCCGCGTCAGCGAAGGCATCTGCATCCGCCTGTACTCCGAAGAGGACTTCGAGGCCCGCCCGGAGTTCACCGACGCGGAGATCCTGCGCACCAACCTCGCCAGCGTCATCCTGCAGATGACCAACATCGGCCTGGGCGACATCGCGAGGTTCCCGTTCATCGACCCGCCGGACTCCCGCAACATCAACGACGGCATCGGCCTGCTGCAGGAGCTCGGCGCGATCAACGCCGCCGAGAAGAAGCTCACCCCGACCGGCCGCAAGCTCGCCGCACTGCCGGTCGACCCGCGGCTGGGCCGCATGGTCCTCGAAGCCGACACCACCGGCTGCCTCAAAGAGGTCATGATCATCGCCGCGGCGCTGTCCATCCAGGACCCCCGCGAACGGCCCGCCGACCAGCAGGAGGCCGCGACCCAGCAGCACGCGAGGTTCGTCGACTCCGAATCCGACTTCACCACGTTCCTCAACCTGTGGCAGTACCTCAAGGAACAGCAGAAGGAACTGAGCGGCAACCAGTTCCGCAAGCGCTGCAAGGCCGAGTTCCTCAACTACCTGCGCGTGCGCGAATGGCAGGACATCTACCTGCAGCTGCGCCAGGCCGCCAAGCAGATCGGCATGCACGTCAACGACCAGCCCGGCGACCCGCGCAACATCCACATCGCGCTGCTGTCCGGTCTGCTCAGCCACATCGGCGTCAAGGACGTCCTCAAGAAGCAGGCGCCGAACGAGAAACGCCGGCCCCTCACCGAGTTCCTGGGCGCCCGCAACGCCAAGTTCGCGATCTTCCCCGGCTCCGCGCTCGCCAAGAAACCACCGCAGTGGGTGATGGCCGCCGAACTGGTCGAGACCAGCCGCCTGTGGGGGCGCATCGTCGCCAAGATCGAACCCGAATGGGCCGAACGTCTCGGCGAACACGTCGTCAAACGCCAGTACAGCGAACCGCACTGGGAGACCAAACGCGGCAGCGTCGTCGCGCTGGAGAAGGTCACGCTGTACGGGGTGCCGATCGTCGCCGGCCGCAAGGTCAACTACGGCCGCATCGACCCCGCGCTGTCGCGTGAGCTGTTCATCCGCCACGCGCTCGTGCAGGGGGAGTGGACCACGCACCACCGGTTCTTCCACACCAACCGCGCGCTGCTCGACGAGGTCGGCGAACTGGAGAACCGGGCACGGCGGCGCGACATCGTCGTCGACGAGGAGACGTTGTTCGACTTCTACGACAAACGCGTCGGCGCCGACGTCGTGTCCGCACGGCACTTCGACTCGTGGTGGAAGAAGCAGAAGGACAAGAACCAGCTCACCTTCACCAAGGAGATGCTGGTCAACGAGCGCGCCGACGTCACCCCCGACGCCTACCCCGACCAGTGGCGCCAGGGTGAGCTGACGCTGCCGCTGAGCTACCACTTCGAGCCCGGCACGAAGAACGACGGCGTCACCGTGCAGCTCCCGCTGCCCGCGCTCACCGCCCTGGACGACGACGCGTTCTCCTGGCAGATCCCCGGTCTGCGCCACGACCTCGTCGTCGCGCTCATCCGTTCGCTGCCCAAGCAGATCCGCCGCAACTTCGTGCCCGTCCCCGACGTCGCCAACGCCGTGCTCGCGCGCATCAAGCCCAGCGACTCCAGCCTGCTCAGCGGCGTCGAACGCGAACTCAAAGCCCTCACCGGGGTGACCGTGCACCGCGAGGACTGGCAGTTCGACGCCGTGCCCGACCACCTCAAGCTCACCTTCCAGGTCGTCGACGAGCACAACCGCACCCTCGCCGAGGGCAAGGACATCGCGGTGCTCAAGGAGAAGCTGCGCGACGAGGTCCGCGAGTCGCTCAGCCAGGCCGCCGGCCACCTCGAACGCACCGGCATCACGACCTGGGACTTCGACGCCCTGCCGAAGACCATCGAGCAACGGCAGTCCGGCATCACCGTCACCGCCTACCCCTGCCTGGTCGACCGGGGCGACAGCGTCGCGATCAAGGTCCTCGACACGCCGGGGCGGCAGGCCTACGCGCACCGCCGCGGCGTGCGCAGGCTCCTGCTGCTCGGCATCAACTCACCGGTCAAGCACCTGCAGCGCCACCTCGACAACGCCGCCAAACTCGCGCTCACCCGCAACCCCCACGGCGGCGTCGCCGCGCTGCTGTCGGACTGCATCATGGCCGCCGTCGACCGGCTCATGGGTGAGCCGGCCTGGGACGCCAAGTCCTACGCCGCCCAGCTCAAGAAGGTCCAGGCCGCGCTGAACGACACCACCTGGGTCGTCGTGCAGGAGGTCCGCAAGGTCCTCGAAGCCGCCCACGAGGCCGAACTGGCACTGACCGGCCTCAAGGGCGCCCCGGACTCCGCCAACGACATCCGCGCACACCTGAACTCGCTGGTGTACAAGGGTTTCGTCACCCACACCGGCTACGACCGGCTACCCGACCTCGTGCGCTACCTCAAAGGCATCGCGCGGCGCATCGAGAAGCTGCCCGAGAACCCGCGCCGCGACCTCGACTGGACCAACCAGGTCCACCAGGTCCACGCCGAGTACCGGGAGCTGCGCGCGCAGACCCCGGCCGACGAACCCTCGCCCGAGCTCGACGAGATCCGCTGGATGATCGAGGAACTGCGGCTGTCGTACTTCGCCCAGACCATCAAGACGCGGTACACGATCAGCGACAAGCGCATCTACAAGGCACTCGACGCCGTGCCGTTGTAGACCTCGCTACCGTGGAGCATGAGCACATCGGGGAATTCCCGGTGGGTCGTCCACATCAGCGGCGACGCGCCGAACGCGCACGACGACACCCGAGCCAGGTTCGACGACGCCCTGCGGGAGGTACTCGCCGACCTGGAACAGCAACTGGGCCGCACACCGGTGTTCGCGCTGAGCCTGTTCCAGATCCCCGGCGAGGACCAGTACTGGAAGCGGTTGAAACCGGACCTCGTGGAGGTCTCCGAAGGCCTCCTGCGGTCCCGCAACGTCCTGGCACCGCTGGAGTCAGTCATCCGCGAGCTCGCCCAGTAGCGCCTCGCCCGTGCGGTACAGCTGCGCCAGCAACGGCCGCAGCAACAACCCGGCGGGCGTCAGCTCGTAGGACGTCCGCACCGGGAAGCCGGGGGAGCGCGAGCACGACACCAGACCCTGCGACACCAGCGACTCCAGCCGCTCGGTCAGCACCTTCGCGCTCAGCGACGGCAACCCGGCCCGCAACGCCGAGAACGACCGCGGGCCGTGCATCAGATCCCGCAGCACCAGCGTCGCCCACCGGCCGCTGATCGCCGCCAGCGCCACCTCCACCGGGCACTCCGCCGACGGCCGGTCCCAGGTCACCGTTTGGTGACCCACGCCGGCGGGCGCGACGCTCACAGCATGACCATCCACCCCGCCAGTGTGGCCCACGAGTTCGCCGCCGCGTTCAACTCCCGCGACCCGCGGGCCGTCGACGCCGTCTACGAACCCGGCGGCCTGTTCGTCCCCGAACCCGGCACCACCGTCACCGGTGCCGCGCGGCAGGCGGCCAACCAGCGGTTCCTCGGCCTCGGGCTGCCCATCGACGTCCGCCCGCGGCACGTCTACGCGCACGACGGCATCGCGTTGCTCATCGTCGACTGGACCATCGGCGACGTGCACGGCACCGCCACCGACGTCGCACGCGAAGGCGCGGACGGCCGGTGGCGGTACGTGATCGACAACCCCTTCGGGGTCAGTCAGGCGGTTCCATCGCGCCGGTCATGATCGCCACCGCGTCCGACATCGACACCGACTTCGGATCCACCACCGCCTTGCGGCGGCCCAGGCGCTGGATGTGGATGCGGTCGGCGACCTCGAACACGTGCGGCATGTTGTGGCTGATCAAGATCACCGGCAGGCCGCGGTCGCGGACCTGCAGGATCAGGTCCAGCACCGCGCGGGACTCCCGCACGCCCAGCGCCGCCGTCGGCTCGTCCATGATCACGACCCGGCTGCCGAACGCCGCCGCGCGTGCTACCGCCACGGCCTGGCGCTGGCCTCCGGAGAGGGTCTCCACCGCCTGGCCGGGGTTCTGGATCGTCATGATCCCCAGCGCGTCGAGCTGGCGGCGTGCCTCCTCCCGCATGCCGGCGCGGTCGAGCATCCGGAACACCGAGCCGAGCACGCCCTTGCGGCGCAGTTCGCGGCCCAGGAACAGGTTCGCGGCGATGTCGAGCGACGGTGACACCGCCAGCGACTGGTGCACCGTCTCGATCCCCGCGTTGCGGGCGTCCAGGGGTGTGGAGAACGACACCGGCTCGCCGTCGAGCAGGACCTCGCCCTCGTCCGGCACCACCGCCCCCGACAGGGCCTTGATCAGCGACGACTTGCCCGCACCGTTGTCACCGATCACCGCGAGGATCTCGCCCGGCAGCAGCTCCAGGTCCGAGCCCGCCAGCGCCGTCACCTTCCCGTACCGCTTGACCAGGCCCGTCGCCTGCAGGATCGGGGTGGTCATGCCTTCACCTTCCTGATCCACTGGTCCAGCGACACCGCCACGATGATCAGCACACCGACCGCCATCGTCTGCCACAGCACGTCCACGCCGGCCAGCGCGAGGCCGTTGCGGAACACGCCGACGATCAACGCGCCGATCAGCGACCCCACCACCGCGCCGCGGCCGCCGAACAGCGACGTCCCGCCGATCACGACCGCGGTGATCGAGTCCAGGTTGTCGGTCTGCCCGGCCTGCGGGCTCGCCGAGGCGATCCGGCCGATCAGCGTCCACGCCGCCACCGCGTAGATCAGCCCCGCCGTCGCGTACACGCTCAGCAGCACCCGTGCCGTGCGGATGCCCGACAGGCGTGAGGCCTCCAGGTCGTCGCCGGTGGAGTAGACGTGCCGGCCCCACGCGGTGTTCTTCAGCACGAACGCCATCGCCGCCACCAGCAGCACCAGCAGGATCGAGCCGTAGGTGATGCGCGTGCCGCCGACGGTGAACGTCTGTCCCGTCCACAGCAGCAGCGACGGCATGTCCGAGCCGCGGATCGTGGCACTGCCCGAATACCAGAGGTTCAACGCGAAGAACACGTTCAGCGTGCCCAGCGTGACGATGAACGGCGGCAGCTTCAGCCGCGTCACCAGCATGCCGTTGAGCAGGCCGCACACCGTGCCCACCAGGAAACCCAGCAGCAGCGCGGGCAGTCCCGGCAGGCCGGTCTCCGACGCGACCTTCGCCATCACGATCGAGGTCAGCACCATGATCGCCCCGCACGACAGGTCGATGCCCGCCGTCAGGATCACGATCGTCTGCCCCACCGCGAGCGTGCCCACCACCGCGACCTGCTGCAGGATCAGCGAGATGTTGCCCGGCGTCAGGAACCGCTCCGACAGCAACGCGAACACGATCACCGACGCCAGCAGCACCACCGCCGGGCCGATCGTCGCCTGCGCGTGCAGCACGTGCTGCACGCGCGTCAGCAGCGAACGGTCCCGCTGCTCCACCACGGCCGTCATGGCTCAGCCCCAGCAGTTCTGCAGGCCGAACGCCGAGTTCTTCGACTCCACGCCCTCGGCCGGCTGGTCGGTGATGAGCGTGACGCCGGTGTCGGTGTCCTGGGGCTTGGAGCCGTCCTTGGCGAACTTCGAGATCGCCTCCACGCCCAGCTGCGCCATCTTGAGCGGGTACTGCTGCGAGGTCGCGCCGATCACGCCCGCCTTGACGTTGTCCACACCGGGACAGCCGCCGTCGACCGAGACGATGACGACGTCCTTCTCCTTGCCCGCCGCCTTGAGCGCCTCGTAGGCGCCGGCCGCCGCGGGCTCGTTGATCGTGTAGACCAGGTTGATCCCGGGGTCCTTCTGCAGCAGGTTCTCCATCGCCGTGCGGCCGCCCTCCGGGGCGCCGTCGGTCACGTCGTGGCCCACGATCCGCGGATCGGACTCGTCGCCGATGCGGTTCTTGTCCTTGACGTCGACGCCGAAGCCCTCCAGGAACCCCTGGTCGCGCTGCACGTCCACCGACACCTGGTTCGGGTTGAGGTCCAGCAGCGCGATCTTGGCCTGCTTGCCGTCCTTGGCGAACTTCGCCTTCGCCCACTGCCCGATCAGCTGACCGGCCTTGTAGTTGTCGGTCGCGAACGTCGCGTCGGCGGCGTTCGCCGGTTCCAGCTGCGTGTCCAGCGCGATCACCAGCAGCCCCGCCGCCCGCGCCTTGTCCACCGACGGCACGATCGCCTTCGAGTCGCTCGGCGTGATCAGGATGCCCTTCGCGCCCGACGCGATCAGGTTCTCGATCGCGTCGACCTGCGACTGGTTGTCGCCGTCCTGCTTGCCCGCGAACGACTGCACCGTCGCCCCGGCCGAGGACGCCGCCTGCTGCGCGCCCTCCTTCATCTTCACGAAGAACGGGTTCGTGTCCGTCTTCGTCACCAGGCCCACCAGCGTCGCCGCACCGCCGGAGGACCCACCGCCTCCGCACGCGGTCGCGAACACCAGCAACGCCGCTGCGCCGACTACCCCGACCGTTCTGCGCATGACAACTCCTACGTCAACGTTGACGTAACCGGCCCTCCGCTGACCCACCGCGAGTTACGGTGAAGCGGCTACGTTTTGATGTGAATCGGGTATACCCTCGCGTCATCGTTGACGCAAGGGTCGCAGGACGTGAGCGGAGCGGGACATGGACCAGGCCGGCGAGAGACGCGAACCCACGATGCGCGACGTCGCGGCGCTGGCGAAGGTCAGCATCAAGACCGTCTCCCGCGTCATCAACGGCCTGCCCGGCGCCGGGACCGAGGTCACCGAACGCGTCCGCGCGGCCGCCCGCACCCTCGGCTACCGGCCCAACCTCACGGCCAGCAGCCTGCGCCGCGCCGACCGCCGCAGCGCCACCATCGGCGTGCTGTTCGAAGACCTCTCCAACCCCTTCGACGCCGCCCTGCTGCGCGCCGTCGAGGACCACGCCCGGCGCAGCGGCGTCCTCGTGCTCGCCGGCAGCACCGAGGACGACCAGACCCTGCAACGGGAACTGCTCGTGTCGCTGTCCGCGCGCCGCGTCGACGGAGTCGTCGTCATGGCCGCCGGCGGCCACCAGGACGCCCTGCAGCACGAACGCGAACGCGGCACGCCGATGGTGCTCGTCGACCGGCCGCCCACCTTCGGCGGCACCGACTGCGTCACCACCACCAACCGCGACAGCTCCCGCGCCGCCGTGCTCGAGCTCGCCGCCCTGGGCCACCGCGACATCGCGTTCCTCGGCGACCGCCGCACCCTGTGGACCAGCCAGGAGCGCTACACCGGCTACCTCGAAGGCCTCGCCCAGGCCGGTCTCACCCTGCGCGAGGCGCTCGTGCGCACCGACCTGCACGGTGTCGCCGTCGCCGAGACCGCCACCGCCGCGCTGTTCGACCTCGACCGGCCGCCCACGGCGCTGTTCACCGCCCAGAACCTCGTCACCGTCGGCGCCATGCGCGTGCTGCGCGCGCGTGACCTGCACCGGCGCGTCGCCGTCATCGGCTTCGACGACTTCCCGCTCGCCGACCTGCTCGACCCCGCCGTCACCGTCGTGCGCCAGGACGTCCCCGGCATCGGCCGCAAGGCCGCCGAGCTCATCCTCGCGCGCATCGACGGCGACACCTCACCGCCCGTGCACGCCGTCGTCCCCGCCTCGCTCGTGCCCCGCGGCTCCGGCGAGATCGCGGCGCTCAGCTGACCGACAGCACCGCGTCGATCACCTGCGGCCCCGACAGCAGCACCTCGTCGTTGTGGTCCGCGCCGTCGATCTCGACGAGCCTGGCCCGCGCCGCCGTCGCCACCTCGCGGCTCTGCGCGGGCGGCACGATCGAGTCCCTGGTGCCCAGCAGCACCACGGTCGGAACGTCCAAGGTGGACACCCGCTCCACCACCGGGTACTTGTCCCGCAACAGCATCTTCACCGGCAGCCACGGGTAGTGGTGCGACCCGGCCGCCGCCAGCGACGTGAACGGCGAGCGCAGCACCATGCCCTTCGGGGCGCGGTACGTCGCGAGCTCCGCGGCCACCGCCGCGCCCAGCGACTCGCCGAAGTAGACGACCGGCCCGTCGATCAGGTCCAGCGCCGCCCGCGCGTCGAAGGTCAGGCCCTCCTCCGACGGTGTGCCGGGGTTGCCGCCGTAGCCGCGGTAGTCGAACAGCAGCACCGACAGCCCGCGTGACGTGAGCGCCCGCGCCAGCGACACCCGGCCCTCCCGGTTGCCGCCGTTGCCCGGGAACACCACCACCGTCACCGGCGCGTCGGGCAGCTCCAAGTGCCAGCCGTCGAGCAGCAGGCCGTCCGCCGTGACCAGCCGGACGTCACGCCCGCCCGGCAGCACCTCGTCCGCGCTCGGCAGCGGACCGGGGGAGGGGAAGTACACGAGCTTGCGCTGGAAGGTGAAGACCACGGCGACGATGGTGACAACCACCGCCAACGCGATCAACACCGCCCTCCGCATCAGCTCATTCCAGCAGCGTTTGCGCGTCGTGGCGAACGACAGCGGTGGTTCACCGCGAAGAGTGAACCTCTACGGCTCCGGTGCGAACGGCACCAGCACCACGGTGATGTTGTCGTGCCCTCCCGCCTCCAGAGCCACCTTCACGAACTCCTCCGGCCCGCACGGCAGCAGCGGCTGCAGGTCCTCGGGCTCCGGCCGGTAGTTGTGCAGCCCGTCCGAGCACAGCAGGAACACCCCCGGCGAGGTCGGCTTCAGCGTCACGACCTGCGGTTCCACCCGCCCGGCGTCCGCGCCGATCCACCGCGACAGCACGTGCGCACGGCGGTCCGTGCGCGCCTGCTCCTCGGTCAGCACACCCTCCGCGACCAGCTGCGCCGCCCACGTGTCGTCCGTCGTGAGCTGCTTGGAGCCCTCATCGGACAGCCAGTAGGCCCGCGAGTCACCGACCCAGCCGATCGTCACCGACGAACCCATGACCAGCGCGGACACGAACGTGCACGACGGCGCGACACCCCGCGCACCCGGCTCCATGGGCTCGTTCTCCACCAGCTGCTCCACCGCGAAGCACGACGCGGCGACCGCGTCGACCATCGCCTGCTCGGCGTCCGCGGTGTCGATCAGCGCGTTGAGCAGCACGTCCACCGCGGCGTCGGCGGCGGCCTGCGAGGCCTGCTCCGCGCGTTCGGACGAGGCCACACCGTCGCAGACGACGGCGGCGACACCCTTGCCCGCGACGTGACCGAACGCCATCGAGTCCTCGTTGCGCGCCCGGCGCTTGCCGCGGTCCGACACACCCGACACCGCGCCCAGCGCGTACTCGACCCGGTCACGCGCCGAGGGCTGGTGCCGGCCGCACTGGGTGCAGTAGTCCTCGTCGTCGATGTCGGGCGACCCGCACAGGATGCACGAGGCCTGCGCGGGACCGGTCGGTCCGCCCAGCGGCGTGCGGCGGACCAGCAGGTTGCGTCCGCACGCCTCGCAGAACCGGTCCTCCGCCGCGACGGGCGCGAAGCACTCCGGGCACTTCAGGGTGTCCATCAAACCAACGTCCTAGGCCTTACCGCGTTCGCGCGGTCCACCAATGCGATCCGTTCCTCCGGCGTGGCAGCGAACCGGGCCAGCGTGCGGTAGCGCTGCTCGAGACCCAGCCGAAGCTCGTGTTCGGAGAGTGCACAGTCCAGCACCCTGCCCTCGGCCGCTTGATTGCGGGTCACGTAGTCGTACGCCGCCTCCAGCACCTCCGCCGCCAGCTGCGTGTGCGAATGGACGTCGATGTCCAAGGCGTGCAACCGTTCCCCGGCCGCGACGAGGTCCTCCGCGCCGCAGTCGCCGAGCTGCGCGCGGACCGCCGCGATCTGCGCCGCCAAGTGTTGCGAAGACGTGTCCGGGACCGACAGCAGCACCTCGACGGCCCTGGCCCGGTCACCGCACGCGAGCAGCACCCGTGCCAGCCCGAACGCCGCCGACACGTACGAGTGATCCGTGCGCCACACCAGCTCGTACCAGCCCGCCGCGGCCTGCAGATCGCCGACGGCCTCCGCGCACACGCCCAGCGCCAGCTTCGGGGCCGCCTCACCCGGCACCGCCGAGCACACCGCGTCGAACGACCGCAGCGCGTCCTCCGGTCGCTCGTCGACCAGCGCCGCCAGGCCCCGGTACCAGTCCGGGCGCCAGTCCTCCGCCGGGTCGAGCTCCGGCTCGTCGAACATCGACGGTGCCGTCAGCGACTCCAGCTCGCGCATCGCCGCCTCGGTGTCACCGGACTCGATCAGCACGCGCACGATCCGCAGCCGCACCTCCACCGTGACCTCCGGTGCCTTGCGCAGCCCCGCCGGATCCGACGTCGTCGCCGTCGCCAGCCACGACGCGGCCGCGTCCGAGGTGTTCACGGTCGGTGCCGGCAACGCCAGCGCCACCTCCGCGAGGTCGAGCGTGCCCTCCACGCCGAAGCGGCGGCGTTCCGGCGTGAACTGCCGCGACGGGCCCGGCCGCGGTACGCCGTCCTCGATCGCCAGCACCTCGCGCAGCACCCCGGTGAGCTGCTCGGCCATGTCCTCCGCCGAGCAGAACCGCAGCTCCGGGTTCGGGTTCGTGGCGCGCAGCAGCAGCCGGTGGAACGAGGAGAACCGGCCCAGCAGCGGCTGCTCCTGCACCGTCGGCAGCCGGTCCTTGCCGCGGCCGCGGAAGTCGAACGGGAAGCTCATCACCGCCAGCGCGCGCCCGACCGTGTAGATGTCGGAGAACACCGACGGCCCGATCGTGCCGATCTCCGGCGCCTGGTAGCCGATCGTGCCGTAGATGGGGGAGTGGTGGTCGTCGATGCGCCGGACCGCGCCCAGGTCAATGAGCTTGAGCTGCTCCTCGGTGTGGATCATGTTGTCCGGTTTGAAGTCGCAGTACAGCAGCCCGACACCGTGCAGGTAGCCGACCGCGGGCAGGATCTCCAGCACGTACGCGATGGCCTGCGCCAGCGGCAACGCCTCGTCGCCGCGTCCGTCGCGGCGCCGCTGCGTGATCATGTCCTTGATCGACTCGCCGCCGACGTACTCCATCACGATGTACTCGACGAGCTTGCCGCTCTCGCGGCTCTCGTGGCGGATGAAGTTGTGGATCTTCACGATGTTCGGGTGCTCGACCTCGGCCAGGAACCGGCGTTCCGCGAGCGCCGCCGCCATCGCGTCGGCGTCACCGGAGTCGAGCAGGCCCTTGAGCACCACCCACCGGTCGCTCACCGCGTGGTCGAGCGCCAGGTACAGCCAGCCCAGGCCGCCGTGCGCGAGGCAGCCCAGCACCTCGTACTGGTCGTGCAGCACTTCACCCGGCGCCAGCTTCGGCGTGAACGAGTACGCGTGCCCGCACTGCGGGCAGAACCCCTCCACCCGGCCGGGCTTGCCGTCCTTGCGGCGCCCGACCTTCTTGCCGCACTTCGAGCAGAACCGCTTGGCCTCCGGAACCTCCGGGTTCTCCAGCACGGCGGTCTTCGGATCCCGGTACGGCACGCGCGGCACCTCGACCAGCCCGGCGCCCAGCCGGCCGCGGCTCATCGACCGGGCACTGCCGCGGCGCGTGCGTCCCGAGTTCGACCGGGACGCTTCCTGCGACGCCGACCAGGGTGCCGTTCCCGGCGCCGTCGACGGCCCGGTCTCGGGCAGATCGAGCTCTTCACTCATCGGCGGACCCCTCCTAGTCCCGATAACGCGCGACCGGCGGCGCAGGTGCCGGGCCCAGCGGTGTCAGCCACCGCCCGTAGATCGCGCTCCACGTGCCGTCGGTGCGCATCCGCTCCAGCACGCCGTTGACGAACCGGACCAGGTCCTCCTGCCCCTTGGGCACGCCGACGCCGTAGGACTCGTCGGTGAACCGCGCCCCCACGACCTCGGTGTAGGGGTCCTGCGCGGCCAGTCCGGCCAGGATCGTGTCGTCGGTCGAGATCGCGTCGGTCTGCCCCTGTTGCAGCATGACCAGGCAGTCCGTCCAGTTCGGCACGCTCACCGTCGTCTTCGCCCGGTTCACCACGTTGCCCAGCGACGTCGACCCCGACGCCACGCACACCCGCTTGTCCGTGAGGCCCTCCACCCCGGTGATCCCGGAGTTGCGGCGCACCAGCACGCGCTGCCCGGCCTGGTAGTAGACCTGCGAGAAGTCCACGTCCTTCAGCCGGTCGCAGGTGATCGTCATGGTGCGGACCACGACGTCGACCGCGCCGCTCTGCAGCATCGGGATCCGTTCGGCCGCCGTCACGACCTTGAACTGCACCTTCTTCTCGTCGCCGAACACGGCCTTCGCGATCTGGCGTGCCACGTCGACGTCGAAGCCCTCGATCTCGCCGGTGAAGGAGTTGCGGAACCCCATCAGGAACGAGTTCTGGTCCACCCCGGCGATCAACCGGCCGCGCTGCGCGATCTTCGCCATCGTCGATCCCGCAGGCATCTGCCCCGCCTGCGGCAACGGGCCCGGCCGCAGGCTCGCCGTCGCGTCGCACGACGGCGGCGCACCCGCCGAACTGCTCGGCGCCGCGGAGACCGTGCTCGCGTTCGCCGGCTGCGGAGCCGCGGCACTGCGCGGCACCACCTGGCTCGGCGCCGGTCCCGCCGAACACGCACCGAGCAGCAACACCGCCGCCAGCGCCAGTCGCCTCATCGGTACTCCTTCAGGCGCTGCCACAGCCCCATCGTCGATCCCGCCGCGCTGATCAGCGCGAGCACCAGCACTCCGACCACCGTGCCCGCCAGCGACCCCCGCGCCACCGCCACCTCGTCGCTGAACTCCTGCCGCGCCTGCCCGATCGCCCGCACCAGCGACTGGTCCAGCGAGTCGAAGTACGGGTTGCCGATCAGCGCCACCGCGTCGTTGTACTGCCCGGCGTCGTCGGCCTCGCGGATGCGCTGGTGGACCTGCTGCCACTGCCGCAACTCCCGCATCGCCTGATCGACGGCCTCGGTGCTCTCCAGCGCCTTGGCGCGGTCCAGCAGGCCTTCGAGACGTTTGGACACCTCGACGAAGTTCTTCTCGTAGGACTGGCCCGCACCCCGCGCCACCAGCGTCAGCGTCTCCTCGCCGCGGGCGGTCAGCGTCGCGATCCGCGCCTGCGCCAGCACGTCGACCTTCTCCGAGGCGTCACGCGAGTCCGCCACGTCGTTCATGACCAGCACCGACACCGTCGTCACCCACAGCAACGACAGCGTGGCGGCCCCGGTCGCCACCAGCAGGCCGACGTTGAGCAGCCGGTTCGTCTTGCGGGTCAGGTACCGCTGGATCAGCACCAGCCCGATCACGAACGCCAGCGCCACCAGCACCGGCACGACCGGGAAGTTCGCCTCGTCCTGCGCGCGGGCCACCCGGTCGGTCTCCGCCCGGTACAGCTCCTGCGCCGCCGGCAGCAGCTGCGTGCGCATCAGCCCCGACGCCTCGCGCAGGTACGCCGCGCCGACCGGGAAACCCTGCCGGTTGTTCGAGCGCGCCGTCTCGATCAGCCCCGTGTAGACCGGCAGCTGCGCCGCGAGCGTCGCGGTGAGATCGGGGGAGGAGGCCGTCGCGACCGACAGCGCCGCCTGCGCCTGGGCGATGTCCGCCTCGTAGCGTTGCCGCAGCTGGGCAGGCTCGAGGCCGCCGGACAGGAACGCGCTCGCCGCCGTCGCGTCCGCGTCCTGCAACGCCCGGTAGACCTCCTGCGCCGCGTGCGCCAGGGGCTCCGACCGCGTCGCCAGGTCCTCCAGCGCCCGCTCCTGGCGGTTCACGCTCCACGTCGTCAGCCAGCCACTCGCCAGACTGGCCACCACCAGCACCACGACGATCAGGCTCAGCCGCCCAGGTGTCGACCGCGCCAGGCCGGTGAACCGGCGCACCAGCGCCTGCCGGGGCTGCGAGTCGATCACCACGAGCGGGCCTCCCAGCGGTGAAGTTGATCGGCGTGGCGTAACTGTAGGCACCTCGATGCCACCGCGTGGGAATTAACGACGCTTCCCGGCAGGTGTCACTCAGGAGTTACATCGCACGCGACCCGATCAGCCGCTCGACCCCGTCCAGGATCATCTCCAGCCCGAACTCGAACGAGTGCTCCGGGCTGAACGCGCTCTGGTGCGCCTGCCCGACGGCGCCGCCCACGCGTGCCGCCACCGGGTAGCGGGCCGGGTCGAACACAGTCATCAGGACCGGTGCCGCCGCGTCCCACCACTGCTGGTCGGTCAGCCCGGTCTCCTTCTCGGTGACCTCGGCCGCCGTCAGGCCTCGCGCCGAGTTCTGCACGTGCCCGAGCACCAGCTCGAGCACCGAGTCCATCTCCACGTCCGACAGGCCGATGCCGTCCAGCCCGCGCAGCTCGAAGTCGTACTTCGCCGCCACCTGCGGGCCCAGCACCGTGCGCGACGGCGCCACCTGCAGCAACCACGGGTGCCGCCGGTACAGCGCCAGGTTCTCCCGCGCCACGTAGGTGAGGTGCGCGCGCCAGCCCTGCGCCGGCTCCCGCCCAGTCGCGGCCTGCACCGTGTCGACCATGACGTCGATCAGCTCGCCCTTGCCGGGCACGTAGGTGTAGAGCGACATCGTGCCGACGCCCAGCGACTCGGCCACGCGCCGCATCGACAGCGCCTTGAGCCCGTCGGCGTCGGCCAGGGCGATGCCCGCCTGCACGATGCGGTCCACGCTCAGGTCCGGCTTGCCCTTGCGCGACACGCGTTCCTGGGTGCGCCACAGCAACGCCAGCGTCCGCGCCGGGTCACCGCTGCCCGTGTGTTCGATCACGAGCCCGACACTACCGTACCGTATGGTGTACGGTACATAGTATGTTCGTGCCTGCCGACCCGCCCAGATTCGGCCAGCTCCACGGAAAACCCCTGCTCGAAGCCTTACCCGAGGTGCTGTCCGGCGACGGTTACTGGGCGGTGGCCGCCGCGACCGCGCTCACCCTCGTCGCCCGCGGCCGGATCGTGCCCGGCGTCACGGCCGGCGGGTACGACACCTGGCGCGCCGGACCGCTCGACCACGCCGACGAACTGCACCTGCGCCAGCTCGCCGCGCACGGCGACTACGAGCTGCTCCGCCAGTTCCTCGACGCCGTCGCCGACACGCTGCCCCGCACCGGCACGGGACCGTTCGCCGGCACCGACGCCTGTGACGTCTCCGCGCTCAAGACGTGGGCCGACGAGCAGATCACCCTCTCCCTGCGCATCGAGACCACCGACGACCTGCGGTTCCGGGCCATCGTGCAGGTCCGTGCCGTCACCGACCCCTACCCGCGCGACGTGCGCGGCTCCGGCCGTGAGCTCGACGCCATCCGGGCGATGGCCCGCATCGACTGGCCGCCGCTGCAACGGCTGCTCGACCAGGCCGAGCTCACCGACGACGAGGTCGGCGAACTGCTCGGCACCGGCATCGAGGTCCACTGGCCGCGCGAGCTCGCCACCAACCTGTCCGCGAAGGCCGTCATCGGCGAACCCAGCGGCCCGTTGCAAGCAGGCGATTTGCTCTCGTTCGACTGGCGCATCGCGCTCGGCGACTCCGAGCTCACCGACGCCGAGATGGACCTCGTCGCCGAGGCGTCCCGGCCGATCGTGAAGCTGCGCGACCAGTGGGTGCTGATCGACCCGAAGCTGCGCCGCAAGGCCCGGCAGCGCCTCGAACCCATCACCGCGGCCCAGGCCGTCACCGCCGCCCTCACCGGCGTGGCGATCATCGGCGGCGAACACGTCGAGGTCGCCCCGCACAGCCTCACCACCGCCATCACGACCATCCCGCAGTTCCCGCAACCCGCCGCGTTGCAGGCACGGCTACGCGACTACCAGCTGCACGGACTGCGCTGGCTCGCCCACATGACCGGCCTCGGACTCGGCGCCTGCCTCGCCGACGACATGGGCCTGGGCAAGACCATCACGCTCATCGCCCTGCACCTGCACCGCCGCCACGACCAGCCGACGCTCGTCGTCTGCCCGGCCTCGCTGCTGGGCAACTGGGAACGCGAGATCCACCGCTTCGCCCCCGGCACACCCGTCACCCGCTACCACGGTCCACAACGGACCCTCGCCGCCGAAGGCGTCGTGCTCACGACCTACGGCACCATGCGCCTGGACGCCGAGGCGTTGCGCGCGCACCCGTGGGGCATGGTCGTCGCCGACGAGGCCCAGCACGTCAAGAACCCGCACTCCGGCACCGCCAAGGCGTTGCGCTCCATCCCCGCCGCCGCACGCGTCGCGTTGTCGGGCACCCCGGTCGAGAACTCGCTGTCGGAGCTGTGGTCCATCCTGGACTGGACGACACCGGGCCTGCTCGGCACACACCGCGCGTTCCGCACCCGCTGGCCAGAACCCGACGACACGCTCGCCAAGGTCGTGCGGCCGTTCCTGCTGCGCCGCCGCAAGTCCGACCCCGGCGTCGCCCCCGAACTGCCCGCCAAGACCGAGACCGACCGGTACGTCTCGCTCAGCGTGGAGCAGGCGGCGCTGTACGAGGCGCTGACCAGGGAGACCCTCGAGCAGATCGCGTCCAGCGACGGCATGGCCCGGCGCGGCCTCGTGCTCAAGCTGCTGACCGGGCTCAAACAGATCTGCAACCACCCGTCGCACTACCTCGGCCACCCCGCGCTGCAGGGCACGTCCGGCAAGCTCGACCTGCTCGACGAACTGCTCGCGACGATCGTCGCCGAGGACGGCTCTGCGCTGATCTTCACCCAGTACGTCGGCATGGCCCGGTTGCTGGAGAAGCACATCACGCAGCCCACGCGGTTCCTGCACGGCGGCACCCCGGTACCGCAGCGCGAGCGGATGGTCGACGACTTCCAGAACGGCCGCGCACCCGTGTTCCTGCTGTCGCTCAAGGCCGCCGGCACCGGCCTCAACCTCACCCGCGCCGACCACGTCATCCACTTCGACCGCTGGTGGAACCCCGCCGTCGAGGACCAGGCCACCGACCGCGCCTACCGCATCGGCCAGACCAGGCCCGTCCAGGTGCACAAGCTCGTCACCGAGGGCACCGTCGAGGAACGCATCGCCGCGCTCCTGCAGGACAAGCGCGACCTCGCCGACGCCGTGCTGCACGGCGGGGAGTCCGCGTTCACCGAACTCACCGACGCCGAACTGGCCGAGCTCGTCCAGCTGAGGAGCGCACCGTGACCGCACGCGGATTCGCCGCGTTCCCGAAGGTGACGCGCCGCGTCGCCGGCACCTGGTGGGGCAAGGCCTGGGTGAAGGCGTTGTCGGACACCGCGCTCGACACCGGCCTGATCCGCCTGGGCCGCCGCTACGCCCACGCCGGCGTCGTCGGCCCGATCACCGTCAGCCCCGGCCGCCTGCACGCCCAGGTCCACGACGACGACACCGTCTACAGCACCACCGTTAGCATTCCGGTGCTCTCCGAGGTCCAATGGGGACGGTTCCTCGACCGCGTCGCCGAACACGCCGGCCACATCGCCGCCCTGCTGGACAACGACATGCCGCGCGACCTCGTCCTCGCCGCGGAGGAGTCCGGAGTGGACCTGCTGCCCGGCATCGGCGACCTCGAACCCGACTGCGACTGCGACGGCTGGGAACTGCCGTGCCGCCACGCCGCCGCCCTCGCCCTGCAGGTCGGCTGGCTGCTCGACGCCGACCCGTTCGTCCTGCTGCTGCTCAAGGGAAAACCCGAACAGGCACTCCTCGACGCCCTGCGCCAGCGCGTCGCCGGCCCCGTCGGCACCAGAACACCTGTGGTGGTTTCCACCGAACCCGCAGGTCAGCTGCCCCCTCGGCCCGCAACGCCGACCACCACACCTGTGGTGCTCGCGGTCGAACCGCCACCCGGCTTCGAGGCTGCGGACATCATGGCACTGATGGAGATCGCCGCAACCCGGGCACGCGCACTGCTGCGTTCGGGCACTCTCGAAGAGTGATCACCGAGAAGCAGAAGATGATGACCGGCGAGCTCTACCGCGACTCCGACCCCGAACTCGTCGCGGAACGCCTCTCCGCCCAGCGACTCGTCGACGAGTTCAACGCCACCCGCTCCGGCGACGTCATCAAGAAGCTCTTCGGCTCCCTCGGCGAGGGCTCCTGGGTCATGCCGCGGTTCCAGTGCGACTACGGCTACCAGATCCACATGGGCTCCAACAGCTTCCTCAACTACGACGCCATCCTCATGGACTGCGCCACCATCACCATCGGCGACGACGTCTCCATCGGCCCACGAGCACAACTGCTCACCGCCCTGCACCCGATCGAGGACCACGAGGCCCGCCGCCGGCGCTTCGAGTCCGCCGCCCCCATCACCATCGGGAACAACGTGTGGCTCGGCGGCGGAGTCATCGTCTGCGCCGGCGTCACCATCGGCGACAACTCGGTCATCGGAGCCGGTAGCGTCGTCACGCGCGACATCCCGCCGCGCGTACTGGCCGTCGGCAATCCCTGCAAGGTGATCCGTGAGCTGTGACAAGCGTGTTCTCGAGCCGCTGGTCCTGCTGGGACTGACGGTCGTGGCCCTGGTCGCGTCGGGCATCGGCCCCCACGACCGCGCCACCTGGTACCTCGAAGTGGCCCCCGTCGTCATCGGCGGGGTGCTGCTCGTGGCGACCTACCGGCGTTTCCGCCTGACGCCGCTGCTGTACCGGCTGATCTTCCTGCACGCCCTGGTGCTGATCCTGGGCGGCCACTACACCTACGCGCGCGTGCCGGCGGGGTTCTGGGTGCAGGACTGGCTCGACCTCGCACGCAACCACTACGACCGGTTCGCCCACTTCGTGCAGGGGTTCGTGCCCGCGGTGCTCGCCCGCGAGATCCTGCTGCGCCGGACCCCGCTGCGGCCCGGTGGGTGGCTGTTCTTCCTCGTCGTCTGCGTGTGCCTGGCCTTCAGCGCGACCTACGAACTGGGCGAGTGGCTGGCGGCCGTGGTCGCCGGCTCGGGCGCGGACGAGTTCCTCGGCACCCAGGGCGACGTCTGGGACACGCAGTGGGACATGTTCATGGCGCTGCTGGGGGCGTTGGCCGCGCAGCTGACGTTGGCGCGGGTGCACGACCGGGAGCTCGCGCGTGGTGTTTGAGAAGGCCATCGCGCACGTCGGCGCCCTGTCGGCCGGTGAGCCCCTGCCACGGGACCTGCGCGTCACCCTCAACTTCCACCCCGGCCGCGGCGTCCTCGAAGCCCTCGTTCGCGACGGCGTCTACCGCTCGCAGTTCGAGACCGGCACCAGCAACGGCGGCCTCACCGCCCACCCCGGCGGCGCCCGCTGGGACTGGGAGAGCCGCCTGTTCGGCGGCGCCTACGACCACACGGATCCCGCCGACCGGCCGAAGTACGGCGCGCTCAACCACCGCCGGCTCGCCTGCGGCGGCGCGCCCCGGTTCGGCTCCGCGCACGTGCGGCTCAAGGAAGACGTGCTGGACCGCACGACGTTCTGCTACCCCGACAGCGTGTTCGACCCCGTCGACTTCGGCACCGCACGCCACTTCGCCCTGATCGAACTGGCCGACGCCGACGACCGCGACGCCCTCGACAACTACATCGAGGCCCACGTCCACGGCCCCGTCACGCTCGACGACGTCGAGGCGGTCGTCCTCGACCCGAGCTTCCCCGACGTCGACCTGCCGTGCCCGGTCGAACGCCATCCCGGCTTCCGGCTGTCCACAGAGGAGCTGCTGCGCCACGCGGACTACCGCACGCCCGAGTCGGTCGCGCTGGGACTGGCGATCGCGCAGGACGGCCTCCTCACCCCGCGCATGCTCGACACCGCCGAAGCGGCACCACAGGTGCTCAAACACCTGTGGCACCACCTGGCGCGGTTCGGGGTCAGCTGTCCTGGATCTCGTTGATCTGCAGGTTCTGCGCGCCGTTCAGGGTGAGCGGGATGTTCAGGTAGTCGCGGCCGGACCGGGCCATCCAGATCCAGCCGCGGTACCGGTTGCCCGGGTCGTTGACGTGCAACTGGTGGCGGGTCCAGTTCAGCCGCGCGTCGAAGCCGTTGAACTCCTCCACGTCGAGCAGGTCGATGCGGAACCGGTCGCCCGACGGCGCCGCGATCGGGCCCGCCTCCCAGTCCACCTGAGAGATCAGGATCGGGCAGCACTCCACGGTGACCAGGCCGAAGCGCGAGGTGTGCAGGACGACGCCCAGCGGGGCCAGGGCCACCTTGCAGCCGAAGACCAGGATGCTCGAGCCGTCGGTGTGCTCGCTGAAGACCAGGCCGGTGTGGAACCCGCACACGTGCACGTCACGCAGGAAGATGACCGCGTTGTTGCCGCCGCCGGGCAGGACGATGCCCGTCGAGGACCTGTGCGTGGGCTCGGTGATGGCGGGCAGCGGGTCCGGGGTGCTGATCCGGACGCCCTGCAGGCGGGCCTGAGGTGCCCAGAACAGGTTCAGGCCGGACACCGTCGGGTTCGGCGGGACCTGGATCGCGAGGTTCGTGACCGCCACGCTGACGCGGTTGAAGCCGCCCCACTCCGCGCCCCGTGGCGACGCGAGCACCGCGGGAGGCTGGCCCTGGGCATGACCGGCCCAGGACGTGGTGATGGTCGACTTCAGCATCGTGCCCGCGGGCGCCTGCTCGCCGTCGTAGATGAACTGCAGGCCTGTCTGCACGCCCGCGCCGGCCAGTTCGAGCGTGATCATCGGACCGGACGTGCGCAGCGGGATCATCAGCTGGCCCGCCGTGTGCGCCTCGCCAGTCACCGGCCTGACCGGCGGTGACGCCAGCCGGTAGGTCCTGGCGTCGAACTCCACGCGGGCGTAGCCGTTGCCCTCCGAGGCCAGGCGGTAAGCCTCGTTGATCGCGCGTTGGATCGCGGCTGTGTCGTCGGTCTGGCCGTCGCCCACGGCACCGAAGTCGCCAGCCTTCACCACGTGCGCGCCCCCCGGAGCGGCCTGCGCGGGAACGGCCATCACACCGACACCGCCCACGGCCACCGCACCGGCACGCAGGAACGAACGGCGAGTTGAGCTTGATGAATCCCCCATGACCTCAGTTATAGGTACATCGAGGCCAGGCGGCGCACCGCGTCCGCAATCTGCTCACGCAGTTGCACGGGCTCCAGCACCTCGACCTCACCGCCCAGGCGCAGCAACATCCCGGTCGCGTGCGCGACCGACTCGATCGGGATCGTCGCCACGAAGAAGCCGCCGTCCTCCACGACGGACTCCTCCGCCGCCCGCGCCACGACCGGCAGCACGTGCGACGGAAACGCCTCCCAGCCGGTCGGCGACAGCCTGACCACCGCCGAACCCGTGTACTGCCGCGCCTGGAACTCCTCCAGCGACGCCGCCCAGTGCGCCGCGAGGTCGAAGCCCTCCGGCCGTGAGAACGACTCCTCCGACACGGTGGCCGCCTGGATCTGCGACACCCGGTACGTGGAGATCCGCGTGGACCCCTGCGCGACCAGGTACCAGCGCCCGGCCTTCAGCACGAGGCCCAGCGGGCGCAGCACGCGCGTCACCTCCTCGGGCGCGCGCCACCTCCGGTAGCTGACCTCCAGCAGCCGCTCCCGCCACACCGCGTCGGCCACGACTCCCAGCAACGGCGAGCGCTCCGGGTCGTAGTACCAGGCGGGGGTGTCGAGGTGGAACCGCGTGGCCATCCGCGAGGCCCGGTCGCGCATCGACGACGGCAACGCCGCCATCAGCTTGAGCTGCGTCGCCGCGACGGCGTCCCCGAGGCCCAGCTCCGCCGCCGGGCCCGGCAGGCCGGCCAGGAACAGCGACTCCGCCTCCTGCTCGGTCAGACCGGTCAGCCGGGTGCGGTAGCCGTCGAGCAGCTGGTAGCCCCCGGACGGGCCCGCGTCGCCGTACAGGGGCACCCCGGCGGCGTGCAGCGACTCCACGTCCCGGTAGATCGTGCGGACCGACACCTCCAGCTCGTCGGCCAGCGCCTGCGCTGTCATGCGCCCCTTGCTCTGCAGCAGGAGCAGCAACGACACCAATCGACTCGCGCGCACGCGGCACACACTGACACACCCTGTCAGGGTTAGCTCATACGTTCGACCCATGGCTTTTTACGAGAAGGAGCTGGCGGTCAAGAAACCGCTGGTCGTCGCGGGCAGGCACGTCAAGCGCTACGAGGTGGTCACCCCGGGGCTGGAGATCACCGACGACATCCGCGACGCCGCCTACGCGTTCCTGCCGCAGATCTACCCGGACTTCGAGGACCCGACGCCGCCCGCCACCGTGACGGTGCTGCACCGCAGCGCCGCGGGCATGTACCTCAACGCCTACAACTGGGTCTGGGACAACGTCCTGCACTGCCGCACCGCCGTGTCCGGCGACCAGCCGTTCCTCGGCTCGACCGACCCCGACCTCACGCACTTCACCGTCATCCCGAAGGACCTCATCGGCTGCGTCTGGGAGCTCCCGCCGCTGGCCCACGAACGCACGGCGTGGGTGCGGCACGTGCTGGAACCCGACACGCCGGACTTCGAGGGCTACCTCGGCGACGTCATGGCCGAAGGGCTGGTGGGCCGATGAGCGAGGACTGGCAGGGGGCGGCTTCTCGCTGAAAACAGGTGGACGGCGGCGTTAGGTTCGCAGGCATGACCACTCCGGAATCCGTCGTGCGCGCCCTGGCCGAACCCACGAGGCTGAGGGCCTTCGCCGCCGTCGTCCTCGGCGCGGGCACCCTGGCCGACGTCGCCGCCGCCTCCGGACTGAAGGTCAAGGACGCCGGCACCGCGCTGCGCAAGCTCCGCGAGGCCGGGCTGGTCGAGGGTGAACCGGCCCGGCCCGCCGATCTCAAGCCGCTCGCGGCGACGCTCACCGAGGCGATGCCCGCCGACGGGCTCGCGCCGTTCATCCGGGGCGACAAGCTCGTCTCACTGCCGGTGGCGCACGAACGGCGCCGCAAGATCCTCGAACACGTCGCCGCGCACGCCTTCACCGCGCGGACCTACTACGAGGAGAAGGAGATCAACGAGCGGCTCGCGGCGTGGTGCGACGGGGGAGAGGTCGACCACGTCACCATTCGCCGCTACCTCGTCGACTTCGGCCTGCTGGAGCGCGGCGGCGGCATGTACCAGGCTCAACCCCTGCCGATGTAGGGCATCGTCGTCGCCATCACGGTCATGAACTGCACGTTGGCGTTCAACGGCAGCTGAGCCTGGTACAGCACGGCGTCGGCCACGTGCCGCACGTCGAACGTCGGCTCCGGGCTGACCTCGAGGTTCGCCTGCAGCACGCCGGCGCCCATCCGCTCGGTCATCTCGGTCGCGGCGTTGCCGATGTCGATCTGCCCGCACGCGATGCCGAACGCACGACCCTCCAGCGACAACGACTTGGTCAGGCCCGTCATCGCGTGCTTGGTCGCGTTGTACGCCACGGCGTGCGGGCGCGGCACCGACGCCGAGATCGAGCCGTTGTTGATGATCCGGCCACCGCCGTGCGTCTTCATCACCTTGAACGCCTCGCGGGCGCACAAGAAGGCCCCTGTCAGGTTCACCCCGACGACCTTCTGCCACGCGCCGAGGCTGAACTCCTCGATCGGTGTCGCGCGCACGTTCATCCCCGCGTTGTTGAACAACACGTCCACACGGCCGAAGCGCGCGACGACCGCCTCGAACAGCGCGACGACCGAGTCCTCACGCGACACATCGGTCGGCACCACCAGGGCGGAGTCGGGGAAGCCCTCCGCGGTCTCGGTCAACGCGTCCTCGCGCCGGCCGGCCAGCGCCACCTGGAACCCCGCCCCCAGCAGGGTTCGCGCCGCCGCTCGCCCCACCCCGGATCCCGCTCCCGTCACGACCGCGACTGCCATCGGTGATCTCCCCTCGATCCAGTGATTGCCTGGAGTGTCCCGTGTGGAGTACCTACAGGTGTGGAGTGCGAAGAGGACACCTGCCTGCTATGCGCGGGTTCCGGAACCATGTCGTGGCAGCAACCCGTTCCCGGTCCGCAAGGCCTTGTGCTGCACCAGATGTCGCATCCGTGCCCGCGCGGGTGCTCCGGCTGGTGGAAGCTCCCGCACGGGGAGAGCGGAGGAATCGTCGCAGGCAACGTCGCACGCGCCAACGAGATTCCAGCCGGACCGTCCTCCCAGGCCTGATCACCGAGAGTGAACGATGGGGGTCACCCATTATTGCCAGCAGGGTCCCTGCTTGGCGGATGCCGCCACTTGGAGTAGAAGCGGACACTGTTCTTCTGTGAAGGAGTGCAGCCGTTGCCTTGGTTCTGGGCTCAACGAGGACCGGTCCGCCTGCCGGGTCTGCGGAGGCCTGGGGCAGGTACCGGACCGCTAGCTGTCGCAGGGCCTATCTCTTCGTCATCAAGGTCGGGCCGAGGATCCGGCGGGCCAACCGCCGGGTCAGCGACTTGGGCTTGACCTCGGCGGCTGCGGAAGCGGCCGCGGGAACAGCCGCCGGAGCGGGTGCCGGCGGAGTGACCGCCGCGGGTGGGGGCGTCACCGGGGACACCCCCGGAATCGTCGCCGCGTCCTGCTCCGGGATCGTGATCTTCGCGAACACCTGGGTCTCCGCCTCGACATTGCCGGGCTGCTTCTGCTCGATCGGCACGGCGAAGATCTTGCCATCGGCGCCATTCACGCCTCGAATGAGGGGCGGCTCCCTTCCCGTCCGGTGACGCGCGTCACGCAGCACACTGGCCTGTGACGGCCCCAGGCGGAGTGTGATGACTGAGACGACCGAGCGCGCGAACGTCGGGCCGCCCGACACGCGCCTCTGGGAACAGATCGCGAAAGGCGACCACGCCGCGTTCACGGAGCTGTTCGAACGCCACGCGGAAGCGGTCTGGAACTACGCCTACCGCCTGACCGCCTCGTGGTCGCAGGCCGAGGACCTGCTCTCCGCGACGTTCCTGACGGCGTGGCGCAAGCGCGGCGACGCCCAGCTGGTGCGCGACTCGGCGCTGCCGTGGCTCTACACGGTGACCGCGAACCGCGCCCGCACCGAATGGCGGGCCTCGCGCAGAGCGTTGCGGCTGGTCACGAAGCTGACCCCGCAGGACGAACGCGACCACGCCGACGAGGTCGCCGCCCGCACCGACGCACAGCGCAGACTGGTCGAGGTGGTGGCCGCCATCGCGAAGCTGCCCGCCTCCGAACGCGAGATCGCCCAGCTCTGCCTGCTCGGCGACGTGTCCACCGCCGACGCCGCCGCGCTCCTAGGCATCGCCGAGTCGAGCGTGCGCGCCCGCGTCTCCCGCACCCGCGCCCGGCTGCGCGACCTGACCCCCGAGGACAACGGATGATCGACCAGCTGCCCGAACACCGCCCCATGCCCGACGACGTCCGCATGCGGGCCCGCCGAAGGCTGTCCGAGGGCATGAGCCCGGCAGCCCGCACCGGCAGGCCGCTCCTGATCGCCGCGGGCGTCGGCGTGCTCGCCGCCGGAGCGGTCTTCGCGAGCCAGGCCCTCCTCGGCGGCTCGGCCGACCCGGCGGCCCCGCCGATGCAGTACAACGGCGAGTTCGTCGGCAAGGACCGCAAGCTCGTCAACCACGTCGAGACCGGCAAGGTCGCCCCGGACGCGCTGGCCCGCTGCGCTGCCGCCGCGAAGGAGCACCCGCCCGCCGAGCAGTGGCAGCCGATGGCGACCAGCGCCAAGAACGGCACGGTCCTCACCGCGTTCCGCGTTCCGGCCGGCGTGTTCTTCTGCGCGAACACCGCCACCACCACGACGATCTCCGTGCCGAAGCCGGCCGAGCTCGAGGGCCGGCGTCAGGTGGAGATCCTGTTCACCACGCCGAGCGGCACGATCGCGGGCCTGGTCTCCGCGGACGTCAGGTTCCTCAGCCTGTCCCAGATCGCCGACACAGGTCAGAGCACCACGATGCCCGCGCTGGTGGACGGCCTGTTCCTGGCGCCCAGCGGGTTCCCCAAGGCCGAGAACGGCACGAAGGCGCTGGTCAACGGCGAGGAGTCGGCCGTGCGGGGCGTGCCGAAGCCCACCGCGTCCGTCGTCGACCGCCCGCTGCTGCCCGCCGCCCGGGACACTCCCGAGGCCGCGCGGTTCGCCGCCTGCCTGAAGGACCGGGCGGTGCCGGACCCCGATCAGTTCGCGCACGGCCTCACCGCGAAGGTCAGCGCCACCGACACGATGATCACCGGCCGCTTCGGCGACCTGCTGCTCTACTGCCGCGAGGCAGACCGTGACCCGACGCCCGGATCGGTGTTCGACCTCGACGACCTGACGGAGATCCGCGGCAGCACCGTCGCGGCGATGTCGGCGTTCTACGACTTCAAGCCGTACAAGGTCAACGAGCAGGGCGAGTACTACGACGGCGGCAGCACCAGCGCCGCCGCGGTCGGCCTGGTCCTCGACCCCCGCGCGGCGTCGATCACCTACACCAGCCCCGGTGCCGCGGACGTGCCCGCCACGATCGGCAACGGCACGTTCGTGCTGGCAGCACGCCTGTTCGACCGGCACCCCGACGCCCGCGTGGTCGTGCGGGACGCCGCCGGCAACGCGCTGGAGACGATCACGCCGCAGAACCCGTCGTAGACACCTCAAAAGCGGTGGACGACCGCGTCAGGATCTCCTCGTGGACACCGAACGCCTGACGCTGCGACCCCTCGGCCGATCCGATGTGGACGCACTGCGCGCGTTGCACGCCGACCCCGAGGTCATGCGGTACCTCGACCCGGCACCGGTCGAGAACTACCTCGGCGACGGCTTCCACGCGGCCGTCGAGAAGGCGACCGGCCGGTTCGCCGGCTGGTTCGAGTTCCAGGGCACGACCGAGGTCGAGCTCGGCTACCGGCTGCACCGCGCGTTCTGGGGCCTCGGCTACGCCACCGAGGGTGGGAGAGCACTGATTGAACGCGGCTTCACCACGGGCGGTGTCCAGCGGGTCGTCGCCACGACGATGTTCGTCAACGCCGGGTCGCGGCGGGTGATGGAGAAGTGCGGGCTGCGGCACGTCCGCACGTTCCACGTCGACTTCCCCGATCCGCTGCCCGGCGCCGAACACGGTGAGGTCGAGTACGCGCTGACAAAGGAGGAATGGCAGCGGGCACTACGGCGAGAAACCTGAGAATTCTCAGGAAACAGCGGAATCGCTGGTCATCACGCTTACCGGCAGGGAGCTGAGTCACACCCGCTCAACTCTGGGAACAAAGGCGGTGCCGCGTTCGTAATACCAGGTGTAGGGATCGCAATTCGGAGGTGTTGGAAATGACCACCGCGACTCCGTTCGCCACGGGAACGAATTCCACGGGCGTCAACGCACTGCCCACTCCGCCCACCGGCTGGCCCATCGGCTCCTACGGGACCTACGAAGAGGCCCAGCGGGCCGTGGACCACCTGGCCGACAACGACTTCCCGGTCGCGGACGTCACCATCGTCGGCGTCGAGCCGATGATCGTCGAACGCGTCACCGGCCGGCTGACCTGGGGCCGCGTCCTCGGCGCGGGAGCCGCGTCGGGTGCCTGGTTCGGTCTGTTCGTCGGTCTGCTGCTGGGCCTGTTCTCGACCGGCGGCGCTCTCGCCCCGATCGTCACGGGCCTCGTCGTCGGTACGATCTTCGGCCTGGCCAGCGCCGCCGCCCGGTACGCCGCCACGCGCGGCCGCCGTGACTTCGCCTCGGTCACCCAGCTCGTGGCCGGCCGCTACGACGTGCTCAGCCACCCGCGCAGCGCCGAACGCGGCAAGGAGATGCTGACCGTGCTGGCCTGGCGCTCCTGAACCAGCTCCCACCACGAGGAAACGCCGTCCCGATCTTCGGGGCGGCGTTTCCGCTTTACTGGTCGCGTGGAGAACTTGGGGGAGTCGCTCTGGTGGCGCGCCGTGCCGCTGGCGGCAGGATTCGTCGTGAACGTGCTGTCCGTGGACACCGGCCTGTTCGGACTGGTGCCGATCGTCCTGTGGATCGTCCTCGCCCGTTCGTGGCGGACTGGGCTCGTGGTCGGCCTGCTCCTGGTGACCCTGCTGGCGTGGTTCGTGCTGCCGCGTGCGATGGAGCTGCCCGGCCGGTGGGTGCCCTCGGCGTTGGAGGTCTACTGGCTCCACCCGATGATCGCGGCGGTCGTGATCGCCGTCGGTCTGCTCGTCGAACGGCGCCTGCTCATCGGCGTCCTGTGGCTGCCCGCCATGATCGTTGCGGGGATGGCGATCGCCGTGTTCCTGGACATCGAAGCGAGCATGCCCCGCGACGAGGGCGTGGTGTCGGCCGCGTCCGGGCTGGAGGTGGCCGAGGATGGCGGCCGCTGCGGCTCCGGCCATGGCGCCAACTGTGCGCGAGAGCTGACCGCGACCGGAGACCGCGCCGCCGAGGTGGTCCGCGCGGGACTCGCGTCGGGCGGGTTCACCTATCGGCCGCCGTTGCCCACCGACGAGCGCCTGTGCAGGCAGACCGGACTCGTCCTGGTCCACGAGGTGTGCGCGGAGCTCCGCCACACGTCCCCGACCAGCGTCCGGGTGCTCTGGTACGTCAACCGGTCCGCTGCTTGAGCCTGTTTCCGTACGTCATACGGTATTGTTTCTGTATGTCCTACGGAAATGAGGTGGACGGATGGCCGCCGAACGCAGCGGCGCGGGAGACCCGGCCAGGACGCTCGCACTGCTCTGGCGCACGCCGCAGGAGCCGAAACCGGTCGGCAGGAAGCCCAAGGTGAGCGTCGACCAGATCGTCACCGCGGCGATCGCGGTGGCCGACCGCGAGGGGCTCGGCGCGATGTCAATGGCCCGCGTCGCGCAGGAACTGGGTGTCGGCACGATGTCGCTCTACACGCACGTGCCCGGCAAGGCCGAGCTGATCGACCTCATGGCCGACGCGGTGCTGCAGGAACGCGACCTTGTGCCCGAGGGCACCTGGCGTGAGCGCGTCCAGCACTACGCCGACCGCACGCGTGCGGTCTACCAGGCACATCCGTGGATGCGGGACGTGTCGATGGTGCGGCCGCCGCTCGGCCCGGGACTGATGGACGGACAGGAGTTCGTGCTGGCCGCACTCGCCGACTCCGGACTGGAACCGAGGCAGGTGACCGTCGCGCACGTGGCCGTCGAGGGCTTCGTGCACGGCGCCGCGGCGTCCGAAGTGGACGATCAACAGCTCGCGGCGGCGACCGGCGAGTCCGGTGACTCGTGGTGGGGTGCGCGGCAGGTGTTCTGGGACGACTACTTCGACGTCGAGCGCTACCCGGCGATGACGGCGCTGTGGAACGCCGGCGCCTACGACACCGAGGGCACGCTCGCGGAGAACATGCACCGCTCGTGGAACTACGGGCTCGACAGGTTGCTGGACGGCATCGAAGGGGGCATGCGATGACCACGCTGGTCACCGGCGCGACGGGCAACGTCGGCCGGTTGGTGGTGCGGGGGCTCGGCGGTCACGTTCGGGCGATCACCCGCGACCCGGCGAAGGCCGGCTTCCCCGCGCACGTGGAGACGGTGAAGGCGGACCTCGACGACCCGGACAGCATCCCGTTCGACGGCGTGGAGAAGCTCTACCTGTTCGTGCCCCCGCCGACCGCGCAGGAGGTGGTCGACCGTGCGGTGCGGGCAGGTGTGCGCAGGATCGTCACGTTGTCCTCGGGCGCGGTGACCTACGGCTACGACACCAGCCACCACCTGCCGGTCGAGCAGGCCGTCGAGGCGTCCGGTGCCGAGTGGACCCACCTGCGGCCGGGCGAGTTCGCGGTCAACAAGATCGACCTCTGGGGACCGTCGATCCGCGCGGACGGCACGATCGTGCACCCCGAGCCGGACGCGTTCGGGCAGCCGATCCACGAGGCCGACATCGCCGACGTGGCGATCAAGGTGCTGCAGGAGGACGGCCACGCGGGCAAGGCCTACGACCTGTCCGGCCCGCCGCAGATCACCCAGCGGGACATGGCACGGGACATCGGTGCCGCGATCGGACGCTCGTTGACGTTCCGCGACGTCAGCGTCGAGGAGGCGCTCGCCTACTACGTCAGCGTCGGCTGGCCTGAGGAGATCGCGCGCTACATCCTCGGCATCGCCGGGTACGAGGGCGGCGACCCCGACGACTTCGCCGACTACGAGTTCGTCGTGTCGCCCGACTACGAGAAGCTCACCGGCAGGCCGTACCGGACGTTCGCCCAGTGGGCCCGCGACCACGCGGCCGACTTCACCGCGCAGTGACCTGATCATCGCGTCGATTTCGGCACCTCCTCGTTCGACGTCCTGGTAGACGGCGAACGAGGAGGTCCGGTGCGGTTCATGGTCTTCGTCAGGAGCGCGATTCCGTTGACGGCACTGCACGGGGACGCGCTGGTGCGCGCGGGCGTGCTGCTCGACGCGGGTGACCTCGTCCCGGACGCGTCCGGGGTCTCCGGGTACTGGTTGATCGACGTGCGCGACCGCGAGGAAGCGGTCGAGCGGATGAAGCGCATCGCGCTGCCCGCGTGCGTCGTGGAAATACGTCAGGTGGCTGTGGTGTGATTCCCCCATGGGGGTTACCTCGGTGCACCGCACCATCGACGCGGTCTGGCGGATGGAGTCGGCGAAGGTCATCTCCGCCCTCGCCCGGTACACCCGCGACGTCGGGCTCGCCGAGGAGATGGCCCAGGACGCGCTGGTCGCGGCCCTGGAGCAGTGGCCGGCCGAAGGCGTGCCGCACAATCCCGGCGCGTGGCTGATGACCACGGCGAAGCGGCGTTCGATCGACCAGATCCGCCGGCGCGAGAACCTCAGCCGCAAGGTCGAGGAGATCGGCCGCGACGTCCAGGAAGCCACCCCGGACGCCAGCGAGGGCATCGACGACGAGATCGGCGACGACCTGCTGAGCCTCATGTTCACCGCCTGCCACCCGGTCCTGGGCACCGAGGCGCGCGTCGCGCTCACGCTGAAGATGCTGGGCGGCCTCAAGACCGAGGAGATCGCCCGCGCGTTCCTGGTCAGCGACGCGACCGTGGCCCAGCGCATCGTGCGCGCCAAGAAGGCGCTCGCCGACGCCGGCGTGCCGTTCGAGGTCCCCGAAGGTCCCGAACTCGCCACCCGGCTCGCCAGCGTCCTGGAGGTCATCTACCTGATCTTCAACGAGGGCTACTCCGCCACCCGGGGCGACGACTGGCTGCGCCCCGAACTGTGCGCCGAGGCGTTGCGGCTCGGCCGCGTGCTCGCCGAACTCGCGCCCAAGGAGGCCGAGGTCCACGGCCTGGTCGCGCTGATGGAGATCCAGGCCTCCCGCACCAAGGCCCGCACCGGCCCTCGCGGCGAACCCGTGCTGCTGCTCGAGCAGGACCGGGGCCGCTGGGACTGGCTGCTCATCGGCCGCGGCCTCAAAGCCCTCGAACGCGCCGAAGCCCTCAACCAGCCCCCCGGCCCCTACTACGTGCAGGCCGCCCTCGCCGCGTGCCACGCCCGCGCGCGCAAGGCCGAAGACACCGACTGGCAACGCATCGCCACCCTCTACCAGGTGCTCGCGAGCATCTCGCCGTCCCCGGTCGTCGAGCTCAACCGCGCCGTGGCCTTGTCGATGGCCTTCGGCCCCGCCGCCGGCCTCGCACTCGTCGACGAGATCGCGGGCGAGAAGGCGTTGCAGGGCTACCACCTGCTGCCCAGCGTGCGCGGCGACTTCCTGGTGAAGCTCGGGCGCAACGCCGAGGCCAAGGCCGAGTTCGAGAAGGCGGCCGCGCTCACCCGCAACGAACGCGAGCGCACCCTGCTGCTCGAACGCGCCGCCGCCTGTTAGGTGAGCGCCAGCTTCAGGCCCAGTGCCGCGAACGAGGCCGCGAAGAACCGCCGCAGCCACACCATCACCCGAGGCCGCGCGAGCACGCGGTCGCGCATCGACGCCGCGAACACCCCGTAGACGGCGAACACCGCGAACGTCAGCGCCATGAACACCGCGCTCAGCGTCACCATCTGCCCGAACCCGGTGGCGAACTGCGGCAGGAACGCCACGAAGAAGATCGTCAGCTTCGGGTTGAGCAGGTTGATCAGCACCGCCGACACCACGACCTTGCGCGCCGACGCCGGTGCCGCCGCGGTGTCCACGACCAGTTCGCTGCGGTCCCGCCACGTCGCCCACGCCAGGTAGACGAGGTACGCGACGCCCAGGTACTTCACGATCTCGAACGCCAGCGCGCTCGCGTGCAGCAGCGCCGCCAGCCCCGTCACCGTCGCCAGCACGTGCGGCACGATCCCCAGCGTGCAGCCGAACGCGGCGATCACGCTCGCCTTCCGGCCGTGCGCGAGACCGGCGGACAGCGTGTACAGCACACCGGTGCCGGGGGTGGCGACCGCGATCAACGTCGTGATCAGGAATGCGAGGTTCATGCGGTGAACTCTGCCGCGCAACCGGTCCAGATGACAGAGCCACAAATCGCCCATCAAGTTGGACCACTTCCGCTGTCGAGAACGCGGCGGCGGCTCCGTCCCCTGGGCATGAGCATCAAGAGCATGCACCACGTCGGAATGACCGTCACCGACCTCGCGGCCGCCGTCGCGTTCTTCGAGGAGCTCGGCATGGAGCTCGAGGGCAAGGCCCACATGGAGGGCGCGTTCGTCGACGGCGTCATCGGACTCGAGGGCTCCAGCAGCGACATCGCGATGATGAAGACCCCGGACGGCCGGTACCGCATCGAGTTCAGCCAGTTCCAGGCCCCGCAGAGCATCGACGGCAGCTCCCGCGGGCCGATCCACGCCCTGGGCCTGCGGCACATCGCCTTCACCGTCGACGACCTCGACGACACGCTCGCCCGCCTCGAACCGCACGGCGCCGAACTGGTCAAGAACGTCGAAATGTACAAGGACGTCCTCAAGACCTGCTACGTCCGCGGTCCCGAGGGCATCCTCGTCGAGCTGTGCGAGTACCTCACGTGAGTGCCCGCGCATACGCCGTGGGAGAGACACCGACGGTCTGCGTGAAGTCCCGGACGAGGTGGGCCTGGTCGCTGTAGCCGAGGTCAGCGGCCAGATGCGCCCACTCGACGTCCGCCTCGGCCCGTTCCAGCGCCTCGTGGATGCGGTACCGCAGGATGACCCACTTCGGGCTCACCCCGACGTAGTCGGCGAACAGCCGCTGCATCGTGCGCACCGCCACGCCGCAGTCCCGCGCGAAGTCCGACACCCGCCGGATCTCCCGGTCGTCCCGGATCCGTTGGACCAGCTCCATCGCCAGCGTCGCCTGGGCATCGGGCACGGGTCCGAGCCCAGCAGGAACGCGTCGAGCGCGGCCACCCGCTCGTCCTCGTCCTCGACGTCCAGCACCAGCGACGACGGGACGTCGAGCCGCACGTGCCGCCCGGTCCACACCGACACCGGCTCGGCCCGGAACGGCCGGAACCCACCGGGCCGGAACTGCACGCCCGCCACCCGGATCCGCCCGTCGAGCACCCGGCTGAACAGCCCCAGACCGACGCCCGCGACCTCCGGCTGGGCGAATCCGCGCTCGAAGACGATGTTCACCGACGGATGCGGCACGACGTGCGAGGTGTACGGCGCGTCCAACTGTCCGTCGATCAGCCAGTAGTGCTCCAGGTACGGCTGCAACTCCGAGCAAGGCATCCGGCGGCGGAACCGCACGCGGGCGAACAGCTCGCGCGCGTCCACGATCCCCCGAGTGTCACGACGCGGTCCCTGCACAGCGCGATCCTAGGTTGGCGCGTTTTTTCAAGAGGGACGAGACGCCCGGAAATAGGCTCGGCACCATGAAGCTCAGCGTTCTGCTCGACCGAGCCCGTGACCGCGTACTGCCCGTCGTCGCCGGCATCACCGACGACGACCTGTCCAAGCCCACCCCGTGCGCCGACTACGACGTCCGCGCCCTGCTCGACCACCTGCTGCACGTCGTCGTGGAGTTCCAGAAGCTCGCCGCGAAGCAGGACGCCGACTTCAGCCACACCCCGTCCTACCCGGACTGGCGCACCCGCTACCCGGCCGAGTCCGCGAAACTCGTCGACGCGTGGGGTGAGCCCGGCGCGACCGACGGCATCTCCGGCAGCATGCAGATGCCCGCGCAGACGGTCGGCGAACTGGCGCTGCTCGACCTCACCGTCCACGCGTCCGACCTCGCCCAGGCCACCGGCCGGCACTTCGAGCCCGACCCCGAGGTGCTCACCGCGGTCGCCGATCTCGTCGCCCGGATGGGACCGATGGCCGTCGAGTGGAAGGTCTTCAAGGAACCCGCCGAGGCACCGGCCGACGCGTCGCCGTTCGAGCGGCTGCTCGCCGCCACCGGCCGCGACCCGCGCTGGAGTGCTTGACTGGCCCCATGTTGACGATCGGGATGCTGGGCGGGATGAGCTGGGAGAGCAGCGCGGAGTACTACCGGCTCGCGAACGTGCTCGTACGGGAACGGCTCGGCGGGCTGCACTCGGCGAAGCTCGTGCTGCACTCCGTGGACTTCGCCGAGATCGAACGCATGCAGGTCGAGGGCAGGTGGGACGACGCGGGCAAGGCGCTCGCCGAAGCCGCCGCGCACGTCCAGGCAGGCGGCGCCGACTTCCTGCTGATCTGCACCAACACCATGCACAAGGTGTTCGACCAGGTCCAGGCCGCTGTCGACGTCCCGGTGATCCACCTCGGCGACACGACGGCACAGGCGATCAAGCAGGCCGGCCTCACCACGGTCGGCCTGCTCGGCACCGGCTTCACCATGGACCAGCCGTTCTACCGCGAACGCCTGGAGGACCACGGCCTGAAAGTGCTGCTGCCGTCCACTGAGGACCGTGCGACCGTGCACCGGATCATCTACGACGAGCTGTGCGTCGGCATCGTCCGCGAGGAGTCCCGCCGGGCCTATCAAGACGTGATCGCACGGTTCGAAGGGGCACAGGGCGTGATCCTCGGCTGCACCGAGATCGAACTGCTGATCACCCAGGCTGACGTGCCACTTCCGGTGTTCCCGACGACCCGCCTGCACGTCGAGGCGGCCGTCGAACGGGCGATCCGGACAACTCTGTGAACAAGTGATGTGATCCAGGCCGCAACGCGGCCACCGAACGAAGTGTCTTAGTCACTGAGGGCTATTCCTTCTTCAGTGAACTAGGGGAGTTCGCGTTGAAACGATCACACATCGCCGCAGGGCTGACGGCTGTCGTGGTTGCCGCCACGGCAGCCGTTCCCGTTTCAGCGGCACCGCAGGAGCAGCAAGTGCGTGCCGACGGGCTGACCACGAAGGTCACGCTCGTCACCGGTGACGAGGTCGTCGTCCACAACGGCAAGGTCCAGGCCAGGGGCGCCAAGGGCAGGGAGAACGTCGGGTTCCGCTCGTTCAAGGACCCGCGCGGCGACCTGCACGTCGTCCCGCTCGACGCCCAGGCGGGGCTCAACTCCGGCGAGCTGGACGAGCGGCTGTTCGACGTCTCGCTGCTCGCCAGATCCGGCTACGACGACGCGGCCGGCAAGACCATTCCGCTGATCGTGCAGGGGCAGGCGATCAGCGCGGCGAACGCGGAGTCGTTGCCGAGCATCGGCGCGCACGCGATCACGGTCGGCAAGGATGGCTCGTTCTGGGCCGGTGCCCGGGCGGCGGGCACCGGCAGGATCTGGCTCGACGGCAAGGTCACCGCGTCGCTGGACCGCAGCGCCGCGCAGGTCGGCGCGCCCCAGGCGTGGGAGAAGGGCTTCACCGGCAAGGACGTCACCGTCGCCATCCTCGACACCGGCGTCGACGAGACCCACCCGGACCTCGCGGGCTCCGTCGTGGAGTCGAAGAACTTCTCCGACAGCGACACCACCGACGACCGGGTCGGCCACGGCACGCACGTCGCGTCCACCGTCACCGGCGACGGCAAGTACAAGGGCATCGCGCCCGACGCGAAGCTCATCAACGGCAAGGTGCTCGGCGACTACGGCGGTGGCCGGGAAAGCGACATCATCGCCGGCATGGAGTGGGCCGCGGCCAAGGCCAAGGTCGTCAACATGAGCCTCGGCAGCTCGTGGCCCGACGAGGGCACCGACCCGATGTCGCTCGCGCTCAACCGCATCACCGAGCAGACCGGCGCGCTGTTCGTCGTCGCCGCGGGCAACTCCGGCGGCACCATCGGCTCGCCCGCGTCCGCCGACGCAGCCCTCACCGTCGGCGCCGTGAACCGTGACGACACGCTCGCCGAGTTCTCCTCCCGCGGCCCGCGCTGGGTGAACAACGCCGTCAAGCCCGACATCACCGCGCCGGGCGTCGACATCGTGGCCGCGAAGGCCAAGAACGGCCAGATCGGCACGCCCGTGGGCGACGGGCACGTCGCGCTGTCCGGCACGTCGATGGCCACCCCGCACGTGGCGGGAGCCGCGGCGATCCTCGCTGCCAAGAACCCGGCGTGGAAGGCGGAGGACATCAAGGCGGCGCTGATGAACAGCGCCAAGCCCAACCCGTCGCTGACCATCTACGACCAGGGCGCCGGACGTCTCGACGTCGGCCGCGCCGTGTCCGCCGGGGTCTCCACGAACCACGGCAGCCTCACGCTGGGCACCGCGCAGTGGCCGCACGACGACGACAAGCCCATCACGCAGAAGCTGACCTACCGCAACAACGGCACGTCCGACGTGACGGTCGACCTCAGCGTCGCCGAGGTGAAGCCCGCCGCCGCAGGCCTGTTCAGCGTCTCCCCGGCGAAGCTGACCATCCCGGCCGGTGGCACGGCCGACGCCACGGTCACCGCCGACACCAAAGCCGCCGTCGCGGACGGCATCTACGGCGCGGTGATCCTGTCCTCCGACGGCGTGCGAGTGCCCGTCGGCGTCGTGAAGGAGGTCGAGAGCTACGACGTGAAGCTCACGTTCCTCGACCACAACGGCGCGCCGACGCAGTACTACGACTACCGGTTCGTCAACGTCGACCAGGCGCAGGCGTACTTCCGCTTCGACCCGTCCGGCACGCTCGTGCAGCGCCTGCCCAAGGGCAAGTTCTTCCTCGACGGCACGATCAGCACGCGTGACCCCGACCCGGCCAAGGGCGGCCTGATCACCACGCTGACCGAACCGGCGCTGGAGGTCACCGGCAACACCGAGATCGTGTTCGACGCACGGCAGGGCATCCAGCCGGTGATCTCCGTCGAGCAGAAGGAGGCGAAGTCGGCGTCCGCGGGCCTCGGCTTCCTGATGGAGGCCAACTGGGGCGAGACCGGCGGAACCTGGTACCTCACCAACTTCGACTCGATCCGCGTGCGCCCGTCGAAGACGTCGTGGCCGAAGTTCGAGTTCTACGCCGAGTCCGTGCTCGCCAAGCCGGACACCAACGGCAAGTTCGACGGCAGCCCGTACCAGTACCACGTGCGGATCAGCGAGAAGACCCGCGTGCCGGCGGACCTCCAGCGCTCCGTGAAGGACCGCGAACTGGCCCGCGTCAACTCCGTCACGCACGCCCGCGTGCCGGGCTCGATCGGCCAGCGCGACAACGGTGCCTCCGGCCCGCTGCCGTTGCGGCTCCAGGAGTTCTACACGCCGGGCGTCGAGTGGTCCGGCGGGCTGACCGAGTTCACGAAGCTCGGCGAGTGGCCCAGCCTCGGCTCGCAGTACTCGGTCGCACCGCGCGTGTTCAAGCTCGGCCGCACCACGACCGAGCACTGGAACAGCGCCGTCTACGGCCCAGGTGTGCCGCACGCGCCAGGAACCGTGCGCTTCGCCGGACGCGTGGGCAACCTGCTGCGCCTCGACCTGCCCGTGCACAGCGCGCAGGGCATGTACGGGTACTCCTCGCCGACCACCGGCCGCACCACCGTCACGGTGGACGGCCAGGTCATCTCCGACCAGCCGGAACCCGGCTACGCCTACCTCCCGAACGTGCCGGCGGAGAAGAAGCGCTACACCGTCCACACCGAGGCGACCCGCGACTCGTTCTCGTCGAAGGTCACCGCGGACTGGTCGTTCCACTCCGAGCACGTCGCCGGCGATCTCTACCAGTCGGTGCCGTTGCTGGCCGTCCGGTTCGCGCCCGCGCTGGACGAGAACAACCGCGCCGGTCGCGTCGTCACCGTGCCGATCACGGTGGAGCGCAACGGAACGGGCCCCGTCACGAACATCAAGGACCCCGCTGTGCAGGTGTCCTACGACGAGGGCAAGACGTGGAAGCCGGTGCCGCTGCGCAAGACGCGGGCGGGCTGGCAGGTCACGCTGATCCACCCGCACGGGGCCAAGAACGTGTCGTTCAAGGCTCGGGCGGCGGACGCGGGCGGTGACGTCCAGCAGACGATCATCCGCGCGTACGACCTGAAGTAGCCTGCCTGGTTCGCACGCGGGGGCCTTTCGTACTGCATGTCAGTACGAAAGGTCCCCGCGTGCTGTCAGCGCTGCTGCTGATACGGGGCGAGGGTGTCCTGGTCCACGTCGGGCGCACCCATGATCGGGTGCACCTCGATCGGCTGGTTCAGGAGGTTCCCGCCCGGCCCAGGGCACGCCGAGGCCTTGTGGGCGATCTCCAGCAGCCGTTCCTGACTGGCGACGTCGACCACCCAGTACCCGGCGATGACCTCCTTGGACTCCGCGAACGGCCCGTCGACCACGACCGGTCCGGCGTCGCTGCCCCGCACCACGAACGCCCGCGCGGGACCGCTCAGCCCTTCGGACTGCAGCAGCTCACCGGACGCGCGCAGCTCGGCGTCCAGGTCGCGCATGTAGGCGATCATGCGGTGCATGTCCTCGTCGGACCAGGCGGCGAGACCCTCCCAGTCCTCCTGGCTGCCGCCGTAGCTGACCAGCATGTACTTCACTTCCACTCCCCACCGGTAGCGCGGGCCTTGATCTCCTGCACGGCCCAGCTGTTGCCGTCCGGGTCGTCGAAGAAGATGAACGACCCGCCGTCCGCCTCGTTCATGCGCACGATCTCGCCGACCTCTACGCCGCGCTCGACGAGCTGCGCGCGGGCCTTCTCCAGGTCCGACACGACGAGTTGCACGCCCTTCAACGTCCCCGGCTCGCCCTTGACGATGCCCTTGCCCATGACGATCGAGCAGCCGGAACCGGGCGGGGTGAGCTGCAGGACGCGCGTGTCCTCGTTGAACGTCGTGTCGTGGTCGACCTTGAAACCGAGCTGCTCCTCGTAGAAGCGCTTCGACCTGTCGAGGTCCGACACCGGTACGACGACGACTTCCAGGGTCCAGTCCATGTCATTCCTCTCAGCGGCTGCCTTGTACGCACCCGTCGAAGTGCTCAGAGATTTTTCGACATGGGGTCCCGGCCCACATACCCGAGGAGTTTGTCCTGCAGCGGAGCGTCGTCGGGCACCGGGATCTCGGCGCCGTAGACCTCGATGCCGGGGCCGAACGCGCCGGGTGTGCGGAAGCGTTCCATCAGGTCGGCGGGCACCGACGTCGCCGTGGCCCAGAGGCGTTCCACGTCGGCCGCCGGGATCGTCTCGTCCTGGCCGGTGGCGCGGGCGAGGTCCCAGCCGTGCAGCACCAGGTCGTCGCTCACGACCTGGTCGACGTGGTCCTGCAGCGTCATCGGGCCGGCGGGTGTGGAGACCTCGCTGCCGGCTCGGTCCGAGTCCAAGGCTTCCTGGACCTGGCGACGGGCTTCTTGGAAGTCCGTGAGGGGGTCCTCGGTGCGCGGGATCGGATGGCCGAGCATCACGCCGTGCATCTCGATGACGTGGTCCACGACCTCAAGTGCCGTCCACTGCGCACACGGTGAGGGGTTGTCCCATGCGTCGGGTTTCACCTGGGCGACCTTCGCCTCGAACGCGTCCGCGCGAACCCGGTATCTGGCCGAAATCGATGTCATGGCCTCACTCCTCGACGGCGCCGCCGATCTTGCGCAGGTGTTCGCGGAACGTCAGACCGCTGTCCAGGTACTCGCTGAACCGCAGCTGGCCGCGCAGGGACTCACCCTGCCGCACGCGGTCCGCCTGCGCTCGTTCGACATCCCGGATGCCGCGCGCCTTCTCGATGAGCGCGGCGGCCTCGGACGCCGGCACGAACAGCACGCCGTCGTCGTCACCGAACGCGATGTCGTCGGAGGTGACGGTCCACTGGCCGACCTCGGCCGTCGAGAGAGCCTCCGGCGCACGGTCGCGCAGGCTCAACGGCCCCGTGGGGTTCGCACCGAGGCTGAACACCGGCAGCCCGATCGCCCTGATGTCCTGGGTGTCGCGGTGCAGCCCCCAGATGGCGACGCCCGCGAGCCCGGCCTTCTGCGCTTCGAGCACGATCAGGTCGCCCACGCAGGCCTCGTCCGTGCGGCCGTCGTTGTCGACGACGAGCACGTCGCCGGGCTCGCTGCGTTCGATGGCCTCCAGGAAGACGTCGACGCTGCCCGCGTGCCGGGCGGGCAGCACGCGGCCACCGGTCTTCGTGCCGGGGATGACCGGCGTCAGGGAGACGGTGCGGACCGGGATGTCCGCCCGGATGCACGCGTCGGCGAGGTGTGCGGTGGTGAGATCCAGAGTGGCGAGATCCATGCGCGCATTCTTACGCCGTGACCTTCTCCTCGGCGGCATCATTGCGCAACACGCCCGCGGACAGCGCCGCGATCAGGCACAGCGCGACCGGGAGCAGGAACGCGATGTTGAGCGGCACGAGGTGGGTCAGCCAGCCGATCACCGCCGGTCCCGCCAGCACGCCGAGGTAGCCGAGACCCGCGACGCGCGAGACGTTGGCGGCCGCGGCACCCGGTTCGGCGTGCCCGGCCGCGCTGAACAGCTGCGGCACCGTGCCCGACAGGCCGATCCCGGCGATCGCCCAGCCCACCAGCGCCAGCCAGATCCACGGCGAGAGCGCGGCCGTCGCGATGCCGGCGGCACCGATCGCCGAGCCCCAGCGCAGCACCGCCATCGGCCCGATCTTCGCGGTGACCCGGTCCGCGAGCAGCCGGCCGATGGTCATCGTCGTGGCGAACGCGCCGTAGGCGAGCGCGGCGATCTGCGGGGACGCGTCGAGGACGTCCTGCAGGTGCAGCACGCTCCAGTCGTTCGCGGCGCCCTCGCTCAGCATCACCAGCAGGGCGAGCACCGCCATGATCCAGATCCGGCGGGGAGCCTTGCGCTTGCCGGCCTGCTCGGTGGCGTGCTGCGACTCCTTCTCGTCGAGCAGGAACCTGGCGGTCACGAGGCTGACGACCACGCCGAGCACAGCCGCGGCGCCGAGGGTCGTGGCGGGGGAGAGCTCCCAGCTCAGCGTGCGGGCACCGGTCAGGGCGGCGGCCACACCGCCCAGCGACCACGTCGCGTGGAACGCCGACATCACCGGACGCTGGTAGTGCCGCTCCACCACCACGGCGTGCGCGTTCATGCTGACGTCGATCAGCCCGTTGCCGATGCCGAAGATGAGCAGCGCCGCACCGAGCGTCCACTGGTTGACCGCCGCACCGGGCAAGAACGCCGTCACGCTGCACACGACACCGGCGAGCGGCACGACCAGCTTCACGCCCACGCGGTCGGTGAACTTGCCGCCGAGCCGCATGCCGATGAACGCGCCCAGGCCGAGCAGGAGCAGCAACCGGCCGAGTTCGGCGTGCGATATGCCGGTGCGGTCCTCGACCGTCGGGATGTGCACGAGCCACAGCCCGAGCAGGAACCCGTTGAGGGCGAAGTACGTGAAGGTGGCGACCCGCGCGGCCTTGAGAGCGTTCACTTGCCACACGCTAACGAACGATTCGCATGTTCGAAAGATTGAGTTTCGAACATCACTGATGTTCAATCACGACCGTGTCCCGACTGAAGCAGATCACCGAGGCAGTCCGCGACGCCGGCTCGCTCGGTGTGGCGGACCTGGCGTCGCTGACCGGCGCCTCCGAGATGACCATTCGCCGTGACCTGGAGGTCCTCGCAGCTCAGGGCGTCCTCGAACGCTACCGCGGCGGCGCCAGGAGCCTGCTCCTGCGCGGTTCCGAACCCCCGTTCGCGCTGCGCTCGGACGAGAACACGCCCGCCAAGCGCCGCATCGCCGCCGCCGTGGCCGCCCTGATCGCGGACGGCGAGTCGGTCGTCCTGGACAGCGGCACCACGTGCCTCGAAGTGGCCCGCCTGCTGCACGACCGACGCCTGACCGTCATGCCGTTGTCCCTGCACGCCGTGAACGCCCTGTCCTCTTCTTCGACCCTGACGTTGCTCGTCCCCGGCGGCCGCCCACGCCCCGGCGAGCTCGCACTCACCGGCCCGCTGACCCTGGCCTCGTTGCAGGCGTTGCGCTTCGACACCGCGGTCATCGGCTGCTGCGGCCTCTCCGCCGAACACGGCCTGACCGCCTTCGACCTGGAGGACGCCTCGGTGAAACGAGCCGCCATCACCTCGGCCCGCCGCGTCATCGCCGCCGTGGACGCCTCGAAACTCACCCGCACGGCCCTGGCCCACGTCGTCCCGGTGTCCTCTTTGGACGCCGTAGTCACCGACGCGGAAGGCGACGACGGCCTGACCGCCGCGGGCGTCGCGGTGGTGACGGCATGATCGTGCTGTTCGACATGTTCGGCGTGATCGCCCGCGACCAGTCACCCGAGGTCATGGCCACGATGAGCACCGAACCGGAGTTCTGGGACGCCTACTGGGCCCACCGCCCCGCCTACGACCGCGGCGACGTGACAGCCGACGAGTACTGGGCCCTCGTGGGCCACCCGCCGCTGGTCGAGAAGGACGTCGCCAGCTGGAGCCGGGTCGACTACGAGATGGTCGCGCTGCTGCACGAACTGCACAACGCGGGCCGGCGCATCGCGTTGCTGTCCAACATCCCCGAGGACCACGCCCGGAACTTCGAGCGCACCTACGCGTGGCTCGACCTGTTCGAGGTGCGCGCGTTCTCGTGCCGGATCGGCCACGCCAAGCCGGACCGCGCGGCCTTCGAGTGGTGCCGTGACGCGCTGGGCGACGACGACATCCTGTTCGTGGACGACCGGCTGGAGAACGTGCGGGCCGCGGAGCTGACCGGGATGCGCGGGCACCACTTCACGGGAATCGGCGGGCTGCGCACGCTGCTCGGTACTGCCAAGAGTGCCTAGGGACGTCAGCGGATCGGATACCCGGTCGCGACGATCTGGTCGGCGACGGCGGCCAGGGTGGTGCCGGGGTTGAGCGCGGTCACGACCTCCGCGGTCAACGGCTGCCCGGCGTAGACGTGCCGCACCGCGTCGAGGTCGACCGGCATCTCGTAGTAGTCCTGCGCCCAGTCCTGGAAGGCCTCAGGCGTGCGGTCGGTCAGCAGGGAGAACAGCCAGTCGGCCCCGTCCTCGTCCCCGTCGGGGAAGGTGATGTCTCCGTGCCGCCAGGCGGTGTCGCTGTGCTCACGCCACAAACACACCGTCACGGACGGCGTGCCGAACTCATCGGAGAACGCCGGTTCCTCCACGCACTCCCGGAACACGTCGGGCACGGAGTCGAGCACACCGGGCCACGGCTTCTCGTCGTCGGTGGCGTAGGGGCTCATCGGCGACTCGTGGTCGAACCCGCGCACGTACGCCCCCGCGGCCGTGAACGTGACGGAGTACTCGTTGCCCGAGCCGTCGTTCATGGACGCCAACTCCTCACCAAGCGCCCAAGCCATGTCGTAACGGTGGTGGCGCTCGTCGCTCTCGGGGTCGAGCACGACGTCCAGCGCGGCCAGCGCACGGCACAACGCGCGCAGCTCCGGGATGGCGGGCAGGAGACGAGCGACGTCGTATGCGGTCACGCCGACATCCAAGCAGCGGTCCCAGCCTGACGAATGCCAGGCTGGGACCGCTGCTGCTAGACGAGCGACGACCAGTAGAACCAGAACGCCTGCAGCACCCCGCCCGCGATCACCAGGTACCACAGGATCAGCACGACGCTGTGGAACTGGAACGTCGGCCTGATGTTGCGCAACGTCGTGTACCAGAAGATCGGGATCATCACCGCCCACACGACCATGCAGTACGGGCACAGCGCGCCGATCTCGTACAGCGACTGGAAGATCAGCCAGTGCACGAACAGCACGCCGGACGTCACGCCGACCTGCAGCCCGATCCACACCCACGACGGCAGCGACACCCCGGCCAGCAGCAGCACGCCCAGGGTCGTCACCACCGCGAAGCCCGCGATGCCGAGCAACGGGTTGGGGAACCCGAACACCTCGGCCTGGGCGGTCTTCATGATCGAGCCGCAGCTCAGCACCGGGTTGATGCTGCACGTCGGCACGTAGAACGGGTCCTTGAGCAGCGCGATCTTCTCGATGGTCAGCACGAACGACGCAAGCAGGCCGACGAACCCGCCGGCCGCGAGGACCCAGGCGACGATCCGGTTCACGAACGCGCCTTCTCGATCGCTGCCTTCAGCCCGTCGTAGGTGGGCGCGCCGGTGAACTTGGTTCCGTTGATGAAGAACGTCGGCGTGCCGGTGACGCCGGCCTTGCTGCCCTCGGTGCGCTGGGCGAGCACGCGGTCGAGCAGCGCCGGGTCGTCCAGGGCCTTGTCGAACGCGGCCTGGTCGAGGCCGAGCTGCTGGGCGAAGCCGGTGAACGCGGCGCGCTGCGACGTCTGTCGGCCGCCCCACTCCTGCTGCGCGTCGAACATCACCCGGAACATCTCGTCGCGCTTGCCCTGCGCGCCCGCGGCCTCGACCGCGACGGCGGCCAGTTCGGCGTTGCGGTGGCTGGGAATGGGGAAGTGCCGCACGTCGAACGTCACGCGCTCGCCGTACTCGGTCTTCAGCCTCTCCACGCCGGGGTAGGCGGCGCGGCACGACGGGCATTCGAGGTCGAGGTACTCGACGACGGTCACCCTGCCGTCGGCGGACTGGGGTGCCGCGGTGGTGTCGTTGCGGCTGAACAGGAGGAAGCCGGCGACCACGACCGCCACGACGGCGACGATGATCAGGGACAGACGAGCGTTTTTCGACATGGCAGAACTCCACGTGTGGCGAAGGAAGACGGACCCGCAGAACGGGTTCGGCCTAGGCGCGCAGCACGCAGAGCTGCGTCAGCCGCACTTCCAGCCGACGTGAAGGAGGGGACAGAACAGCGGGCAGGCGCACCGAGAGCACCTGGAACGAGCCGGACCGCCGCAGCACGGCGAGCCCGATCAGCACGGCGAGCGCCACCACCAGGCAGGCTCCGGCGACGAGGATGCCCTCGATCAGCCCGCCGTCGTCGGTGGGAGCGGAGTGGGCGACCGCGTGCGTGCTCGACGTCGGGCACTGGGCGGTCCAGGCGAACTCCGCCTCGCACGGCGTGCCCTGCATCATCGCGATCCCGGCGACCAGCGCGAGCACGGCGAAGACCCGCGCGAGATACGCGCGGGTTCGCGAGCTGCGGGTGCCTGGCACGTGATCCAGGGTAGCGATGTCGCGCCTAGGCTCGTGCGCATGGGGGAGAAGCTGCACGAATCGGCCGGATCGCGATCGTCTCCCAGCCGATGCCGGAAGAACTGGCGCCGCTCGACAGGACAGCCGGCGGATGCATCCCCGGTCTGCTGCGCGCCTACCTGCCGTTGAGCCGCGGCGCGCAGGCCGAGGTGCGCGCACTCGTGCGATCGGTTCCTCGGCGAAACCGCACGAGCCCCGAGGCCATCCCGGCCAGGTTCGACGGCGACGGCCCCGGCCCGCTCGTAATGCGCCTGCTGGGCAACCGGAACATGAACCAGGCCGCCGTCGCCAAGGCGGTCAACGTTCGGTGATCTCTCCGCCCTGCTCGACGTCCCCGCCGCCGACCTGGCGACGCTGAGTCCGCCGAGGCCATGGCCTAGTTCCAGAACACCAGCCTGTGCTCGGCCGCGTAGTCGACGGGTCCGATCGCGCCCGGAGCCAGCGACTGCACGTACTGCCCCTCCGAGAACCGCGGCCACCCCGGTGTTCCGGTGCGGGCGAAGTCCGTCCACGCCTCGATCATGTGGTCGGACAGGCCGCGGTCCTCGGTGAAGTCCTCATCGGGGAACAGGTAGTCGATATCCGACGAGTGGTTCGCGCCGTGCAGTTCCTTGGGGAACTCCGGATTCGTGGCCGCGTTGCGGTCAGCGAACTCGAACGCGTAGACGGGCGCCTTCTTCGCGTAGAGCGTGTTCTGCCGGAACGTCGCACGCGCCCACATGCGGTCTGTCAGCACGGTCGCCCACGCCTGCTTCGGCGATGCGAACGCGCTGGCCGGGTACTCGCGTTCGATCTCGGCCGCGCGGCCGGGGAACGCCTCCCGCAGCAGCCGCGAGTAGTCCTCAGTGGACATCGGGTCCGGACGGAACAGCCCGACGAAGCTGTTGTGCTCGTCGCGCGTCGCCCCGGCCAGGATCGGTACGCCGGCGAACTCGCCCGCCTCCAGCGAGTCGCCCGGCAGCCGGGGCAGGACTGAGCCGCCGTAGCCGACGGGCTGGAAGATGTTCATGATCTGCGAGTGGTCGAGCAGCTTCTCGACCGGCAGCCGGCGCAGGCACTCGACGTCCGCGCAGCCCAGTTCGGAGCTGATCACCGCGCCGATCTCCTGGATCTCCGGCACGGGCCGCCACGCGAGCGACGGCAACGCCTCCAGATCCGGGTACCAGGCGCCGCGCGGCACGTCGACCAGCGTGAACGAGCTGTGCATGATCGCCTTGTGGAACAGCGGCCGCTGGCCGATCAGGTGGGCGCCGACCGCGGTCGCGCCGAACGACACCCCGAACAACGTCACGTTGTCCGGATCTCCGCCGAAAGCGGCGATGTTGCGTTGGACCCACTCCAACGCCGCGCGCTGGTCCAGCAGCCCGAACTCACCGGAGTGCTCGAGTCCCGGTAGCCCGAACCCGCCGAACACCCCCATCCGGTAGTTGAACGTCACCACGACGACGTCTCCTTGCCGTGCGAGGCGTTCCGCGTCGAAGTAGTGCCCGGCGCCGATCGCGCCGTCGCCGTGCACCCACACCAGCACCGGCTTGCGGCCGGTGGCCGACGGGGTCGTGACGTTGGCGAAAAGGCAGTCCTCGTTCGTGCTCTTCGTCTCCGAGTAGCTGGACCCGACCTGCGGACACGGACTGCCGGGCTCGAAGGCCTTCCGCACCCCGCTCCAGGCCGCGGCGCGCACCGGCGGCTTCCACCGCTCGGCGACGGCGTACGGGACGCCCTGGAACCGCAGGTGCCCGTCGCGCTGTTCCCCCTTCAGCCGTCCAGCGTCGGTCTCCACAATCTCCGACGGCATGGCTTCCCCCTTCCCGCATGCGCTCACCAGCAGCAATGCGGCGATCAACAACGTGCCCCGACGCACGATGATCAACCCCCTGTGGCCAGATCGACGGCCGCGACCAACTCCCGTTCGCAGACGTCGAGATCGAGTGACCCGGACCGCAGCACGACGCCGTTGCGCATCGCGAGGACGAACACCGCCATCACGTCCGGGTCGAACACGCGGAACTCGCCGGCCTGCTGCCCCTGTCTGAGCAGGTCGGCGAGCGCCACGTGATCGGAGTCGGCGATGCCCCCGTCCGTCACCGCCGCGTGGGCCCTGATCCGCAGGAACGCCACCATGTCGGCGCGGTGCTCGCGCAGGAACGCGATGTTGGCGCTCAGGAACGCCCGCAGCTCCTCGCGAGCGCTCGCCTGGCCCATCCGCGCGTGCACGAACCCTTGGAAGCGCTCCAAGATGTCCGCGAACACGACGTCGACGAGCTCCTGCTTGTTCTTGAAGTGGTACGAGATCAGCCCCGTGCTGCTCAGCCCCGCACGCGCCGCGATGGCCTTGAACGACGTTTCCGCGTAGTCCAGCTCCGCGATCGTGGCGATCGCCGCCGCCACGATCTGCGCCCGCCGGGCCTGCTCGGTCACGGACTTTGCTCGCATGAGCAAAACTTAGCACGCCTGAGCAAATCAGGTGCGCTCGTTGTTGGGATCGGCTTGTGACCAGGAGATCTCCGCAGGAGAAGAAGGCGTTGAGCTACGCCAGGGACGCCCGCAACTCCTACGGGCAGAGCGACAAGGGCTCGCGCAAGGCCATCGCCAGGAACAAGCGCGTCAACGTCCGGGCGGACCGGCGCCGCGAGCACGTGGTGCTCGTCCAGGCCCTTCCCGATGACATCGAGTCCGAGCTCAAGCGCGAACGTCTCCCGTCGAAGCGCTGGCGCAAGTTCGCGGACGCACCGCTCGCCGATGTCGTGGCCGAGAAGCTGCGGTGGCGAGCCGCCGCGGGCATCATCGACGAGGACCAGGCGGAAGCGAAGATCGCCAAGATGCCGCGGGCCAGCCGCCGGACGCCCTGGAAGTGATCAGCGCTGTCGCGGCACGTCAGTCCAGGTCGGACAGGTCGAGGACGAACCGGTGGCGGACGTCTCCGCGGTCGAGCCGGTCGAGGGCCTCGGCGACGCGGGCGGACGGCAGGACCTCGACGTCGGCGGTGATGCCGTGGGTGGCGCAGAACTCCAGCATGGCGGCGGTGGCGGGAAGACCGCCGCTGCCACCGGAGCTCAGCTTCTTGCGGCCGAGGAGCAGGTCCATCGTCTCGACGGTGAGGGTGCCGAGGTAGCCGACCTGGCTCAGCGTCCCGTCCATCGCCACGAGCCGCAGGTACGGGCCGAGGTCGTGGGGGACCGGGATGGTGTCGATGAGAACGTCGAACCTGTCGCGGGCCGCCTCGGTGCTGTCCCGGTCGGTGGAGACGACGACGTCGCGGGCACCGAGCCGGATCGCGTCGCTCGCACGGTCGGCCGACCGGCTCACGACCGACACCTCGGCACCCAGCGCCGCCGCGAACTTGACCGCGAGGTGGCCCAGCCCGCCCAGGCCGGCCACCGCGACGCGCGTTCCCGGACCGACACCCAGGGCGCGCAGCGGTTCCCACACGGTGATCCCGGCGCACAGCAGCGGCGCCGCGGCCGCCGGGTCGAGCCCGGACGGCAGGGGATGGGCGAACCGCTCGCGCACCACGTACTCGCGGGAGAAGCCGCCCAGCGTCGTCGTCCCGTCGTGGCGATCGGTCCCGCTGTAGGTGAGCGTGGGGAACTCACGGCAGAAGTTCTCCTGACCCGCCGTGCACATCGTGCACACGCCGCAGGAGTCGACGATGTTGCCGACCGCGACCGGGTGACCGACCCGGAACTCGGTCACCTCTGAGCCGACGTCCACGACCACGCCGGTGAACTCGTGACCCGGCACGAGCACGTCGTCGCCGTTGTGTGCCCGCAGCGAGTGCAGGTCGGTGTGGCAGACCCCGCAGAAGTCCACGCGCACCGCGATGTCGTCGGGCCGCAGGTCACGGCGGGACAGCGGCACTCGGTGCAGCGCGTGTCCGTCGGCCTGCCAGCCGGTGGTGCTTCGCATGACTCTCCTCAAACAGACTGTTCGGTCTACTTGAAGCTACCCCTCGGAGCGCGGCAAAGTAAACCGACTGTTCTGTCGGTACAGTGCAGCCATGTCCGACCAGCAGCTGACCGCCCGTGGCGCGGCCACGCGGCAACGCATCATCGACGTGGCCACCCGCGAGTTCGCCGAGCACGGCATCGCCGGAGCCCGCATCGAACGGGTCGTCGCCACGGCACGCACCAACAAGGCCCAGCTCTACGCCTACTTCGGCAACAAGGACGGGCTGTTCGACGCGATCTTCTTCGGCTCGCTGGAGCGGATCGTCAACGTCGTGCCCATCGACGCCGCAGACCTGGCGGACTGGGCCGTGCGCCTCTACGACGAGTACCTCGAGCGCCCCGAACTCATCCGGCTCGCGACCTGGGCGCGCCTGGAACGGCGCCCCACCGGCCACCTGGTCGCCGACACCGATCGCCTGGACCAGAACAAGCTCAAGGCGATCACCGAGGCGCAGCAGGCCGGCCTGATCCGGGACGGCGATCCGTTCGACCTGATGGCCATGGTCATCGCGATGTCGATGGCGTGGTCGCCGGTCAGCAACGTCTACGCGGCCACGGCCGACGAACCCGCCGAGACCCACGACCGCCGCCGGGACTTCCTGCGAGACAGCGTCCGCCGCGCGGTCGCGCCGGCCTAGGCCGGGAGTTTGGAACTCATCCAAAGGGAATGCTTTCAGGTTGACCTGCGGCGAATGGGTGGAGCCAAACGGAACGCCGCCTCTACCGTCCCTGCATGCCTTTGCGGAGATCAACGGTGCGCGGCCGCGAGTTCGGCGACGCGATACGGGCGTTGCTGCGGGCGGCCGACCTCACCAACCGGGCCGCCGCCGAATTGCTGGGCTGGCAGGAAGCCAAAGTCTCGGAACTGGTCAACGGCAAGGAAGGCGTGAGCGACGTCGACCTGGCCAAGTTGCTGGGGCTGTTGCGCACGCCGCCCGACGAGTTCGACCACCTCATGGCGCTGCACCACGACGCCCACATCAGAGACTGGTTGCAGCCGGCGGGTTCCGGCATGCCGGACCGAGTGAGAACGTTGCGAGAGCACGAGAAAATCGCTTCGGAGATCACCGGCTGGTCGATGAACGTCGTGCACGGCCTGGTCCAGGTGCCTGACTACACCTGGCACCTGGCGCTCGCCAAGCCGTTGGACGAAAAGGCCGCGCGAGTGGTGGTCGAGAACCGGGTCGTTCGCCAGACAGCCGTGCTCGACGGAAACCGGACAGTCAAGATCTCATGCACGAGCAGGCTCTGCGGCTGCCGGTCGGCGACACGGGGGTGATGGCGGAGCAGCTGCACCACCTGCTGCGCCTTTCAGTGCGTCCGCATCTGACGATTCGCTTGATGCCCACCACTTTCGGGCCACACGCCGGGCTTGCAGGCGACTTCGACCGGTTGAGGTTCAAGAAGATCCCCGAGCTCGTCTACGTCGAGAGCGAAGGAGCTAACGTCTTCATCGAGGATCAAGCTTCCGTCGCCCGCTACGACACCGTCCTGAAGTCACTCGATCGGACGGCGTTGGACGAGGTCCAAACGAGGAAGCTGATCACCGACATCATCGGTGAGGAGTTCGAGCATGACCAGGTGGCAGAAGAGCAGCTACAGCGCTAGCGACGGCAACTGCGTCGAGGTGGGGCGCGGCGTCGGCATCCGCGACAGCAAGGCTCCCTCCGTCGAACTGCCGCTCACGGCTCACCAGTGGGCACCGCTGCTGCAGTTGGCCAGGACCCAACCCGCGGCGAAGTGACGTCTGCGCAACCAAAGGTTGCGCAGACCGGGCGATCCAGTTAGCTTGAGATGCAACCGATGGTTGCACTTCAAGTGAGGAGGACCGCGTGGAACACGGAAGCATCGAACGCGAGCTGCGCATCGACGCCAGCCCCGAGGTGGTCTACGAGGTGGTCAGCTCTCCCGAGCACCTGCGCGAGTGGTGGCCCGACGACGCCGAGCTCGACCCCGTGCCCGGTGGCACCGGCACGATCACCTTCGGCGACCCGGCCTCGCCGGACGCGAAGGTCGAACACCTCACGGTCGTCGAGGCCGACCCGCCCCGCCGGTTCGCGTTCCGCTGGATCTACGACCGGGGCGCGTCGCCGGCGCCGGGCAACTCGCTGCTCGTCACGATCGACATCGTGCCCTCCGGCGACGGCACGCTGCTGCGCTTCAAGGAGACCGGGTTCCGCGAGCGCGGCTGGGAGGCCGCCGTGCTGGAGCAGGCCTACGCCGATCACGTCCGGGGCTGGGACCACTTCCTCCCGCGTCTCGTCGCGCGGGCCGACAGCCTGGTCGCGCGGCCGTGAGCACGGCGATCGACGACGACCTCTGGTCCGCGGTGGGCGACCCGACCCGCCGCCGGATGCTCGACCTGCTGCTGAGCGACGGGGGCGGCACCGCGACCACGCTGAGCGAACGGCTCCCGGTCACCCGGCAGGCGGTCGCCAAGCACCTCGGCGTGCTCGACCGCGTCGGACTGGTGCATTCGACGCCGGCCGGACGTGAGCGCCGCTACGAGGTGGACGAGGCGCAACTCGCCCGCGCGGTCGCCCAGCTGACCGCGGTCGGCACCACCTGGGACGCCCGGCTGCAGCGGATCAAGCGGATCGCCGAGCGCATCCAGCGCGGCACAGCGGATCGAGAGACAGGATCGGATCAGTCATGACGACGCAGGTGCCGCGCACCGAGCGCGGCTACTCCACTTCGTACACGGTCGAGCAGTCGCCGGACGAGGTCTACGCGGCCGTCCTGGACGTCCGTGCCTGGTGGACGGGCGAGGTCGAGGGCCGGACCGACGAGGTGGGCGCCGAGTTCACCTATCGGCATCCCCCGCAGCACTACAGCCGTCAGCGCGTGACCGAGCTGACGCCGGGCCGCCGCGTGGTCTGGCAGGTCACGGACAGCCTGCTGTCCTTCGTCTCGGACCCGGCCGAGTGGACCGGCAGCGAGATCGTGTTCGACATCGTCCCCGTCGGCGGTGGTGCCGAGCTGAGGTTCACCCACGTCGGTCTGGTGCCGGACGTCGAGTGCTTCGGCGCGTGCTCCACGGCCTGGCTGCACTACGTCAACGGCAGCCTGCGCAGCCTGGTCACCACCGGACAGGGTTTACCGGATCCGTGGTGACGACCGAGGAACAGGAGAACGTCATGTCCGATCTGGCCGCCAAGGCCGAGCTCCTGCGCTCGCTGCACGTCCCGGGCGACCCGCTCGTGCTGCCGAACGCCTGGGACGTCGGTAGCGCCCGCACCGTCGCCGACGCGGGCTTCCCCGTGATCGCGACGGCGAGCAACGCGATCGCCGCGGGGCTGGGGTACGACGACGGCGAGGGAGCACCGAGAGAGGAGATGATGTTCGTCGCCGCGCGCATCGCGGCGTCGGTCGACGTTCCGGTGACGGTCGACGCCGAAGCCGGGTACGGACTCGCTCCCGGCGAGTTGGTCGAGCTGCTGACCGGGATCGGTGCCGTCGGCTGCAACATCGAGGACACCGACCACGCGAACGGCGGCCTGGTGGACCCCGACGTGCGTGCGGCCTACATCGGGGAGATGCGCGCCGCCGCGAACCGGATCGGGGTGCCGTTGGTGATCAACGCGCGGATCGACTCCTTCTTCCCCGCCTCGCCGTTCACCGGGGACAAGAGGCTGACCGACGCCCTCGGCAGGGCACGGGCGTACTGGGCGGCCGGTGCGGACTGCGTGTTCGTGCCAGCCGCCGGGCCTGAGGACCTCCGCGCGGTCGTCACCGAGGTCGGTGCCCCGGTGAACGCCGGGCTGCCGTTGCAGGGCGGGTCGCTGGAGGCGCTTCGTGCGGCCGGGGTCGCGCGCGTGTCCGTCGGTCCGCAGCTCTACCGCAGCGCGCTCGGTCACCTGCGCGCCGACCTCGGGCAGCTCGGCGGGCCCGCAGCGTGACGAGCGATGTGCCGTCCGGCGATTCCGGGCGGCACATCGCTCGATCGTCCCGACCCGCCGAAGGTCGGGTTTCGCGTAATTGCCGCCCGTGAGCGCCGTCACAGGTGCATGCTGTGTGCACCAGCTCAACCCGAGGACTGATGACAATGACGAGTGCGACCGCGGGCTCCCGCCACAACTGGGAGACCGACCTGGAGCGCTATCGGACCAGGGCGGTCCAGGTGCTCGACACGCACCTGCCCGCGACGACCGGCTGCACCGAGTGCGGCGACCCGTGGCCCTGTGCCCGCGCGTGCTCCGCGGAGTTGGTGCTCGAGCTCTGAGACCTGCCGGTGTCAGAAGGTCTGGCTGCTGACGATCGCCAGGAAGATCCCGACGGCGACCAGCGCGAACAGCAGCGAGAAGACGACGCCGAGAAGCCGCCTCACCACGCCGGCCGGACGGCGGCGACGCAACTGGTCCTGGTAGGCGGCGTTGCGGTGGAAGGTCGCGCTGTTCTGCCGGACCTGCTGCTGGTAGGTCTGCCCTGTGACCCTGGTGTTGTCATGGTCGCTCCCCGAGCACGAGCAGAACAGGCTCGGCTTCAGTTGCACGGCGGTCGGCCTGCGCGACGGGGCGGGCACCCTCGTCGGCGTCCTCGGCGTCACCGGGCGCACCGCGAACCTGTCCGTTCAGCGGCTGGCCCGACCGCTGCGCACCGCGGCGGAGGACATCACCCGCACGCTCATGACGAGCTGACCCTGGCGAAGAACGCGGCGACGTTCGCGATCGTCCGCTCGATCTTGGCCTCCAGGCTGATCGACTCGTGCATCCGGCCACCGAACCCGGCGTCCTTGCGCCCTCGCAGGTACAGCGAGCACGCCAGGTCGGCGCAGACGTAGACGCCGACCGTGTTGCCCAGTTGCCCGGACTTGCCCGCCTTGCGCGCGCTCATCAGCGACACCCCGTCACCGGAATGCGTGGTCAGGCACCACGAACACATGGTCTTGCGCACCCGCCCGGACTGCGCCGCCCGCCGCAGCGCGATGCCGGCGAGCCTGTCGTCCAGTTCGGCCACGAGGTAGGAGCGGTCGGGCGCGGCCGGGTCGGTCCAGCCGAGGAAGTCGAGGTCGTCCCACGGCCGCTCGCCCAGATCCTTGGGTACGTGCATGCGCTTCGCCTCGCCCTTGGTGGAATTGACGAAGGACGCGCGTATCTCGTGTTCGGTCAGCGGCTTCATGACCACGGACGCTAGGCTTACCTAGAGGTCCTAGGCAAATCATTAAGGACCCTAGGAAGGGTGACGGATGGCACGAGCGGGGCTCACGGCCGACCGCCTCACGCAGGCGGCGGCGGACCTGGCGGACGAGGTCGGCTTCGAGAACGTGACGGTGTCCGCGCTGGCCCGGCACTTCGGGGTGAAGGACGCCTCGCTCTACTCGCACATCCGCAACGCCCAGGATCTGCGCGTCCGCTTGGCCGTCCTCGCGCTCGCGGAACTCGCGGACCGGGTGGCGGAGTCGATCGCGGGCCGTGCGGGCAAGGACGCCCTGGTCGCGTTCGCCTCCGCCTACCGCCGGTACGCCCGCGAGCATCCCGGCCGTTACGCGGCGATGCAGATCGCGCTCGACCCGGACGCGGCCGCCGACAGCGCTTTGAAGCACGCCGAGATGACCCGCGCGGTCCTGCGGGGCTATGAGCTGTGGGAGCCGGAGCTGACCGATGCCGCCCGGCTGCTGCACAGCACGTTGCACGGGTTCGTCTCGCTGGAACGCTCCGGGGCGTTCCACAGCCACCCGCGCGGGGTCGAGGCGTCGTGGCTCAGAGCGCTGGACGCGCTGGACTCGGTGCTGCGGGCCTGGCCCTCCTGAAGAAGTTGACCAGGTTGCCGTCGGGGTCGCGGACCAGCAACGACCGGTTGCCCCACGGCATCGTGGTGGGTTCCTGGACGACCTCGACGCCGGCCAGTTCCGCGTGCACGCCCTCCACGTCGTCGACCTCGAACTCGATGATGACGCTGCGGTTGGCACTCGGCTCGGCCGAGCCGGCGGCGAACAACGCCACGGTGCGGACGCTGCCGATCGCGAGGGTCGCCGTCGGGGTCGTGATCTCGGCGAAGTCCTCGCTGGCCCAGGTCGCCCGCACGCCCGTCGCTCGTTCGTAGAAACCGGCGAGGCGGGCGACGTCGGCGGTGATGACACGGATAGATGCGAAGTCCATGGCCGCACGCTAAAAGCGATACCGGACAGAAACCGCCCGGTATGTGAGAGAGAATTTCGGCCATGCCCCGGCCGATCGCACGCGTGCTCTCCTTGTTGGAGCTCCTCCAATCCGGAGGCGTTCGGACGGTGGCGGAACTCGCCTCACGGCTCGAAGTCGACGAACGCACCGTGCGCCGGTACGTCGGCCACCTGCTCGACCTGGACATACCGGTCGAGTCGGTGCGCGGACGGTACGGCGGCTACCGGCTCGCTCCCGGTTACCGCATGCCGCCGTTGATGCTCAGCGACGACGAGGCGCTGGCGGTGCTGATCGGCCTGGTCACGGGTCCGATGACGGGCACCGCGAGTGAGACGGCGGCGGCGAAGGTCCGCCGCGTGCTGCCCGCCCGGCTCGGCGGCAGGCTCGACGCCGTGCTCGGCTCGCTCGCCTTCACCAGCCCGCCCGGTTCGCCGGCCACCCCGGAGGCTTCGGTCCTGCTCGCGCTCGCCGACGCGGTGACCCACCACCGGCCAGTCGCGATCCGGTACACCGCCGCTGACGGCCAGCACAGCGAACGCACGCTGCACCCGTACGGGCTCGTCGCCCACTCCGGCCGGTGGTACGTGACCGGCGCCGATCCCGCGATCGGTGAGGACCGGACGTTCCGGCTCGACCGCATCGCCACGGCCAGGACGCTGCCCGGCTCGTTCGACCCGCCCGGTGATCTCGATCCGGCGCAGCGGGTCCTGACCGGGCTCGCCACCGCTCCGCACCGGCACGAGGTGACACTGCGGATCCAGGGGACCGTCGCGCAGATCCGCACCCGGCTGCCCGCGAGCGTCGCCGTGGTGGAGCCCCTCAGCGACGGCTGGTCGCGGGTCGAACTGCGGGTGGAACGGCTCGACTGGCTGCCCGGTGTGCTCGCCTCGCTGGACCTGCCGTTCGTCGTCGAGAGGCCGGACGAGCTGCGCGGTCTCGTCGCGGCGCTCGCCGGGAGACTCCTGAAGTCGGTTGCCCGCGGTGGCTGTGACGACCTGGCCTCGCCGTCATGATCGACAGAATCGAGTCCGTGGTCCGCGCGTGAGCGCGTCCCTGTACGACCACGCCGTCGCGCTGCACAGTTCGTCGCCGCCGCGCTCGACCCGTACTCTGGCCTGCTCGCGACGGACAACGACGAACGTGACATCCCGCTGATCCGCACCATCGGTCTGTCTCCAACTACTTCGGCCCGATGGCGGCTCGCGCGCTGCGGCGCCGCCGTGACGGGACCGAGGCGTTGATCTGGCTCGGCGACCGCACGGCCGGGTGGGGCCGTGACTACGTCGTCGAGGAGGTCGTCGACCACACCGGACAGCTGCTGAAAGCTACAGGCGGGGCCTCGTCAGCAGCCGGGACAGCACGATCGCGCTCTCGGTCCGGTCCACGGGAGCGGTCGAACGCACGCGCTGGATCGCCTGTTCCAAATGCGGGATGTCCCTGGCGAGCATGTAGAGCATCGCGTCGGCGGCGCCGGACACGGTGCACGCCTCGATGACCTCGGGAATGTCCTCGAGCGCCTTGCTCAGCTGGGCGGGGGTGGGATTGCCCTTGCAGTAGATCTCGACGAACGCCTCGGTGTGCCACGCCAGCGCCTGCGGATCCACCAGCGCGCTGAAGCCCCGGATCGCTCCGGTGGCGACCAGCCGGTCGAGGCGTCTCTTCGCGGCGGACGGTGACAACCCGGCCACCTTGCCGATCTCGGCGTAGGTGGCACGGGCGTCGCGCAGCACGCACCGGATGATCGCTTCGTCGATGGAGTCCATGCGCAAATATTCGTCGCCCCGCCCTGATCTTTGCAAAGAACTCAGGGTTAGAAGCTGGTTCTCGTGATTGTTGGCCTTCTCACGCGAACCTACTGTCCGGCTGGTGACCATCAATGATGTCGAGGCGGCGGCGCTGGCCGCGGTGGACGAGGCCGCGATCGGCCCGCTCCTGCTGGACCTGCTCGCGGTGCCGAGCGTGACGGGCAGCGCCGCGGAGTCCGAACTGCAGCACGTGCTGGCCGGGCACCTGGAACGGATGGACCTGGACGTCGATCTCTGGTCGATGGACCTGCCCCAGCTGCGCGCGCATCACGACTTCCCCGGCGGCGAGGCACCGCGCACGGAGGCATGGGGGCTGGTGGGCAACACCCGTCCGCAGGGCGACGGGCCGACGTTGATCCTGCAGGGACACGTCGACGTCGTCCCGCCCGGCGACCTGGCCCAGTGGAAGGGAGATCCCTTCCTCCCGCGGGTGAAAGGAGACGTCGTGCACGGCCGCGGGGCGTGCGACATGAAGGCCGGGGTGGTGGCGATCCTCGCCGCGCTGGCCGCGATCCGCGCGACTCGGGCGACGCTGCGCGGCCAGGTGTCGGTGCACTTCGTCGTCAGCGAGGAGGACGGCGGGCTCGGGGCGTTCGGCACCCTGCAGCGCGGCCACACCGGTGACGCCTGCATCATCACCGAACCGACCAGTGGCGCGCTCATGATCGCCAACGGCGGTGCCCTCACGTTCCGCATCGAGGTCCCCGGCCAGGCCACCCACGGCAGCACGCGGTACGCCGGCGTCAGCGCCATCGACGCCTACCTGCCGATCCACGCCGCGCTCGCCCGGCTGGAAACCCGGCGCAACGCCGGCGCCGATCCGCTCATGGCCGCCTACCCCGTTCCGTACCCGCTGTCGGTCGGCACGCTGCAGGCCGGTGACTGGGCGAGCAGCGTGCCCGATCTGCTGGTGGCCGAGGGACGTCTGGGCGTGGCGCTGGGGGAGGAGCCCGCTCAGGCCCGTGCGGAACTCGAGGCGTGCGTGGCCGAGGCCTGCGCGTCGGACCCGTGGCTGCGAGCCCATCCCGCCGTCGTGACGTGGCCCGGCGGCCAGTTCGCCAGCGGCCGGTTACCGGCAGGGCATCCGCTCGCGGCGCTGGTCGGCGATGCGCACGCCGACGTCACCCGGACTTCGCGTCCCGCCGAGCAAGGCGCGCCGTACGGCAGTGACCTGCGCCTGTACGCGGGAGCCGGGATCCCCACCCTGCAGTACGGGCCCGGTGACGTTCGGCTCGCGCACGGTCCGCAGGAGCAGGTCTCCGTCAGCGAGATCGTCACCGTCACCCAGGCCCTCGTGCTGGCCACCCTGCGGACGGTCTACCCGACGCTCTGATCCTGGGCGAAACGGTCGGTGGCGGCGATGATCGCCGAGGCCAAGCTGCCACCGCCGTGACCGGTGTCTTCGAGGACCACGAGCTCACTTCCGGGCCAGGCCCGATGCAGTGCCCAGGCAGTGCTGAGTGGACCGCTGACGTCATAACGCCCGTGGATCAACACCCCGGGAATCCCGTGCAGCCGCTCGATGTTCCGCAGCAGCTGCCTCTCTTCGAGGAAGCAGCCGTGGGACCAGTAGTGGGTCACCAGGCGGGCGAAGGCCAGCTGGAACTCCGGCTCGGCGACGGACAGGAACGGCTCGGCGTCGGGCGCCAGCGACATGTGCGTGTCCTCCCACAGGCACCACTCGTGTGCGGCCTTGGCGCGGACCTCGGGGTCGGGATCGTGGAGCAGCCGGCTGTAGGCGGCCGCCAGGTCGCCGTCGCGTTCGGCGGACGGCACGACGTCGCGGAACCGTTCCCACTCGCGCGGGAAGACGCGGCCCATGTCACGGGTGATCCACTCGGTGTCGCGGCGGTCGCCGTCGGTCACGGCCGCGAGCACCAGTTCGGTCACCCGCTCCGGGTGTGCCTGCGCGTAGGCGAGAGCGAGTGTGACGCCCCACGAGCCACCCTCGACCAGCCAGCGCTCGATGCCCAGGTGGACCCGCAACGCCTCGATGTCGGCGATGAGGTGCTGGGTGGTGTTCGCCGACAGGTCGACGACGGGTTCGGTCGCGGACGGGGTGCTGCGCCCGGCGTTGCGCTGGTCGAACAGGACCACGCGGTAGCGGTCCGGGTCGAACAGGCCCCGCATCCTCGGCGAGCTTCCCGATCCGGGTCCGCCGTGCAGCGCGACGGCCGGTTTGCCGTCGGGGTTGCCCGACACCTCCCAGTACAGCGAATGACCGTCGCCGACCTCCAGCATGCCTGACTCGTACGGCTCGCTCAGTGGATAGCGGCGGTCGTCGGATGTGGTCGTCATACGGCCCATGATCGCCCACTGCCTTCCCCGCCGCGGACGAGGTTGCACACGCCAACGGAACTCCAAGCCTCCTGATTCTGACCGCCGATAATGTTCACTTATCGGCGGTCAGGATTTCGGTGCCCAATTGAGTAGCGTTTCGTTGGATAACGTTATTGCACACGTAATTCTGCTACGATATCTACGTGGAGACGAGCTGTAACTTCCCCGGCTGCGAGCGACCTGTTTTCCGAGGTGGCGGGCCCGGCAGGCCCTCGGAGTACTGCGACCTGCCCGAGCACACGCGCTGGCGGGCGTGGAGGGAGCGGCAGCGGCTGGCGGAAACCCCCGAGCAAAACCTGGAGGTCGTCACCGTGACGAATCTCCCCAGGGTCTCCGGTACCGCCAAGATCAGGGCTGAAGAGCTCCTCGACCGGTTTCGGGTGCTGTCGGAGCAGATGACGCAGACCCTCGGCAGGGCTGTCGGCGAGCTGAACGCGATGGCGGACCCGAGCGTCGCCGAGAGCCTGGTGCAGGCCGCCGAAGCCGAGGCGGCGCGACGGGTCGCGGAGGCCCAGTGGGAACTGGCCTCCGCCGAGCAACGCCGGCACGAGGCCGAGCGCGCCCGCAAGGCCGCCGAGGAGACCACCGAGCAGGCGGTGCGGGCGGCGGAGGAAGCCGACGACGCCGTCGACACGGCGGTGACGGAGCGGGACGAGGCTCGGCAGGCCGCACGTGACGCCGTCGCGAAGGCCGAGGCGGAGATCGCCGAGGCCAGGGTGCAGGCGGCGGCGCTGATCGAGGAGATCCGGGCCGAGGCGGAGCAGGCCAAGGCCGATGCCGTGAAGCACGCCGAGCAGGCGCGGCGGCAGGCGGCCAAGGAGATCGAGCAGGCGCGCGCCGAGGCTCAGGCGGAGATCGCGCGAGCCCGTGCCGAGGCCCAGACCGAGATGGAACGTGCTCGGGCCGAGGCGCAGGCTGTGGTCGAGCGTGCCGAGGCCGAGGCGGCTGCCTCGAAGCAGGCCGCCGAGCAGGCTCGCAGCGATGCGGCGGCACAGGTGGAGCAGGCGCGCGCGGAGGCGGCGGAGACCGTCAGCCGGGCCGCGAAGGCTCGTGACCTGGCGGTGGTGCGGGCGGAACGCGCTGAGCAGGCCGCCGCGGACGCCCGCGCCGAGCTGGAGCGCTCACGCGGCGAGTTCGAGACGCGGTTCGCGCAGCTCAGGCAGGAGAGCGCGGAGCAGGTGGCGGCGGTGCGGCAGACGCTCGCGGTCGTGGAGGACGCGCGCGCTCAGACGTTGACCAGGGCCGAGCGCGCCGAGCGTCAGCTGGACGAGGCGGCGGAGGAGCTTCGGGCGGCGCGGCGGGCGAAGACCTCGTCCTGAGAGGCGGCCATCTCGCGCAGCGCGGACTTGCGTTCGCGCTGCGTCAGCCGGTCCAGGTAGAGCCTGCCGTGGAGGTGGTCGGTCTCGTGCTGCAGGCAGCGGGCGAAGTAGCCCCGGCCCTCGACGACGATGGGATTGCCGTCCTTGTCCTGGCCGCGCACGACGGCGCGGTCCGGACGGGCCACCACGCGGTACGGGCCCGGCACGGACAGGCAGCCTTCCGGTTCTTCGAGCAGCGTGCGCTGCTCGGCGGGCAGCTCGTCGAGCACGGGGTTGAGGATGTGGCCGGTGTGGCGGGTCCCCCACTCGTCGGTCATGTCCCACACGAACAGCTGCAGGTCGACGCCGACCTGGTTCGCGGCGATGGCGGCGCCTTCAGCGATGTGGTTGGTGGCGAACATGTCGTCGATGAGCCGGGTGAGTTCCGGCGTGCCGAACTCGGTGGCCTCGCGGCAGCGGCGGGTCAGGATCTCTTCGCCCACGACGGTGATGCGGCGCGGCGTGCCTCGATCGGACATGCTTTGCAAAGTAGCAGCCTTTGCAAAGTTTTCGGTAGGGTGCCTTCCATGTCTCGACGGCCGCTTCCGGACCATCCCGTGCGCATCGCGTTGCTCGACCTGCTGGCCGAGCACGGCACGCTGACCTCCACCCAGGCCGCCGCACGGCTCGGGCAGAGTTCGGGGCTGTGCTCGTTCCACCTGCGCCGGCTCGCCGAACTGGGCCTGATCGAGGAGGCGCCGCACCAGGGAGGCAAGGCCCGTCCGTGGCAGCTGCGGTGGGAGACCGAGGACGCGCCGGCGACGGACGAGTCGTTCAGCGCGCTCATCCACGTGACGCCCGACGAGATGGCGGAGATCGGCGCGTCGATCCGGCGGTTGCTGTTCCGCTACCGCGACCGGGGCACGCGGCCGGCGAACGCGGTGGCCGTCACGGCGGAGATCCGGTTGCTCAACGGCGACCCAGTAGGCTGATCCGCGATGGACGAGCTGAAAGGCGACTGCGCCAACTGTTTCGGGTTGTGCTGCGTCGCGCTGCCGTTCGCGAGGTCGGCGGACTTCGCGGCCACCAAGGACGCGGGCACGCCGTGCAAGAACCTGCTGGCCGATCACCGGTGCGGCATCCACGACAAGCTGCGGTCGAAGGGCTATTCCGGCTGCACCGTCTACGACTGCTTCGGCGCGGGTCAGCGGGTGTCGCAGACGGTGTTCGCGGGCGTCGACTGGCGCACCGCCGAGCGGCAGAAGATGTTCACGGTGTTCCCCGTGGTCCGGCAGCTGCACGAACTGCTCTGGTACCTCGCCGAGGCGGGCCGCCTCGACCCGCACCACGACCTCACGCAGGCCTTCGCCGAGGTGGAGCGGCACACGGTCGCCTCGCCGGAGGACATCCTGGCGCTCGACGTCCCGGAGATCCGGGCGAAGGTGAACGTCCTGCTGCTGCGCACCAGCGAACGGCTGCGGACCAGTGCCAGGTCGTACCGGGGCGCGGACCTGATCGGCGCGGCTGCGCAACAAGAACCTGAGCAACGCGGACTTCCGCGGTGCCTACCTGATCGGCGCGGACCTCACGAACTCCGACCTGTCGCGGGCGGACATGATCGGTGCCGACCTGCGGGGTGCGGAGTTGTCGGGTGCGGACCTGAGCACGTGCCTGTTCCTGACCCAGCCGCAGGTCAACGCCGCGCGAGGCAACGCGAAGACGAAGCTGCCCGCCGCGTTGTCGCGGCCCGCGCACTGGACGGCCGAGCCCGCCAGGCGTCGCTGACGTCTCCCACGGCACCGCGAAGGCCACTACCAGCGGTTGCCGATTGACTGAAATTTCAGTCAGGTATACCTTGGCGCGTATGTCGTGGGTGATGCCCGAGGAGGGGCAGCCGCATCGCCGGACGTGGATGGCGTTCGCCGCCGACGAGCGGATCTGGGGCCGTGACCTGCTGCCCCGGGTTCGGCGCGACCAGGCGACGATCGCGACCACGATCGCCCGGTTCGAGCCGGTGTCGATGCTGGCGCGGGCCGAGGACCTGGAACTGGCCCGGTCGCTGATGCCGGGTGTCGAGCTGGTGACCGCGGAGATCGACGACCTGTGGATGCGGGACACCGGGCCGGTTTTCGTGCGCGGTGGCGGGGCGGTCGGCTTCAACTTCAACGGCTGGGGCGGCAAGCAGGAGCACCGCCGGGACGCGGAGGTCGCCGGGTTCGTCGCCGAGCGGGCCGGTGCCGAGCGGGTGCGCACGGACCTGGTGCTGGAGGGTGGTGCGCTGGAGGTCGACGGTGAGGGCACGGCGATCATCACCGAGAGCTGCGTGCTCAACGGCAACCGCAACGCGGGCTGGCGCAAGAGCGACGTCGAGCAGGAGCTCGCGCACCTGCTCGGGATCAGGAAGGTGATCTGGCTGCCGGGCATCGCCGGGCGCGACATCACCGATGGGCACACCGACTTCTACGCGCGGTTCGCCGGGCCCGGTGTGGTGGTCGCGGGGCTCGACAACGACCCCGAGTCGTTCGACTACGACGTGACGCGCCGTCACCTGGAGATCCTGCGGTCGGCCACCGACGCCGCGGGCAGGCCGTTGCGGGTCGAGGTGATGGAGGGACCGGAGACGGTGCGGGTGCGTGACGAGGACTTCGCGGCCGGGTACGTCAACTTCTACGCGTGCAACGGTGCGGTGGTCGGACCGGAGTTCGGTGACCGGCGGGCCGACGCTGCGGCGAAGGCGACGATGGAGCGGCTGTTCCCCGGACGTGCGGTGGTGCAGATCGACATCGACGGCATCGCGTCGGGCGGGGGCGGCATCCACTGCACCACCCAGCAAGAACCCAAGTGAGGGCTTTGTGTCGGAGCGCAGGACCCAGATGCTCGAGGCCGCGGTGCGCGTGATCGCGCAGGACGGTGTGCGCGGGTTGCGCGTCGAGAAGCTCGCGGCCGAGGCCGGGGTGTCCACGGCGTTGATCTACTACCACTTCAAGGACCGCGCCGGGATCCTGCGTGCCGCGCTGGAGCACGTGAACCACCGGGCGCAGTCCTGCACCGGCGACGGGGAGACCGGCGATCCGCGCGCACGGGTCGTGCAGATGCTTCTCGGCGAGCTGCAGGACACCGCGTTCGTGCGGGAGACGAGCGTTGCGTGGGGTGAGCTGCGGGCCAGCGCGGCGTTCGACGAGGAGCTGCGCGCGACGTTGCGCTCAGCGACCGATGCGTGGAACGCCGACGTGGAAGCCCTGGTGTGCCAAGCGAATCCGGAGGTCGACGCGGCGGCGGCCGCCGAACGGCTCACCGCGCTCGTCGAGGGGCTGAGCGAGCGCTGGCACAGCGGCTCGCTGACCCTGCAACGCGCGCGTGAGCTGCTGGCCGGCGCGATCGCCCGCGAGCTCGGTTAGACCGACAGCCGCTGCTGGGCGACGGCGCGTGCGAAGCCCTCGACGTTGTCGATCATGATGTTGTGGCCGGTGTTCGGCACGGAGACGAGCTGCACACCGGACGCGGCGAGTTCGCGGCCGCCGCTGGGCGGTGCGTCCTCGGGGTGCAGGAAGACGCGCGGGATCTCCAGTTCCAGCAACAGCTTGCGCATCGTGGGTGATGTGCCGCGGACGAGGTCGACGGCGCTGCGGTAGAGGGCTTCGCGGCCGGCCATGCGCATGGTGGCGGCCCAGTGCGGGCCGACGTCGCGCAGCACGCGGTCGAAGCCATGGCTCAGGAAGTCCGCCTCGCCGTAGGCGGCGATGCCGCGGCTGCCGGGCGCGCCGAGCGACGGGGTGTGGGGGTCGATGTGGGGGTCGACGAGCACGAGCGAGCGCACCATCTCGGGGTGGCGTGCGGCGAGCACGATGGCGACGGCGCCGCCCATGCTGTGGCCGATGATCTCGCAGCGGCGCAGCCCGATCTTCGCGAGCGCGACGGCGAGGGCGTCCGCGTGGCCTTCCAGCGAGTAGGCGAAGCCGGCGGGGCGGTCGCTGATGCCGAAGCCGAGCATGTCCATCATGAGGCTGCGACGCCCGGCCAGCAGCGGGTGCGCGACGGCCTCGGCGTAGTAGGGAGCCGACGAGGCGCCCAGTCCGTGCAGGTAGACGCGTGCCGGCGTGGCACCCGGCACTTCGACCCAGCGGATCCGGACCCCAGGTCTGATCTCGACGGCGCGCATGTCTCTCCCGGCGGTTAATCGGTTTCCGGACCTTACCCCGCGCTCAGATGGGCCGAGCGCGGTTTCGAGAGTCCGTTCTCATCTAGTCGACGAGCCGCGCGGACACCACTGCGAACAGCAGCGTCACGGCGGTGAAAACGAAGGTGTAGCTGAATCCTATGGCGGCGTGCAGAGGACGTGATCTTGCTCCCTCGCACAGGTGCAGCTGCCAGTACCCGGCGCCGAGACCGAAGATCAGCCAGGGCACCACGACCAGTGCCGGCGCGGGCTCGCCCAGCAGGCCGCTGATCAGGAGCGGCGTGCTCGCGGTGATCACGCCGGTGGTGACGGCCGTCGGCCAGGGATGGTCGGCCGGTTCACCGGACACGCGCCCGGCTGCGATCGCGATCACGGCCGCGAGGACGGCGGCGGTGATGGGAACGGCGGGCAGCCAGGCTTCGAGGGAGCCGGTGACCGGCACGAGGGCGATCGTGATCAGCAGCACGGCGGCGGTCGGCGTCAGCGGCAGCACCCAGGCACGGCGGAGGGGCACCGCGTGATGTTCGTCCTTCGCGGCGCCGGCCGACAGCGACCGAACGGCGGCTTTTGTGGAGCTATACGCCCAGGGCGGCGCGTGCGGCCGTCACGGTGGCCGCGCGCAGCTCCTCGACGGGGGTGTCGGGGAACTGCATGGTGCAGTCCTGCATGCCGCCGAACGCCAGCACCGCGCGTGCCTGCTGCTCCAGGGTCGCCTCGGGGCCGAACACGAGCCGGGTCAGGCGGGCGCGCCAGGACAGCACGACGTCGATCAGGCCGAGCTCGGCGAGCGTGGTCAGCTCGGTGAGCAGCAGCATCATGTCCTTGCGGTGGCGGTGGTGGAAGTCGAAGAAGCCCTCGATCAGCTCGACCGGCTGCACCTCGTCGCGTTCCTCCATGCGTGCGAGGAACCCCTCACCGTCGTCGAGCAGCGGGGTGACGATGCTGCGGATGAGGTCCTCGCGTGAGGCGAAGTGGTAGTAGAGCGCGGGTTTGGTGATGCCGAGGCGGTCGGCGATGTCCTGCAGGCTGGTCTGCTGCACGCCCTGATCTGCGAACAGCTCTCGGGCGGTCTGCAGGATCCGCTGCTTGGTGTCGCTCTGTCGTGCCACGGGCGGAATCTTACTTAACAGTCGGTAAGTCGTGGTGCTAGAGTCGGCCGCATGACTTACCGACCGTTAAGTAAGGGGCTGTGAGGTGCGCATACTCGTTTCCGGGGCCAGCATCGCCGGTCCGGTGCTCGCCTACTGGCTGACGCGGCACGGGCACGAGGTGACGGTGGTCGAGCGGTCGCCGGTGCTGCGCAAGACCGGCGGGCACGCGGTCGACCTGTTCAAGCCGGCCATGGACATCTCCGAGCGCATGGGCGTGCTGCCGCGCATCGAGGCCCTGGCGACCGGGACCACGCGGCTGACGTACCTGCGGGAGGGCACGCGCAAGCCGATCAGCGCCGACGTGACCAAGTTGTTCGCGGCCGCGTCGGACCGGCACGTCGAGATCATGCGCGACGACCTGAGCGAGATCTACTACGACGCCACGCGCGCGGACGTCGAGTACGTGTTCGGCGACTCGATCGCGTCCATCGGTGACGAGGTGGGCTTCGAGGTCGGTGCGCCGAGGCGGTTCGACCTGGTCATCGGCGCGGACGGGCTGCATTCGAACGTGCGGCGGCTCGTGTTCGGCGAGGTCGGCAAGACGTTCGTGGGCGCGTATCTGGCGGTGTTGTCCGTGCCGCGCGATCTGGGGGTGCCGGGCGAGATGACCGGGCACATCGGTCCTGGGCGTACCGCGGCGGTGTACGGCGCACGGCACCTGGACGACGCACGCGCGGTGTTCCTGTTCCGCTCGCCCGAGCTCTCCTATCACCACCGGGACACCGCACGGCAGAAGGAACTGCTGCGGGAGGCGTTCGCGGGGATGCACCGCGAGGTCGACTCGTGGCTGGAGCACCTGGACGGCGACGGGGCGTTCTACTTCGACTCGATCACCCAGCTGCGCGGGGACACGTGGTCACGCGGGCGGGTGGCGCTGGTCGGGGACGCGGCCTACTGCCCCGGCCCGGCGATCGGCGGGAGCACGAGCCTCGCGGTGCTGGGGGCGTACGTGCTGGCGGGCGAGTTGTCCACGGGCGCGGACCACCAGGCGGCGTTCGCGCGGTACGAGGACGAGATGCGCGACATCGTGCACGGCAGCAGGGCGTTCGCACTCGGCACGGCCAAGACGCTGATCCCGTCCACGCGGCTGGGTGTCTCGGCGCTCGTGAGAGGCGCGCACCTGCTGACGTCGTTGCCGTCGTGGCTGGTACGGCCGCTGGCCAAGCTCAACTCGAAAGGCGTGCGGATGCACGACTCGATGCGCGTGAAGGACTACGAGTGTCAGGGCGCCGGAACTCCGGCGCCCTGACACTCAGCCGGTCAGAACTGCAGGCTCCACTTGTCGAGGAATCCGGTGTCCTGGTTGGCGTTGTCGTTGACCCTCAGCTGCCAGGTGCCGTTGGCGACCTCGCTGGAGGCGTTGACGGTGTAGGTGGTGTTGATGTTGTCCGTGCCGCCGCCTGCGCGGTTGTGCAGGACGTAGACGGTGCCGTCCGGCGCCACCAGGTCCACCTTCAGGTCACCCTGGTAGGTGTGCTTGATGTCCACGGCGACCTTGAGGGTCGACGGGGCGTTGCCGGTCACACCGGACACCGTGATCGGGGAGTTGATCGTGGTGTTGTCCCTGATCTGGAAGTCCGCGGCGTTCTCGAAGAACTTGCCACCGGGGTCCGGCGGGGTGCCGCAGTACTGCTGCTCCTTGCCGATGGCCTCGTACGGGCAGTCGGCGCGTTCCAGCAGCTGCAGCACGGCCTCCTTGTTGCGGGCGGTCTGCGCCGGGATCACCTCGTCGGGCGGGTAGAAGCCGCCACCGCCGGCACTGCCGGGGTACATCTCGAAGGTGTAGGCGAAGATGCCCTGCGTGCCCCACAGCCAGTCGGGGATCGACCCGTCGGTGATGTACAGGTCGCTGGACTGCTCGGGCGTGTAGTTGTTGGTGGCCGCCATCTGCTGGCCGATGGTGGCGAACGTGTCGCGCTGGTCCTGCGTCAGGCCTGGTGCGACGTCGTCGTAGGTCCAGCCCCACGGCCACAGGATGAGCTCGCTGTAGGTGTGGAAGTCGATGGACGCGCCGATCTGCTGCTTGCCGCCGACGTTGCGGCTGCGCACGAAGTCGGCCACGACCTTCACCTCGGGCGCGGACTCCGCGCTCGGCCCGCGGTAGGTGTCGGAACCGGTGCTGCCGCTGGAACCGCCGCAGCAGCCCCACTTGTAGGCCCAGTTGCGGTTGAGGTCGGTGCCGACGTTGGCGGAACCGGCGTTGGGCTGCCGGTTCTTGCGCCACGACCGGTAGCTGCCGGTCGCGATGTCGTACTCGCCGCCGTCGGGGTTGACGTCCGGGATGATCCAGATCTCGCGGGTGTCCACGAGGCCCTTGATGCGCGCGTCGCTCGCGTACTGGGTCGTGAACTGGTTGATCAGGTACAGCGCCATCTCGACGGTGAGGTGCTCACGGGCGTGCTGGTGGTGCGTGAACAGCACCTCCGGCTCGGCCTCGTCGACACCGACGTTGTCGCTGATCTTGAGCGCGACGATGTCGCGGTTCTCGTAGGACTTGCCGATGACCTGCTTGCTGATCAGGTTCGGGTACGCCGCGACCGCGTTGTTGATCGCCGTCGTCATCTCGGCGTAGTTGTGGTAGTTCGAGTCGGCAGCGGGGAAGTCGAACGGGCCGATGGCCGAGTTCGCCTCCATCCGCTTGGGCAGCTCGGTGACCTCGAACCCCTGTGCCTTCAGGTTCTTGGCCTCACGCGCCGTCGCGGTGATCACGACGATGCCGTGCTCCTCGATCGAGTCGATCGCGGCACCGGACTTGGCGAGCTTGGTGCGCTGTTCCACCGTGCGCACGTTGCTGACCTGGTAGTTCGTCGACAGCTCCTCGGCGCCGGGGGCCGCGCCGGTGGGCACGCCCCCCATGGCGAACACGACGCTCGCGGCGACGGTGACCCCGATCAGGGGTCTGAGATGGCTCTTTCGCATGCAGGGCAACCCTTTCGAACCACGGCAGGGACATGGCTTCCGCAATGTGTAGTCCGTGTGAAGGCTCACTGTCATCCCGCCATACGTATGGGGTTACCTGGTGGGATGACGCGTTACGACGTTGTGGAGGCCACCTCGTACCGGGTGGCGCGCGAGATTTCGCTCGAGGGGTTGTCGTCGTGGCGGGACGCGGTGGCGCCCTGTTTCGTGTCGGGACGCGCGGTGCTGGACCTGGGCGCGGGGACGGGTTTGTTCGTGCGGGCGTTCGCGACGTGGTTCCCGGAGGTGTCGGTGGTGGCGGTGGAACCGTCCGCGGATATGAGGCAGGCGTCGGGGTTGCCGATGCTCGTCGGGGACGCCGGCGCGATTCCGCTGCCGGACGCGTCGGTGGACGTGGTGTGGATGTCGACGGTGGTGCACCACGTCCGCGACCTGGCCGCCGCCGGGGCGGAGTTGCGGCGGGTGCTGCGGCCGGGCGGTGTGGTGGTGCTGCGGTCGTTGTTCCGCGAGCGGCACGGCGGGATCGGGCTGTTCCGGTTCTTCCCCGAGGCCGCGCGGGCGCTGTCCGGGTTCCCGACGGTCGACGAGGTGGCCGGTGGCATGGGGTTCGCGGTGCAGCGGCTGGAGGCGGTGCCGCAGGTGACGGCGTCGTCGTTGGCGGACAAGGCGTCGACGTTGCGGCAGGAGGCGGACACGCTGCTGCGTTCGTTGTCGGCCGAGGAGTTCGCGGCGGGCCGGGAGCGGTTGCTGGCGGCGGCCGCGGTCGAGTCCGGGCCGGTGGTGGACCACCTGGATCTGCTGGTCCTCAAGACTGTCGGTGCTGTCTGAGACGCTGGTGCGTGTGGACGAGAAGACGCTGCTGCACCGGTATTTGAACGAGGCGCGCGAGGCGTTGCTGTGGAAGCTCGAGGGCCTGTCGGAGTACGACGTGCGCCGCCCGTTGACGCCGACGGGCACGAACCTGCTGGGGCTGGTGAAGCACGCGGCCGGGGTGGAGCTCAACTACTTCGGCCGCGTGTTCGACCGGCCGTTCCCCGACCCTCCGCTGTGGTCGACCGCGGACGCGTTACCGGCCTCGGACATGTACGCCGGGCCTGACGAGACGCGGGAGTCGGTCGTCGGCTTCTACGGGCGGGTGCGCGCGTATGCCGACGAGACGATCGCGGCGTTGCCGGTGGACGCTCCGGGGGTGGTGCCGTGGTGGCCGGAGAGCCGTCGGGCCGTGACGTTGCGGGAGGTGCTGCTGGACGTGATCGTCGAGCTGCACCGCCACGCCGGGCACGCGGACGTGGTGCGGGAACTGGTCGACGGCGCGGTGGGCATGCAGGACGGCAACACGAACATGCCGGCGGTGGACCGCGCCTGGTGGAGGGCGCACCACGCCCGGCTGGAGGAAATCGCCGCCGCGGCCGACCCCGCTCTGCGAGGGTGAGGGCCATGGCCTCTGATCCCAAAGCCGACCTGCACCGCTACCTGAAGGTCGCCCGCGAGTCCTTCCTGTGGAAGCTCGAGGGCCTGTCGGAGTACGACGTGCGCCGCCCGTTGACGCCGACGGGCACGAACCTGCTGGGCCTGGCCAAGCACCTGGCCGGTGTCGAGGCGGGCTACTTCGGTGACTGCCTGGGCCGCCCGTTCCCCGAGAAGCTGCCCTTCGACGTGGACGCCGACCCGAACTCGGACATGTTCGCCACCGCGGACGAGTCGCGGGAGGACGTGCTGGGGCTGTTCGCGCGGGCGACGGCGTTCGCCGACACCAGCATCGAGGAGCTGCCGCTGTCCGCTCCCGGTGTGGTGCCGTGGTGGCCGGAGGAGCGCAAGTACGTGACGCTGCACCTGCTGCTGGTCCACGAGATCGCCGAGGTGAACCGGCACGCCGGGCACGCGGACATCCTGCGCGAAGGGCTCGACGGGACGGCCGGGCTGCGCGCGGGCAACTCGAAGCTGCCGCGGCAGGACTGGCAGGCGCACTGGGACCGGGTGGAGCTGGAGGCGCGCAAGGCCTCCAGGCCAGGCGTGACCGCACGGCCGCGTTCAGCACCTGGGAATGTGGCTGACAGGTCCTGCGAGGCGATCAATACTGCTGAGCATGGGTAAGGAATACGATCGGATCGAGCCGCGGCTGTGGGAGTTCATCGAGAACCAGAAGGTGTTCTTCGTGGCCACCGCCCCACTGACGGGTGACGGGCACGTCAACCTCTCGCCCAAGGGCCGGCAGGGCACGCTGCGGATCCTCGACGACCGCACGGTGGCCTACCTGGACTTCGGTGGCAGCCACGCCGAGACGATCGCGCATCTGCGGGAGAACGGGCGCATCACGTTGATGTGGTGTGCGTTCGAGGGCCCGCCGAACATCGTGCGCGTGCACGGCCGGGGTGAGCCGGTGTTCCGCGACGATCCGCGCTTCGCCGAGTTGGTGGCGGGGTTCGGGGACGCGGACGGGCCGGCGTTGCGGGCGGTGATCGTCGTGACGGCGGAGCTGATCAGCGACACGTGCGGGTTCGCCGTGCCGTTCATGGACTACCGCTCGGAGCGGGAGCTGCACGCGGACTACTTCGGCCGCAAGAGCGACGAGGAGTTCCGCGAGTACACGAACAAGAAGCCGTACAACATCGCGAGCATCGACGGCCTGCCCGCCGTGGAGCTGCCGCTGCCTCCGCGCTGAGAAGTTCCTTCGGCGCGGATGTCGAGAACGTCGTCACGGCTCCGTCCCCAGGGCATGACGACGATGACGCAGAGCGAGATCACCGAGGTCCTGAACCGTCCGTACAGCAAGGAGCTGCTGCACCGCGACATGCTGCGGATGGCGTACGTGGCGAAGGACGGCACGCCGCGCGCGGTGCCGATCGCGCACACCTGGAACGGCGAGCGGATCGTGCTGTGCACCTCGACGAACGCGCCGAAGCTGCACGCGCTGCGAGCGAACCCGGTGGTGGCGCTGACGATCGACACCGAGGTGCACCCGCCGAAGATCCTGCTGATCCGCGGCACCGTCGAGCTGGACGAGGTCGACGGCATCCCGGAGGAGTACCTGCAGATGAACGGCAGCTACGGGATGAGCGCGCAGCAGCGGGTGGAGTGGGAGCGCGAGGTCCGCTCGCTCTACGACGGCATGGTGCGGATCGTGGTGACGCCGACGTGGGCGAAGCTGATCGACTTCGAGACGACGCTGCCCAGCGCGGTGCAGGAGCTCGTCGAGCGGCGGTCAGCTCGACAGGAAGCGGTCTAGGACGCGCACACCGAACTGCAGGCCCTCGACGGGAACGCGTTCGTCGACGCCGTGCGCCATGGCCCGGTAGTCGAAGTCCGCGGGCAGCCGCAGTGGCGAGAAGCCGTAGTTGTGGATGCCCAGCCGGCTGAACGCCTTGGCGTCGGTGCCGCCGCCCAGGCAGTAGGGCACGACGGCCGCGGCGGGGTCCTCGTCGCGCAGGGCCTCGGCCATCGCGGTGAACCACGGCGTGTCGATGGGCGCCTCGACGGGCGGCTGGTGCTCGAGGAACTCGCGGGTCACCCCGGGCGGCAGCAGCGAGTCGATGGTGGCGACGAGCTCGTCGACGGTGCCGGGCAGGGTGCGGACGTCGAGCTGGGCGGTGGCGGTGCCGGGGATGACGTTGACCTTGTACCCGGCCTGCAGCATCGTCGGCGTGGTCGAGCAGCGCACGGTGTTCTCGGCCAGTTTCGCGGCGGGGCCGAGCCGGGCCAGCGTCGCGTCGACGTCGTCGAGGTCGACGTCCACGCCCAGTGCCTTGCCGGCGCCGACGAGGAACGCCTCGACGGTCGGGGTGAGCCGCACGGGGTGCTGGTGTGCCGCGATCCGCGCCAGGGTGGTGGCCAGCGCCGTCACCGCGTTCTGGTCGTTGCGCCGCGACCCGTGCCCGGCGCGGCCGGTGGCGGTGAGCTTCATGTGCGACGTGCCGCGCTCGGCCGTGCCGATCGGGTACAGCCGCACGCCGTCGACGTCGTAGGAGAACGCGCCGGACTCGCTGATCGCGGCCTGCACCCCCGCGAAGTAGGCGGCGTGGTGCTCCACGAGCCAATGCGCCCCGTAGGCGCCCTGGTCCTCCTCGTCGGCGACGAAGGCCAGCACGACGTCACGGCGTGGACGGCGGCCCTCGGTGTGCCAGCGGTTGATCACGGCCAGCGTCATCGCGGCCATGTCCTTCATGTCGACCGCGCCCCGCCCGTGCACGTACCCGTCGCGGATCTCCCCGGCGAACGGGTCGAAGCTCCACTCGGCCGGATCGGCGGGCACGACGTCGAGGTGGCACTGGACCAGCACGGCGGGCAGCGACGGGTCGGTGCCGTGGACGCGCGCGAGGACGTTGGTGCGCCGCGGGGCCGGTTCGAGCAGCATCGGCTGCACGCCGTTGTCCTGCAGGAGGCCCGCGACGTGCTCGGCGGCCTCCCGCTCACCTGCGGATTCGCCGCCACCGCGGTTGGTGGTGTCGAAGCGGATCAGCTGTGCGCACACCTGCGCGACGTCCAGCGGCATGAATGCCACCGTATCCGGCGCCCTCGTGTGAAATTGTGACGGCCCTGTGCCGATCGTGATAGGGGAACACCGGTGCACCTGCAGAAGGCCCTGGACGGCCTCCCGCTCACCCGTCGCTGCCGCTGGACATGGTCCGCCGCCTGATCGCCTGGCGCCAGGGACTGGGTGAGGTCGGGAAGCGGCCGGACCTGACGCCCGAGCTGGCCGACGAGATGATCGACACCGGCTGGCACTGGTTGCTGCACTCGCCGGACTCAACCGCGCCCTGCCGGCGCCGCCCGGCTGCGGCTGGCCCGTCACCCCGACGCGGCCGCGCGGGCCGCGCTCGCCCTGCGCAGCGGCCGCGACACGGCCCGCGAGATGACTGGACCGCCTGCGCGGCGGCGGGGTCAGCGTGGCTGCCGCTGGAGCAGGGGGAACCGCTGCTGCTCCTGGCGGACCTGTAGTCAGCCGTAGAGGTCCTCGGTCGCGGCGGCCGCGACGTGCGTGACGACCTTGAACGCCTTCATCGCCTCGGTCATCGACGCGGCGTCGAACCCGACGCGGCGCACTCCGATCAGGTCGACGGTCGGCACGACCGCGGCGGCGTCGGCCAGGTGCGAGGCGTCGAACTCGACCTCGATGCGATGGGGGGCCACGACCCCGGCGCAACGCCCTGCGGAGGCCATCGCCGCGGTGGCCGCTTCTGTGATCTGTGAAGAAGTCACGGCGGGTGGCAGGCACACGGCCGCGTACCGCGACACGCACTCCTTGACGGCCACGGTCCACGCCGAGGCGGCGTAGGAGGCGGCGTCCTCGCACGTGAGGTCGTCACCGGTCACGAGCAGCACGGGAACGCCGTGTTCGGCGGCCAGGGCGGCGTTGAGGCGGCCTTCGGAGGCGAGCACGCCGTCGAGCCACACGCCGGTGATGGAGTTCTCCAGGTAGGTGTGCGCGAGCACGCCGCGGGTGCCCGCGGCCATGTGGTAGCCGAGAAAGACCACTCCGTCCACATCGGAGTCGATACCTTGCATCATCGACAACGGTTTGTGGCGGCCGGTGAGCAGGCGCGCCGACGCGTGGAGGTCTTCGAGCAGGAGGTTGCGTTGCGAGGAATGCGCCTCGTTGACGATCACCTGCTCCGCTCCGCCCGCGACGAGGCCGGTGACGCACGCGTTGACGTCCGCCGTGAACAGGCGCCGGAACCGTTGCCACTGCTCGGTACCGGGAACGACGTCCCCGGTCCAGGTGACTCCGGTGGCGCCTTCCATGTCCGCCGAGATCATGATCCGCACATCTCGGTAAGTTAGCGGTGGGCTGCTGGGGAAGAGGGGTTTTCGTGCGGGTGAAGTTGTGCGCATTGCTTGCGACAGCAATGATTTTGGGCCTTTCGTCGCCTCCGGCATCGGCGCAGCAGCCGGTGGTCCTGAAGGTCGCGATCGTGCAGCAGATCGACTCGATGAACCCGTTCCTCGCGGTGTTCCAGTCGAGCACCGAGATCGGCCGGTTGATGTACGACTACCTGACCGCCTACACCGCGGAGGACCAGTCGGTCACCGAGGGCCTGGCGAACAGATGGGAACAATCACCTGATCGGCTGACGTGGACCTTCACGGTCCCCGAGGGCAAGAAGTGGTCCGACGGCGTGCCGATCACGGCCCGCGACGTCGCCTTCACCTACAACCTGATGCTGTCCGACGAGGTCGCCAGGACCGCGAACGGCAGCTTCGTCGGCAACTTCGCCGACGTCTCCGCCCCGAACGACCGGAACGTGGTCATCCGGACCAAGACGCCGCAGGTGACGATGCTGGCGCTGGACGTGCCGATCGTGCCCGAGCACGTGTGGTCGAAGGTCGGCAGCATCAAGGACTACGCCAACGACCAGATGCCGGTCGTGGGCTCCGGGCCGTTCGTGCTGTCCGAGCACGTGCCGGGGCAGTTCATCAAGCTCAAGGCCAACAGGACCTACTGGCGCGGCGCGCCGAAGTACGACGAGCTGCACTTCGTGTACTTCCAGAACTCCGACGCCGCGGTGCAGGCGCTGGGCAAGGGCGAGGTCGACCTGGTCAACCGGATGGCGCCGGCGCAGTTCGACTCGCTGCAGGGCAAGGAGGGCGTCACCCGCAACAAGGCGATGGGCCGCCGCTTCACCGAGCTGATGATCAACCCCGGCGCGCAGACCCGCACCGGTGAGCCGATCGGCGACGGCAGCTCGGTGCTGCGCGACGTGCGGGTGCGCCGGGCCATCGCGCAGGCCATCGACCTCGACGCCCTGGTGGCGCGGGTGAACCTCGGCTACGCGGAGAAGGGCGCCGGTCTCGTGCCGCCGGTGTTCGGCAAGTACCACTGGCAGCCGTCCGCGGCCGAGCTGCGCAGGTTCGACCCGGCCGCGGCCGGCGCGGCGCTCGACGCCGCCGGGTATCCGCGCAAGGCCGACGGAACGCGCTTTCCGCTGCGGCTGATCGGCCGTGCCGGACGGGCCTACGACGAGCAGGCCAGCGAGTACCTCAAGCGGTCGCTGGGCGACATCGGCGTCCCGCTCGACGTGCGGCTGGTGTCGGACAACCAGCTCAACGAGTCCACCACCGCCGCGACCTACGACCTGGCGTTCTCGGGCTGGTCGACGAACATCGACCCGGACTTCGTGCTGAGCCTGCACACCTGCGCGCAACGGCCGGGCGCGGACGGCAAGGGCGGCACCACCGACACCTACTTCTGCGACGAGACCTACGACAGGCTCTACGCCGAGCAGCTCTCGGAGTTCGACGAGGCGAAGCGCGTCGAGATCGTGAAGCAGATGCAGGCGCGCTTCTACGACCAGGTGCCCGCCGTGGTGCTGGCCTACGAGAACGCGCTGGAGGGCTACCGGTCCGACCGCTTCGCGAGGTTCACCACGCAGCCCGCGCAGGGTGGCGTGATCATGGCGCAGAACGGCATGTGGGGTTACTACGGCGCCGAACCCGCGCAGCGCGCCGCGCGGACCGGGGGCATGGGGTGGGCCGGGTTCGCCGCGGCCGGTGCGGCGATCGCGGCGGTGGTGCTGGCGTTCGTGGTGCTGGCGCGGCGGCGCAAAGCTACGGCAGGGGAGCGCGAGTAAGTGCGTCTGGCCGGTCGGTTCGGTGGTGCCGCGCTCAGCTTGCTGATGGTGGCGGTGCTGGGCTTCTTCCTGTTCCGGGTCGTGCCCGGCGACCCCGTGGTCTCGATGACGCGCGGCCGTCCGACCACGGCGGCGATGCAGGCCGAGCTGCGCGCGCAGTTCGGCCTGGACCGTCCGCTGCACGAGCAGTTCTGGAGCTACTTCACCTCGCTGCTGCGGGGTGATCTCGGCACGTCGTTCACGTTCCGCCGCCCGGTCTCGGAGGTGATCGGGGAGCGGCTGGGACCGACGCTGCTGCTGGTGGGCACGGCGACGCTGATCGCGGTGCTGCTGGGGTTGTGGCTCGGGGTGCGGGCGGCGTGGCGTCGTGACTCGGCGTTCGACAAGGTCACGACGGGGGTGTCGCTGACGTTGTGGGCGGTGCCGACGTTCTGGCTGGGCATGCTGCTGATGATGGTGACGGGGGACCTGTTCCCGTCGCGGGGCATGCGCGACACCGACACGGCGCCGGACTTCGTGTCGCAGGCCCTGGACGTGGGCCATCACCTGGTGCTGCCGTCGGTGACGCTGGTCGCGGTGGTGTGCGCGGAGTACGCGCTGGTGATGCGGTCGTCGTTGCTGGAGGAGATGCACGCCCCCTACCTGACGACGGCCCGCGCCAAGGGCCTGCGCGACGACCTGGTGCGGCGCCGCCACGCCGTGCCCAACGCGGTGCTGCCGGCGATCACGCTGGTGTTCCTGCGGTTCGGGCTGGTGGTGGCCGGGGCGATCACGACGGAGACGGTGTTCTCCTGGCCGGGTCTGGGGCTGTTGTTCTACGACGCGCTGACCGGGCCGGACTACTTCCTGCTGCAGGGGCTGCTGGTGGTGACGGCGGGCGCGGTCGTGGTGATGAACCTGCTCGCCGACCTGCTGCACGGGGTCCTGGATCCACGGGTGAAGGTCGTATGAACAGGTTCGACAGAACCGGCCTCGCGGGTGCCGGAATCCTCGCCGTGGCGGCGCTGGTCGCGGTGATCGCGCCGCTGCTGATCGACGCGGAGTCGCTGGACGTCACGCGGGTGACGGCGGACGCGTGGCAGGGACCGGACGCCGGGCACTGGCTGGGCACCGACCACACCGGACGGTCGGTGGCGCTGTTGATGGCGCAGGGCACGGGCACGTCGTTGTTCGTCGGGCTGACGGCGGCGATCCTGTCGGTCGGGATCGGCACGCTCGTCGGGATCGTGAGCGGTCATTTCGGCGGCCTGCTGGCGGGGGCGTTGCTGCGGGTCACGGACTTCTTCCTAGTGCTGCCGGCGCTGGTGCTGGCGATCGCGCTGTCGACGGTGCTGCCGCGCGGGCTGGGCACGATCGTGCTGGCGATCGGGCTGACGAGCTGGCCGTCGACGGCACGGATGGTGCGTGCGCAGACGCTGACGATCGAGGCCCGTCCGTTCGTGGAACGCGCACGGGCGCTCGGCGGCGGGCACGTCCACGTCATCGGGCGGCACGTGGTGCCGTCGGTGGTGCCGCTGGTGCTGGTCAACGCGACGCTGGCGGTGGCGTCGGCGATCGTGGCGGAGTCGACGCTGGCGTTTCTGGGGCTGGGTGATCCGACGCGGATCTCGTGGGGCGCGATGCTGCACCAGGCCCAGCTGCACGGGGCGGTGCCGCAGCAGGCGTGGTGGTACCTGCTGCCGCCGGGTCTGGCGATCGTGGTCGTGGTGCTGGCGTTCACGCTCGTCGGGCGCGCCCTCGAAGCCGTTGTGACGCCGAAGAGGTGAACCCGATGCTGGAGTTGAAGAACCTCTCCGTCCACTACGGACCGAAACGCGTCGTCAGCGAGGTGGACCTGACGCTCGCGCCGGGTCAGACGCTCGGGCTGGCGGGTGAGTCGGGGTCGGGCAAGTCGACGGTGGCGATGTCGGTGCTGCGGCTGCTGCCCAGGAGCGCGCGGGTCGAGGGCGAGATCCTGCTCGACGGTGACGACGTGCGGACGATGTCGTGGGGCCGGTTGCGGGCGGTGCGGTGGGCGGCGGCGTCGATCGTGTTCCAGGGCGCGATGCACTCGCTCAACCCCGTGCGCCGCGTGGGTGACCAGATCGCCGAGCCGATGCGGTTGCACGGCACGCAAGGCAGCGTGGCCGAGTTGCTGGAGCAGGTGGAGCTGCCGCGGGAGAAGGCGCGGTCGTATCCGCACGAGCTCTCGGGCGGGCAGAAGCAGCGGGTGATGATCGCGATGGCGCTGGCGTGCGGGCCGCGGCTGGTGATCGCGGACGAGCCGACGACGGCGCTGGACGTGGTGGTGCAGGCGCAGGTGCTGGCGGTGATGAAACGCCTGGTGGCCGAGCAGGACCTCGGGTTGCTGATGATCAGCCACGACCTGTCGGTGCTCGCCGAGACGTGTGAGGACCTCGCCGTGATGCATCGCGGTGAGGTGGTCGAACGCGGCCGCACCCGTGAGGTGATCGCGAACCCGCGGCATCCGCACACCGCGGCGCTGACGGCGGCGTTCCCGGTGATCGGCGATCCGGCGCACCGCTGGGCCGAGCCCGCCCCGGAGCCGGAGCCGCTGCTGCGGGTGCGGGATCTGGTGGTCGACTACGGGCGCACCCGCGCGGTCGACGGGGTGGACCTGACGATCGGGCGCGGCGAGATCGTGGCGCTGGTCGGCCAGTCCGGATCCGGCAAAACGACACTGGCTCGTACCATAATGGGGCTGCGGAAGCCGTCCTCCGGTCGGGTGATCTTCGACGGTGCCGAGGTGGGCCGCACCGGCAAGGCGCTCAAGGCCTTCCGGCGTCAGGTGCAGCTGGTGCTCCAAGACCCGTCCAGCGCCCTGAACCCGCGTCACACGGTGTTCGATGCGGTCGCCGAGGGGCTGCGCGTGCACGGCCTGGCGCAGGAGCAGGAATCCCTGGTCACGGCCGCTGTCGAACGCGCTGAGCTGCGTCCGGCGAGCCTGTACCTGGAGTCGCTGCCGCACGAGCTGTCAGGGGGTCAGCAGCAGCGGGTGGTGATCGCCGGAGCATTGGTGCTGCAGCCCCGTCTGCTGGTGGCCGACGAGCCCGTCGCGTCCCTGGACGCCTCGGTGCGCGGGGAGATCGTGGCGCTGCTGCTCCGGTTGCGCCGCGAACTGGGCCTTGCTTCATTGATCATCACGCACGACCTAGGGCTGGCGTGGCAGATCGCCGACCGGGTCGCGGTGATGCATCAGGGGAAAATCGTGGAACAAGGCTCAGTCGAACAAGTACTCCTCACGCCGTCTCACGACTACACGCGTGCCTTGCTGCGCGCGGTGCCGCAGGTCTGAGCGTGATCCCGCTCGAACACGCCCGATGCCGGGCCTCGCTGACGCCAGCCGAGATCGGGCGCGGCGGGGCCGACGGCTGGGTGGCCGTCGACGAGGTGCCGGCGCTCGCGCGGCTGGCGTGGCAGGACCTGGGCCGCCCGCCCGGTGTCCTGGGCGAGCTCGCGCAGGCCAGCGATCCCGGACACGTGCTGGAGCTGTGCCGGATCCTGGCCTCGACCTGCCGTGCCGACACCGCGGCCGTGTGGCGGTACCTGGCCGCGGACTTCGACCACACCGGGGAACGCTCCGACGGCAGGCAGCGGTTCCTGCTGGACCGGGCGATGCGCGGTGAGGGCGTGAACTGGCACGACTACTCGGCGCTGATGGGCGTCGCCCGCCCCGAGGAGGTCGACGCGGCGTTCGACCGCGGCGAGGACATGGTCGGGGTGGCGGTGATCGGCCTGGCCCTGTCGCATCCGGACCCGCTGGTGGTGTCGCGGCGGGTGGCCCGCGCGCTGGACCACAACCGCATCGAGGTCCGCCGCCAGGGCGCGACGGCGCTGGCGCACGTGGCGCGCATCCACGGGGTGGTGTCGCGGGAGTGCCTGGAGGTGCTGCGCCGCCACCCCGACGAGGTGGCCGAGGACGACCTGTGGACGTTCGTCGCGCACCGCAGGCTGCCGGCGTGGTTGTGGTGGCGGCGGATCAGGTCACGGCCAGGGCGGCGAGGTCGGCGCGCACGGCGGTCACGGTTACGTGGTCGCGCTGGCCCTCGGCCCGTCGCAGTGCCTCCTCGAAGTACCGGCGGGCCAGGACGGGATCGCCTTCGGCCCGCGCGACGCGGCCACGTTCCACGGCGATGTGGCAGCGCATCTGGTCAGGCCCGTACCAGCCGCCCGGGCACCGCTCCCACGCCTGGTCGCACTGCTCGCGGGCGGCCGCGTAGTCGCCGGTGACGCGGGCGAGCCCGGCCAAGCCGAGGTGGGCGCCGGCCTGCACCACGAGTGCTCCGGCGCGCCGCGCGAGGGTCAGCGCGAGACCGAAGTCCGTGCGGGCGCCGTCGAGGTCGCCGGCGAGCAGGGCGGCCTGCGCGCGTCCGATGACGGCTTCGGCGGTGTCCTCGGTGGAGCCGAGCTCGTCGAGCAGGCCGCGGCCCCGTTCGACGTGCTCCAAGGCGCCTGCGGCGTCGCCTTGCGCCAGGGCGATCTCGCCGAGCTGGTTGAACGCGAGCGCCGCACCCCAGCGGTCACCGATCCGCGTGAACGCCTGCGCGCCCCGCGCCAGCAGGTCGGCACCCGCCACCTGGTCGCCTGCCATGCGTGCCACGAGACCGTCGCCGACCAGCGCCAGAGCGGCACTCCACGGGTCGCCGCCGAGCAGCCGGTTGCGGCGGTGCCACACCTGGGAGTCGCCTTGCGGCGCACCGAGCGCCATGCCCCACATCATGGTCATGATCGGGTAGCGCGGCGGGTCGACGAGCCTGTCCAGCAGCGCGTCGGCCTGCCGGATGCGGGCGCTCTGGTCGCCGGCCGCGACCGGCCAGGCGATCAGCAGGCACAGCGCGTACTCCTGCTCGTGGCCGGGCGGCGGGGTCTCGCCGCACGCGTGCAGCACGGCGTCGGCCTGCTGGGCGGCCTCGGTGCGCAGGCCGCGGAACCAGTAGTAGGTGGCGAGCGCGGCCACGAGCTCCAGGGCGAGGCGCACGTCGTGGCGGGTTGCCCAGGTGACGGCGGCGACGAGGTTGTCGTGGTCGGCGGCGAGCCGGGCCAGCCACTCGATCTGGCCGTGGGCGCGCAGGTGCGGTTCGGCCTGCTGCGCACGTTGCAGGAACCAGCGCGCGTGCCCGGCCGCGAGGTCCGGGGCGTGGGTGGCGCAGAACGCGCGGATGGTGTCGAGCATCCGGTACCGGTCGTCGACGACCTCGACGAGTGACTTGTCCGCCAGCGACGTCAGCGTGTCCACATCGGACTCGCACACCGCGGTGACCGCGTCCAGGCCTGCTCCACCGCAGAACACGGTGAAGCGCGCGGCGAGGTCGCGTTCGGCGTCGGTGAGCAGGTCCCAGCTCCACTCCACGACGGCGTGCAGCGTGCGGTGACGGGGCGCGGCGGTGCGGCTGCCCTTGGACAGCAACCGGAACCGGTCGTCGAGGCGGGCGGTGATCTCGGCCAGCGGCAGGGTCCGCACGCGGGCGGCGGCGAGCTCGATGGCGAGCGCGATGCCGTCCAGCCGCCGGCACACCTCGGCGACGACGCCCGCATCGGCGTGGAACCCCGGCTTCACGGCCTGCGCCCGGTCGAGGAACAGGCGGGTGGCGGCGTCGTCGTCCAGCGCGGTGACCGGGCTCAGCGTCTCGCCGGTGATGCCGAGCGGTTCACGGCTGGTGGCCAGCACCCGCACGTCCGGGCAGGAGGCGAGCACGGCGCCGAGAACGCGGGCGGCGTCGTCGATGACGTGTTCGCAGTTGTCCACGACCAGCACGACGTCACGGGCCGCCAGCGCCGCCCGCAGCCGTTCCTCGACGCTGACCGGGCCACCGGACAGCAGTCCGGCCTCACGCACCCCGAGGCCGTCGAGCATGGCGCGGGCGACGTCGGTGGTCGCGCTGAGGTCGACGAACGCCACCTCGCCCGGTTCGCGGTGCGCGACCTCCACGGCGAGCCGGGTCTTGCCGGTGCCGCCGGGGCCGATGAGCGTGACGAGCCGGTTGTCGCGCAGCCACTTCGACACCCGCCGCAGGTCCTCGTCGCGGCCCACGAAGCTGGTGAGCTGCGCGGGCACGCCCCGGTGCGGTGCCTGCGCCCGCAGCACCTCCAGGTGCGCGGCCGCGAGCACGGGGGAGGGATCGACGCCCAGTTCGCCGGCCAGCAGCTCCCGGCCCTGCGCGAACACCTCCAGCGCCTCGCCCTGGCGGCCGTCGCGGTGCAGCGACCGCATCAGCGCCGCCCGCAGGTCCTCCCGCAACGGGTGCTGGGCGAGCAGCTCTTGCAGGTCTTTCGCGGTCCCGCCCGACACCGCGCAGCCGATGAGCACTTCCGTGAGGTTCTGCCGCGCCACCGCCACGAACGGCGCGTCGACGTCCGCGAGGGCGGGCCCGCGCCACAACGCCAGCGCCTGCGCGGCCCGTCCGGCCGCGAGCAGCTCGGCGCAGTGCAGGTGATCCACCTCGGACGGCCCGGCGACGAGCCGGTAGCCCGCCGGGTGGTGCTCGATCACCAGCCCTGGCACCGTGCGGCGCAACCGCGAGACCTGCGACTGCAGGGCGTTGGCCGCCCCCGCGGGCGGGTCGGCGTACAAGCCGCCGATCAGCTGGTCGTGCCCCACGATCCGCCCGGCGTCGAGCACGAGCATCGCCAGCAGCGCACGCTGCCGCGGCGCCGCGACCTCCACGCCGTCGACCAGCACCGGACCGAGCACCCCGAACCTCACAGGACGTGATTCTTCCCGAGCCGGGCGATCTACGAGGCCAGAACCGGCACTGGTCTCGATACCTAGCGCAGCGCGTGTCCCGTCGTCGCGTCGACGTGAGCCGGGACCTCGTCGTGCCGATCACCGACCGTCGAGGTCCCGGTGGGCTCGAACAGCAGGATCTCCGCGCCGTGCGGAGCCGACGGCTTGTGGAACGTCCCGCGCGGCACGGTGAACACCGACCCCTTCGCGAGCACGACCGTCCGCTCCCCAGCGGGTTCACGCAACGCGATGCGCAGCTCACCGTCGAGCACCAGGAAGAACTCGTCGGTGTCGTCGTGCACGTGCCAGAGGTGCTCACCCCGGACCTTCGTGACACGCACGTCGTAGTCGTTGACCTGCGTGACGATCCGAGGGCTCCACAGGTCGTCGAACGAGGCCAGGGCTTTGTCGAGGGCAATGGGTTCGCTGTTCACAGCCACCAGCCTCGCCGTTGCCGCACCACAGGCGTGAGTGCTAGGAATCGCACATGCCGCAAGATTCCTCGCACCGAGTCGTGGTCATCGTCGACGAGAACTCCAACCCGTTCGAACTCGGCTGCGCCACCGAGGTCTTCGGCCTGCACCGCCCCGAGATCGGCGGCCACCTCTACGACTTCCGCCTCTGCGCACCCGAACCCCACACGGCGATGCGCGACGGATTCTTCACCCTCACCGGCGTCGCGGACCTCGCCGCCACCGACACCGCCGACACCCTCATCGTCCCCAACCGCCCCAACGTCGACGCACCCAGACGCCCGGAGGTCCTCGACGCCATCCGCCGCGCCCACACCCGCGGCGCCCGCCTCGTCGGGTTCTGCAGCGGCGCCTTCACCCTCGCCGAAGCCGGCGTCCTCGACGGCCGCCGCGCCACCGCCCACTGGCAGTGGGCCGACGACTTCCGCACCCGCTTCCCGGCCGTGCACCTCGAACCCGACGTCCTGTTCGTCGACGACGGCGACATCCTCACCTCCGCCGGCAGCGCCGCCGCCCTCGACCTCGGCCTGCACCTCGTCCGCCGCGACCACGGCGCCCAGATCGCCAGCTCCGTCAGCCGCCGCCTCGTCTTCGCCGCCCACCGCGACGGCGGCCAGCGCCAGTTCGTCGAACGCCCCGTCCCCGACCTGCCCGACGAGTCACTCGCCCCCGTCCTCGCCTGGGCCCAGCACCACCTCGACACCCCGCTCACCGTCACCGACCTCGCCACCCGCGCCGCCGTCAGCCCGGCCACCCTGCACCGCCGCTTCCAGGCACAACTCGGCACCACACCACTCGCGTGGCTCACCGGCGAACGCGTCACCCTCGCCTGCCGGCTCATCGAACTGGGGGAGCGGCGCTTCGACGTCGTCGCCCGCCGCACCGGCCTCGGCACCGCCGCCAACCTCCGCGCCCTGATGCGCCGCGAAACCGGCCTCACCCCGTCGGACTACCGGCGCCGCTTCAGCCCAGCGCCCGCAGAATGATCCGCTCCACCACCCGGGTCTTGGCGTCGGCGTAGTCCTGCACCCGCCCCCACGTCCGGGCCGCCAGCTCGCGCTTCGTGCGCTCGTACTCCTCCCGGTCCTCCGGGTGAGCACGCAGCCGGTCGCGGAACGCCAGCATCCGGTCCAGCTCCTCACACCTGGGGGAGAAGACGTGCAGGTTCACGTCCGGCACCGTGCCCTTGAGCACCCGGTGCTCGTGCCACGCCCGCTCACGCAACCGCAGGTGGTAACCCGCCCCCACCAACGCCGGCACGTAGGCGTCCTCGTCGGCCGAATCCGGCACCACCAGCAGGATGTCGATCAACGGCTTCGCCGCCAGCCCCGGCACCGACGTCGACCCCACGTGCTCCAGCCGGACGACCCGCCCGCCCAGCGCGGCCCGGATCTTCGCCTCCTCACCGGCGTACCACCCCGCCCACGCCGGATCGTGCTCCCGCAGCACCACCGGGGCGTTGTGCGGCGCCGTCTCCGTCACGAACTCGACCTCACCCGGCTCCACCGGACACGCCAGACACGCGCGTTCCAGGATCTCCAGCACCACGGCGTTCTTCGCGTCCGTGTAGTCCTGCACCCGCTCCCACGGCCGCGCCGCCAGCTCCCGCTTGGCCGACGCGTACAACTCGCGGTCCGCGGCGTTGCCGCGCAGCCAGTCGCGGAACAGCAGATGCCGCCGCACCTGGGCACACCCACGCGGGAACACGTGCAGATTGACGTCCGTGTCCGGGCCCTTGAGGATCCGGTGCTCGTGTCAGTCGTCCTCCCGCACCGACACCCCATACCCGGCCGCCTCGAGCGCGGGCACGTACGACGCCTCGTCCAGCGGAGCGTCCACCACCAGCATCAGGTCGATCAACGGCTTCGCGCACAACCCCGGCACCGACGTCGACCCCACGTGCTCCAGCACCGCACCCGGCAACGCGGCCAGCACCCGCACCCGTTCCCGTTCATACAGACCGGGCCAGGCGGAGTCGTACTCGGCGAGCTCGATGTTCACGGCAAACCCCCAGATCGGCAATCGACCAGAACATCAACTCCCGAACAGGTCACCCGCGCTCTCGACCCGCTCCAGCACCTCGTCCGCCGTGAACACCAGATCCTCCACGACCTCGCAGTCCTCGACCTCGTCCCACGTCACCGGCGTCGACACCGCCGGCCGCTCCCGAGCCCGCAACGAATACGGCGCCACCGTCGTCTTCGCCGGATTGTTCTGCGACCAGTCGATGAACACCTTCCCCGTGCGCTGCGCCTTCGCCATCGTCGACACGATCAACGCCGGATGCTCCTGCGCCAACCGCTGCGCCACCGCCTTCGCATACTCCGACGTGTCCTTCGCCGGCGCGTACGCGTACACCTGCATCCCCTTGTTGCCCGACGTCTTCGCCCACGAATCCACACCGTCGTCGTCGAGCACCACCCGCACCAGCTCCGCGACCCGGCAACACTCCACCACCGTCGCCGGCGGACCCGGATCCAGGTCGAACACCAGCAGATCAGGATCCCGCTTCCCGCCCCGCGGCCCCACCGTCCACTGCGGCACGTGCAACTCCAGCGCCGCCAGATTCGCCAGCCACACCAACGTCGCCAGCTCGTCCACCATCACGTAGTTGACGGTCTCGTTGCCCTTCGAACTCCCCGGCGACTCCAGCCGCATCGTCCGCACCCACTCCGGACGGTGCTCCGACGCGTTCTTCTCGAAGAACCACTTCCCGTCCACCCCGTTCGGAAAGCGCTTCAACGTCACCGGACGGTCCTTCAGATGAGGCAGCAACACCGGCGCGATCCGGGTGTAGTAATCGATCACCTCACCCTTGGTGAACCCGAACCCCGGATACAACACCTTGTCCAGGTTCGTCAGCTTCAACACCCGGTCCTCGACCCGCACAGTCGCGTCACTCGACAACCCGACGCACCTCCTCCGGCGTCTTGTCCGGCCGCAACCCACGCCACGCCGGAAACCGCATCCGCCCGTCCGGCGTCCACTGCCGGAACACCACCTCCGCCACCAGCTCCGGCTCCACCCACTTCGCGCCCTTCGACCGCTCCCGCGGCATCTCCGTCACGAACGGCGACGACCTGCGCGCCAACGCCTTCAACCGCGGCGTCAGCACCGCCAGCTCCGCGTCGTTGAACCCCGTGCCCACCGACCCCGCGAACGCCAGCCCGCCGTCCCGCGGAATACCCAGCAACAACGCGCCGATCACCCCGGCCCGCTTGCCTTCACCCATCCGCCAGCCGCCGATCACCACCTCCTGCGCCATCAGGTCCGTGATCTTGCGCCACACCGGCGACCGCGTCCCCGGCTGATAGGGCGAATCCAGCCGCTTCGCGACCACACCCTCCAAACCCTGCTCACGACTCGCCGCCAGCACCGACGCCCCGTCCTCGTCGTACGACGGGGGAGTCATCCAGTTCGGACCCCGCAGCTCAAGACCCCTCAACAGCTCACGACGCTGCCGAAAAGGCAGTTGCATCGTGGAACTGCCGTCCAAGTGCAAGAGGTCGAACAGCAGCAGCGTGGCCGGATACTGCTTCGCCGCCCGCCGAGCCGCCTCCGACTTCGTCACGTGCATCCGGTTCTGCAACGCGCTGAAACTCGGCCGCCCGTTCTGCAACGCGACGATCTCCCCGTCCAGCAGAGCCTCCGTCGACCCCAGCTGCTCACCCACGCCCTGCAGCTCCGGATAAGCGACCGTGATGTCGTTGCCCAGCCGCGACCACGCCTGAACACGCCCGCCCTCGACCCTCAGGATCGCCCGGACACCGTCCCACTTGAACTCATACGCCCACTGATCATCATCGTCGTGGGGGAGAGGACCCGGAACCGCGAGCATCGGCTTCAGCAGCTCCGGCAACACCTGCCAGTCCGGCCGCGCCGGCGCATGCCGGCGCTTCATCATCCAGTTCTTCTCGTCCTTCCCGGAACGGAAGAACACGAACTGCCCCTGCACACGACCACCGCGCAAGATCACATCGACCTCGCGGTCCGACCACTTCACCGTCTCATAGCGGCCGCGATCCCAGAGGAACATCTCACCGCCGCCGTACTCACCCTTCGGGATCTCCCCGGAGAACTCCGCGTACTCCAGCGGATGGTCCTCGGTGTGCACAGCCAGCCGCACCACATCCGTAGTCGGCGGCAAACCCTTCGGCACCGCCCACGACACCAGAACCCCGTCACGCTCCAACCGCACATCCCAATGCAGGCTGCTCGCGTGATGCTCCTGGATCACGAACGTGTCGTTGTCGCCCTTCGGCAGATCGTCCGCGCTCGGAACGGGCTCCGGCGTCCTCGCCGCATCCCTCTTGCGCCGGTACTCGTCGAGCCCGGCCATCTACGCCGACGAAGCCTTCTTCTTCGGCGGCGCCTTCTTCTCGCTCTTCCGCCCGGCCTTCGCCTTCTCCACACTGCGCTCCAGAGCCGTCATCAGATCGATGACATCACCCTTCTCCTCGGCCTCCGGCTGCTCGGGCAACTCCGCACCCTCCGCCTTCGCCGCGATCACCTTCTCCAGCGCGTCCCGGTAGTCGTCGGTGAACGTGTCCGGATCGAAGTCGCCCGCCATCGACTCCACCAGCGACGTCGCCATCTTCAACTCCTGCGGCCGCACCTCCACGTCCTGGTCCAGGAAGTCGAACTCCGCCTTGCGGATCTCGTCCGGCCACAACATCGTGTGCATCACCAGCACGTCATCACGCGCCCGAATCGTCGCCAGCGTCTCCTTCTGCCGAATCGTGATCTTCACGACCGCCAGCTGACCCGTCTTCACCAGCGCGTCCCGCAACAACACGTACGGCCGTGCCGCCGCCTTGTCCGGCTCCAGGTAATACGTCTTCTGGAAGTAGATCGGATCGATCTCCTCCGCCGGCACGAACTCCAGGACGTCGATCGACTTGTCGGTCTTCACCGGCAACTTCTCGAAGTCCTCGTTCTCCATGATCACCATCCGGCCGTCGTCCAGCTCATAGCCCTTGGTGATCTCCGAATACTCCACCTCTTCACCACACACCGAACAGACGCGCTTGTACTTGATGCGCCCGCCGTCCTCCCGGTGCACCTGGTTGAAACGGAAGTCATGCTCCTCGACAGCCGTGTAAAGGCGCACGGCGATCGTCACCAAGCCGAACGAGATGGCCCCACGCCACACGGATCTCATTCTCATTGGGTACCCCTGAAATGCGGTTTTCGCACCACCAGATCACCCACCCGGCCTAACGATCCGGCAACTGAGCGACCCCCGGCCCACGCGTCACCACCGAGGGTCCCGCACCACGGTGGAGCACCGCTAGATGTCCTTGAGCGCCCGATACGTCCGATTGCTCGCCACCGCCGCCCGCCGCTCCCGCGCCGTCGCCTCGATGTAGTTCTGACTCGTCGCCAAACTCGCGTGCCCCAGCAACGCCATGATCTCGCTCGCCGACGCCCCGTCCTCCGCCAGCCTCGTCGCGAACGTGTGCCGCAACGCGTGCAGATTCGCCCCCGTCGGCACCCTGTCGTTCAACCCCGCCCACCGAAAACACGACTTCACCAGGTACTCCAGCCCACCCCGGCCGATCGGCTCACCATGCCGATCCCGCAGCAACGCCGACTCCCGGTCGAACCGCCCCTGAGGAAACCGCTGCCGGCAACTCTTCAGATACGCATCCACGATCCGCTCCATCGGCGGCTCGATCGGCACACTGCGATCCCGGTTCCCCTTGCCCTTCACGTGCAACCGCTGATCACCCTCCCGCCCGACGATGCTCGCCAGCGTGAGCGTCCGCATCTCAGCACTGCGCAACCCCGCCACCAGCCCCAGCGCGATCACCAGCACATCCCGCTCCGGCCACGGATCACGACCCTTGCGCGCCCCCTCCGCCGCGGCCGTCAGCAACTGCTCGGGCGTGTCCTCACCCCGCAGCGGCTTCGGCACCAGCGGAGGCGTCTTCGGACGAGCGACGGCGCCCATCGGATTACCGGCGATCAGGTCCTCGGCCACGCAGAACGTCAGGAACTGGTTCCACGTCGACCAGGCCCGCAGCACGGAGCTCTTGGCGTGGGTGTCCGCGAACAACCCGAAAGCGTTGCGGAGGTTGGCCCCGGTGAGCTGAGCGACGACGAGGTCCTCGACCGGGCAGGAGAGGGTCTCGGCCAGGAGCGTGTTCACGCCGGCGAGATCCCGCTGGTAGGCGGCCGTTGTGTGCGGCGAGTCCTTGCGGGTCCGGCGGGCGAGGAAGAAGGCGTCCTGAGCGGCGAGCACGTGCATATGGATCTTGTACCGCACACCACCGACAATCCCGGACACGGCGACGGCACAGGGGAGGGGAGTGCTGCTCGACCCTCGTGCACGAGGTAGGGCGGAGGACTCCACGACCGCAGGTCAGCGCTCGGCGTGGATCGTCGTCCCGGCGGCGGGGCGGCGTTGCAGCGCGTCGCTGGGAAGGTTCTGCGAGGTTGGTGCGCGGGCGGCGCGAGCGTGCGCCTCTCAGTACCTGTTCTTTGCTGGATAATGGCGATTATGCATGAAATGTCCGTTTCGCCGGGTTCTGATCGGGCCGGGACGGCGCTGGACCAGGTGGCGTCACTTGTCGGGGATCGTGAGCGTAATGGCGCCTCGCTACGTACGTCTCACTGACGACACGTCGGTGTCGACCGCGCTCCGGCATCGCCGTGGATCTGATGTTGTGGCGTCTGCAAGTGCAGCCGGCCTGCCCGTTGGCTGTGACTTGCAGACGTCGCCAACACGGCCGTTTCGGCCCCTTCTGAAGCGATCTTCGCAGGTCGCCGTTTCGCCGATAATCTACATTATGTCAAGTAACGTGGATCTGGGCTGCCCGAAGCCGCTCTCCCGCCGTCCTCTGCGCCGTCTGCGACCTGGACCGGCTTTCTCGGGCGTCGCGCAGCCGCTTCCGCGCCCGCTGTCGTTGTCAGGGCCGTCTCCTGGGAGGCGCGCGTCGCTCTGGCTGGTTTTCCCGGGCTCGTCGCTCAGCCGGTGTCCGCGACCGTTGCTCCCGGCGGCCCCGTGGCCTTACGTCACCGTGGCGATAGATGGCAGGGTGCTCGCTCATGATCGATGAGTTCGCCAAGGACTATTTGCACGGAGATCTGCGTGAGTTGCGCGAGGTGATGCTGTGGAAGCTGGAGGGCCTGTCCGATGCGGACGTGCGGCGTCCGCTCACGGCTTCCGGGACGAACCTGCTGGGGTTGGTGAAGCATCTGGCGTTGTCGGAGTCGCGGTACTTCGGTGAGGTGTTCGGGCGGCCGTTCCCTGAGCCGTTGCCCCGGTGGGACGATCTGGCGGCGCGTGGGTCGGACATGCGGGCGGACGAGTCGGAGTCGCGTGAGGACGTCGTTGGTCGCTATCGGCGCGTGTGGGCGCATTCGGATGCGACGATCTCGGCGCTTGCGGTGGACTCGCCTGGTCATGTGCCGTGGTGGCCGCGTCCGGATGTGATGTTGTTCAACGTGTTGGTGCACCTGGTGACGGAGACTGCGCGGCATGCCGGGCACGCCGACATCTTGCGGGAGCAGCTCGACGGTGCGACCGGCGAGGGGCGTTGAGGCCTGTTTGCGCTGCTCCCCCGCGTTGAAATGATCTTGTCGGGGGTGCTTGCGACACTCGGGTCATGCGCTATGGGATCTATGTGCCGTCGTTCGGTTCGTCGTTGGGTGATCCGTCCGTGCTGGTGTCGCTCGCTGTCGAGGCGGAGGCGGCGGGGTGGGACGGGTTCTTCCTGTGGGACCACGTGGTGGTGCCGGGTGAGTCTGTGGTTTCGGATGTCTGGGTGACGTTGGGTGCCGTGGCGGCGCGGACGTCGAGGGTCTTGCTGGGGCCGTTGGTGACGTCGCTGGGGCGTCGGCGTCCGTGGAAGGTGGCGTTGGAGGCGTCGACGTTGCAGCGGTTGTCGGGTGGGCGGCTGGTGCTCGGGGTGGGTGCGGGTGTGCCGCAGGACTACTCCCCCTTCGGCGAGCGCGGTTCGCGTGCGGAGGCGATGTCGGAGGGTGTGGGGTTGGTGCGGGCGTTGTTGTCGGGCGCCGAGGTGGAGCATCACGGTGCGTTGTTCGACGTGTCGGGGGTGCGGTTCGCGCCGGTGGAGGTGCCTATCTGGGTGGGTGGGATCTGGCCGCGGTCGTCGCCGTTTCGTGCGGCGGAGCATGCGGCGGGTGTGGTGCCGGCGACGTTCGGTCGCGAGGGCCTGGTGGTGCTCTCCCCCGCTGATGCCGCTCGGTTGAAGGCGGATTTCGTGGCGTCGGGTGGTCCGGCTGATGGTGATGTCGTGTTGTGGGGTGGCGGCGTGTTACCGGAGGCGGGTGAGTACGAGGCCGCTGGTGTGACGTGGATGCTGACCGATGGTGGTGCGCAGGGGCTTGATGAGTTGCGGGCGTTCGTGGCGGCTGGTCCCCCGCGTTCAGGCGCGTAGGCCGCGGAGCAGTGTGTTGAGGTAGCGGCGTGCGGTGGGGAGCCGTTCGGCGGGTCCGGCGCTGTGGACGTAGGTGGCGTAGGCGATGCCGCACATGAGCGGGATGAGGTCTGCGTCGTCGAGGTCGGGGCGGACGGCTCCGGCGTCGCGTGCGCGGGCGAGCAGTTCGGTGCCGTTGCCGAGGATCTGTGCTTTGAGTTCGGTGGTGCGCGGGAGGGCGTCTTGGGCGCTGGCGGCGACTTTGACGAGTGCGGGGTCGGTGACCTGGCTTTCGACGACCTTGGTGAGGAAGTCGGCGAAGGCGGTCCAGGGGTCGTCGTGGGCGAGGCCTTGTTCGCCGCAGCCGGCGAGTGCTTCGAGGCAGGGGGTGGCGACGGTTTCGAGGAGTGCTTCGGTGGTCGGGAAGTGCCGGTAGACCGTGCCGACGCCGAGTCCTGCGCGGCGGGCGACGTCGTTGAGTTGCAGCGGGGTGCCTTCGTCGACGAGTTCTCTGGCGACGGTGAGGATGTGCTCCCAGTTGCGGGCGGCGTCCTTTCGCTGCGGCGTCATGTGTTCCAGACTAATTGGATATGCCATCCGGAACGTGGTCGAGTGGTGCGTGCTTCTGGCTGAGTCTGCGGACGGCGTGCTGGACTCGTGGGTCGGCCGCGGTGCGGTTCGGTGTCACCGGGGTGGCGCGGGGGCCGATGACGGTGCCGGTGGCGAGTGTCTCGTCGGTCGCGGCGAGGATCGAGGGCCGGGCGGCGGTGGCGGCGGGTCCGGAGGTGGCTCGCTCGAAGGTGCGGCGGACGAGTGGCCACAGCAGTCGCAGGCCTGGTGACACGATTTTGGGTGTGCGCATGGTGCCGTCGGTCATGTCGGTGGCCGCGCCGCCGGGGTCGGCCGCGAGTACGGACACGGTGGTTTGCCGCTGGGCGAGGTCGAGGGTGTAGGCGAGGTTCGCGAGCTTGGCGCGCCCGTACCAGTGGAAGCCGTAGTAGCCGCCGGGTGGTTCGGCGTCGTCGAAGACCTTCTTGGCGGCGATGACGGAGCCGGAGGTGACGTTGACGACGCGGCCGGTCAGCACTGGGAGGAGGGTTTCGGTGAGCAGGTAGGGCGAGAGGTGGTTGACGACGAAGGAGGCTTCGACGCCGCCGATGCGGGTGTGGTCGGGGAACATGGCGCCGACGTTGTTGACGAGGACTTCCAGTTCTCCCTCGGCCGCGATGCGTGTGGCGAGTGCGCGCACTTCGTCCAGTGAGGAGAGGTCGGCCTGCAGGTACCGTGCCGTCTCCCCTCCCCTGGTGTTGATGCTGTCGACGGCTCGTGCGCCTCGTTCGGGGTTGCGGCCGACAACGGTGACGGCGTAGCCGGCTTCGGTGAGTCCGAGGGCTGTCTCCAGCCCGATGCCTCCGGTCCCCGCGGTGATCACTGCTCTGCGTGCCATGACATTCCCCAATCCGGATAGCTGATCCGCTTACCGACGACGCTAGCACACTTCCGGATTAGCTATCCGTTTCACGCGGGCGAGAATGCCGCTGTGGATCTCGGAGTGATCGGTCAGGCGGCGGGCATGTTCGCGGTGACGAACGTCGACGACTTGGTGCTACTCGCGCTGTTCTTCGCGCGGGCGAAGTCGGCCTGGCAGGTGGTGACGGCCCAGTACCTGGGCTTCACCGCCATCCTGGCGCTGGCCGTGGTCGGCGCGCTGGGCGCGTCCCTGCTCCCCGCGCACTTCCGCCCGTGGCTGGGTCTCATCCCCCTGGCGCTCGGCCTCAAGGCCGCGTGGTCCCTGTGGCGCGGCGCGGACGACGAGGAGGAGCCGGACGCCGCTCCCGGGGTTCTGGCGATGGCCGGCGTGACCCTGGCCAACGGCGGCGACAACATCGGCGTCTACGTGCCGGTCTTCGCCGTGACGGACTCGCTGTGGGTCTACGTCGTGGTGTTCTTGCTGCTGGTCGGCGTGTGGTGCCTGGCAGGCCGGTTCCTGGCCTCCCGTCAGGTGGTCGCCCGCGCTCTCGCCCGGTGGGGCCACGTCGCCCTGCCGGTCGTGCTGGTCGCGATTGGTCTTTTGGTGTTGTTCTCAGGCTGAGCGTGCCCGCGGTCGGGTAGACACCTTCGGGTGCGAAAGACCTACAGCTACAACGAGGCCGTCAAGATCCTCGGCGGCCGCGACCACCCGGTCATCGCCGCCATGGACAAGGTCCTGGGCGGCGCGCTGCTGGCGGGTTCGCTGGGGCTGTGGCAGGTGCTGGACCTGTTCGACGCGAAGCCTGACTTCCTGCGTCTCAGCAACGAGCTGATCTCCAAGATCTCCACCAAGCGCCGAGGCGTGAGCCGCTACACCCGCACACAGCAGTTGCATGCCGCGCACGCCGTGGTGGTGATGACCGCGTTCTTCGAGGCGTTCGACGAGCAACAGGTCCCCGTCAAGCTCACCGCGGAGGATCGGGAGCTCGTTGTCAGGTACAACCCGTGGGAGGAGCCACTGCCGCTTCCGTCGGTCGGCCGTTCGTACGAGGAGAACCTGGTCGTTCTGGCACGTCGGTACGACTTGCTCGCGGTCGTGCTCTGCGAGGTGGTCGCGAGCATGGCGTGCTGGGACGACTTGAACGACACCGAGCGCGGCCGGGTGCGCAGGGCCGTTGACACCGCCGCCCTTCGTGCGTTGGAGCGGTACCAGGAACTGCTGGGGCAACTCGCCGCCGAGTTCCCCGAGATCCGGTTCTGGTTCGCGATCGAGGACGGCCGGGCGGTGCGCAAGGCGCTGGCGCGGCTGGAGGACGTGCTGCGCGAGACCACCACGGAGCTGAGGCCGGAGGTGCGGTTCGCCGAGCTCGCGGGTGTCTACGGGGGCGCGTTGCGCCGGCCGTTGGTGAAGTCGGCCGACGTGCCGGACGGCGTGCGGATCCCGAGTTTGGCCGAGGCCTACGTCGACCCGAGGTTTCAGGTCGTCACCGGTGTCGACCGGGCTGCCGCGCCGTCGCTGCTCGCGTGGTGGGACGGCGTGCCCGTCCGTGACGATCTCTACGCCTACCTCGCCGGTCTTCTGACGTCACCGGAGGCTCTGTCGGCTCCGCTGCTGGTGCTGGGTGATCCGGGATCGGGCAAGTCGGTGCTGACCGAGATGCTGGCGGCGCGGTTGCCGGCGTCGGACTTCGCCGTGGTTCGGGTGGAGCTGCGGTGCGCGCCCGCCGGCTGCACCTTGGAGCAGCAGATCGAGCACGGCTTGCGCACCCTGCTGCAGGAGCCGGTGAGCTGGGCGGAGTTCTCCCGCGCGACCGGTGGCGCGTTGCCGCTGGTGGTGCTGGACGGGTTCGACGAGCTGTTGCAGGCCACCGGCGTGAGTCAGACGCGGTACCTGACGACGATCGCCGAGTTCCAGCAACGGCTCGAAGACAGGGGCCGGCCGGCGGTGTTCGTCGTGACGAGCCGGCTGAGCGTGTGTGCGGGGCTGGAGCTGCCTGAGGGCACGCAGGTGGTGCGGTTGATGCCGTTCGACGAGGCACAGGTCCGTTCGTGGCTGGAGGTGTGGAACGCGGGCAACCGCCCATTGCCGCCTGAGACCGTGCTGCGTTACCCCGACCTCGCCTCCCAGCCGCTGCTGCTGTTGATGCTGGCTCTGTACGACGCGGTGGACAGCTCGTTCCAGCGTGATCATGAAGGCCTGAGCCGAAGTCAGCTGTACGAGCGGCTGCTCGACCGGTTCGCCGAGCGAGAAGTCACCAAGACCGGGACCGATCGGACTGAGGCCGATCTCGCCGAGGACGTCGCCTACGAGCTGGACCGGCTGTCGGTGGTGGCGCTCGCGATGTTCAACCGGGGCGTGCAGTGGATCGCCGAGCACGAGGTGACCGCGGACCTGGGCGAGTTGCTGGGCATCGATTCCCCGGAGCGGTTGAAGGGGACGCGTACTCCCCTGTCCGCCGGTGAGATGGTGCTGGGGCGGTTCTTCTTCATGCAGAGGACGGAGGCCGTCCGGGAGGACAGGACCAAGCTGCGGACCTACGAGTTCCTGCACGCGACGTTCGGCGAGTACCTGGTGGCGAGGTTCGTGTGGCAGAGGCTGCTGGAACTGCGCAGGGAGGACGAGGCCCGCTCGCGCAGGAAGTCCACCGTGGACGACACCGAGTTGTACTCGGTGCTGTCGTTCGCGGCGCTGACGTCGAGCAAGCCGGTGCTGGACTTCTTGCGGGAGTTCGCGGAGCGCAGCGACCGGGGCGGGTTGTTCGACCTGGTGTCGCGGCTGTTCGCCGCGCGGGACGAGTCGCGGGGGTCGCGTGGCGGGTATGCGCCGGTGTCGTTGCCTGACTCGGTGCGGGATGCGAAGTACTCGTTGAACCTCGTGGTCCTCGCGGTGGTGGTGCGTGGGAGGTGCTATTCCGACCAGCTGGGGCTGAGCGTGGACGGATGGCGGCGGCTGACGCTGTTCTGGAAGTCGCGGCTGCCGTCGAGCGAGTGGGCGAGCGTGGTGCTGTGGCTCTGGGTGGAGCGCGACGCGGAACGGCACTTCTCGGTGTGCCTCAACGTCCGGGTCCGTGAGCCGCACGCGGAGTGGCTGGTGATGTCGGAGCCGTACGTGACGTTGGACGAGGTCGCGCTGACCCTGCGGGACATGGTGACCCCGCTGGCGTCCCGGTACAGCCTCGACGTGACAGCGGCGTTGATCGCGCTGGCGGCGACCCGGCCGGACAACTGCCTGCCCGCGCTCGCACTCCTCCGGGCGGCGGACACGAGTCGCGGCGTCTTCGTCTCAGCGTTGCTCGAGAGGCTGGGGCAGGGCGGCGATGACCTCTCGCTCCTGAACCTCCTGGGGCCGGGTTACCCGGGCAAGCCGACCGAACTGGTGGAGGCGTGGTTGCGGATGTACGACCGCGGAGAACGTTTCGAGGACAAACAGCCCTTCCTCGAGCTGATCGCGGCGGCATCGACCACGGACTTCTCACGCCGGCCTGACCTGATCAGGCGGGCCAGATCGGCTGCTGCTGAGCTGGGTCTTGAATGGCCACCGTCAGCGCCTGCGCCAGAGTCGCGAGGTCCTGTTCGGTGAGGTCGCGCTCCCCCACCCACCTCAGGACCTCGCTGCGCGAGCACACCACGACGGCGCCGGATCGGCCGCCGAGGTCGGTGGCGGCCACGATCTCCGTCTCCCCGTTGTGCAGGACCAGGATCGGGTCGGGCGTGTCGGTGTAGAGCAGGTGCTCGATGTCCCGTCCGGTGATGGCCATGCTCAGTCTTGTACGGCTCGGGCGTAGCGGGCCGCAAGAGAGCGAACGTGTGCCACGAGCTCGGGTGGTGAGGTGACCTCGAAGTCGTAGCCGAGCATGCCGATCCACACGGCGAGTGTCTCGACGGAGTCGGAGCCCGTCACGAGTTCGCAGGTGGTGTCGTCGACGGCTTCGACGGTGCCGATGGCGGCGTGGATGCGGGCGGCGACGGCGTCGGCCGGTGCGTGGACGCGGACTCGGGCCTGGAAGCGCCAGGCGGCCTGGGTGACGCGGGAGGCGACGTAGGTGGTGGCGTCGAGGTCGCGTGGGGTGAAGCGGGGGCCGAACGGGGGCTGCGGTGGGGTGATGCGGTCGACGCGGAAGCTGCGCCAGTCCTGTTTGTCGGCGTCCCAGGCGACGAGGTACCAGCGGCGGCCCCAGTTGACGAGGCGGTGGGGTTCGACTCGTCGGCGGGTCGGGGTGCCGTCGTGGGCCTGGTAGTCGAAGCGCAGGGTGTCGCTGTCGCGGCAGGCCGCGGCGAGTGTCGAGAGCAGCTCGGGGTCCAGTGCGGGTGCCGGGGAGTCGCGGGGGACGGATTCGACCTGTTCGAGGGCGGAGACGCGGTGGCGCAGGCGGGACGGGAGGACCTGTTCCAGTTTCAGCAGGGCGCGCAGGGAGACCTCTTCGAGGCCGGTGACGGCGTTGGTGCGCAGGGCCGCGGCGACGGCGACGGCCTCGTTGTCGTCGAGCAGCAGGGGTGGAAGTTCGGCGCCGGCGCCCAGGCGGTAGCCGCCGAACGAGCCGGTGGTGGCGTTGACCGGGTAGCCGAGTTCGCGCAGGCGGTCGACGTCGCGGCGGACGGTGCGGGCGCTGATCTGCAGTTCGTCGGCCAGTTCGCTGCCCTGCCAGTCGCGGCGTGACTGCAGCAGAGCGAGCAGGCGCAGCAGGCGCGCCGAGGTTTCCAACATGGACCGACACTTTAGGACAGGAGCTGGCCGCAACGCTCGTTAGCCTCGGGTTATGACGGAGATCAGGGAATTCCACATCGCGGTCGACGACGCCGACATCGACGAGTTGCGGGCTCGTCTGGCGCGGACGCGGTGGACCGACCAGGTCGCGGGGGCCGGGTCGCGCTACGGCGACGACGTCGCGGACGTCCAGGAGATGGCCCGGTACTGGGCCGAGGAGTTCGACTGGCGGGCGGTGGAGGCGCGGCTCAACGCGTTCCCGCAGTTCGTCACCGAGATCGACGGTACGAACGTTCACTTCCTGCACGTGACCAGTCCGAACCCGGACGCGCTGCCGCTGCTGCTGATCCACGGCTGGCCGGGTTCGGTCATGGAGTTCGTCGACGTGATCGAGCACCTGCGCGAGGACCACCACCTGGTGATCCCCTCGATCCCGGGCTTCGGGTTCTCCGGGCCCACGACGGAGATCGGCTGGCACTCCGGGCGCATCGCCGCGGCGTTCGCGGAACTGATGGCGCGGCTGGGGTACCGGCGTTACGGGGTGCACGGCAACGACGCGGGGGCGATCATCGCGCCGCAGGTCGGGCGGGCCGACCCGGAGCACGTCGCGGGTGTGCACGTCACGCAGATCTTCTCGTTCCCCTCGGGTGACCCGGCCGAGATGGAGGGCCTGACCGAGGACGACTTCCGGCGTCTGGGGGTGCTGCAGAACTTCTGGGAGACCATGTCCGGTTACGCGAAGCTGCAGCAGTCGCGGCCGCAGAACGTGGCGTTCGCGCTCGCGGACTCCCCCGTCGGCCAGCTCGCCTGGACGATGCAGCTGATGGGCGAGCCGGCCGTGACGAAGGACTTCCTGCTCGCGAACGTGGCGATCTACTGGTTCACCGGCACCGCGGGGTCCAGCGCGCGGCTGTACTTCGAGGACGCGCACCGCGAGGAGCAGCCGGCGGAGCCGACGACGGTGCCGATGGGTGTCGCGATCTTCCCCGACGACTTCCAGACCATCCGCCGCTTCGCCGAACGCGACCACCGCAACCTCGTGCACTGGTCGGAGTTCGAGACCGGCGGGCACTACTCCGGGCACGACTCGCCGGAGCTGCTGGCGGGCGATCTGAAGGTGTTCTTCGCCAAGATGTAGTCATGCCGCAGTGGATCGAGGCGGGGATCTGGGGACTGGCCGGTGGCGGCGCGCTCGTGGCGGGCGCGCTCGTCGCCTGGTTCCTGCGCGTGCCCCGCGACGTCGTGGCCGTGGTGATGGCGTTCGGTGCCGGGGTGCTGACCGCGGCGGCGGCGTTCGAGCTGATGGACGAGGCGGAGAAGACCGGTGGTCTGCTCGCCACCTCCGCCGGGTTCCTCGGTGGCGCGGTCGGGTACGTGCTGGCGAACCTGGTGCTCGCGCGCCGCGGGGCACGGCACCGCAAGCGCAGCAGCAACCAGCCCACCGAGGCCGACCAGGCCGGCAGCGGCACCGCGATCGCCGTGGGAGCGCTGCTCGACGGCGTGCCCGAGTCGGTCGTGCTCGGTGTGTCGCTGCTCAGCGGCGGCGGCGTCGGGGTGGCGATGCTGGCGGCGGTGGTCATCTCGAACGTCCCGGAAGGGCTCTCCAGCGTCGCCGGTATGAAGCAGGCCGGCCGCGGGCCCGGTTACGTGTTCGGGGTGTGGGGTGCGATCGCCGTGGCGAGCGGGCTGTCCGCGGCCCTGGGGAACCTGCTGCTCGACGGCGCGCCACCGCAGCTCATCGCCGTGATCACCGCGGTCGCGGCAGGGGCGATCCTGGCCATGATCGCGGACACCATGATCCCCGAGGCCTACGAGCGGGCCCGCCTCTACACCGGGCTGTGCACCACCGCCGGGTTCCTCACGGCGTTCGTGGTGGAGCGGCTGGGCTAGATTCGCGGTGTGGTGATCGGAGAGTTCTACGACGTGGTGGTCGACTGCCCGGACCCCGGCGCGCTCGCCGAGTTCTACCGGCAGGTCGTCGGCGGTGAGATCACCGACTCCGACGGCGACTGGTCCACGCTCGTCACGGCCAACGGGCGGCGCCTGTCGTTCCAGCGCGTCGAGGACTACTCACCGCCGCGCTGGCCCGGCCAGGAACACCCCCAGCAGATCCACCTCGACGTCATGGTCACCGATCTCGACGTCGCCGAGCCGCTCGTGCTGGCCCTGGGGGCGACGCTGCTCGAGGGCTCGTCGAAGCACGTCGGGTTCCGGGTCTACTCCGACCCCGCCGGGCACCCGTTCTGCCTGGTCACCAACTAGGCGCCGTTCCGCGGGTCAAGAGCTAGGCCCGCCAGACCGTGGCGGAGCGGGTCTCGGTGCTCTCCAGCGTCAGCGGCACCGGCACCTCGTAGCGGGCGCACGCGGTGAACCGGTCACGCGGCAGGTGTGCGCGGTCCGGGTCCCCGAGCAGCACCACCGCGCCCCGTGCCGCGGCCCTGCTCAGGAACGGCAGCACCAGCGCGGTGATCTCCGCGTCGTAGAACACGTCCCCGGCGAGCACGACGTCGGCGCCGTGCGCGTCGCTGTCGAGCTGGTCACCGTCCAGCGCGCTCACCGTGACGCCGTTGGCGGCGGCGTTGAGCTGCACCGCGGCGAGCGCCAGCGGGTCGATGTCGTTGGCGGTCACCACGTCCGCCCCGGCCAGTGCCGCGGCGATCGCGACCAGCCCGGAACCCGACGCGAGGTCGAACACCTTCCTGTCCCGCACCAGCCCGGGGTTGTCGAGCAGGTGCCGCGCCAAGGCCTGGCCGCCCGCCCACGGGAACGCCCAGAACGGCGGCTGGTCGTGACGGGTCAGCTCCCACAGGCCCATCGCCTCGGCCGCGCTGTGCAGCAGCACCTCGGGCACCAGCGGCACGGGGGCCAGCGTCGTGTTGGCGAGCACGAAGTCGGTGAGCGTGGGCGCGGACATGACGGAGAAGCTTAGGGGCAGCGCGCACACCGCCCGCAGAGCCGAAAGGCCGCAGGTTCACATGCCGCCGGCCACCCGCAGGATCGCGCCCGTCGTGTACGAGGCCTCGTCCGACAGCAGCCACGCGATGGCGTTCGCGATCTCGTCGACCTCACCGGGCCTGCCCAGCGGGATCCGGGCGGCGACGCGGTCGGGGCGGCCGGGGTCGCCGGACAGGTGGTGGATGTCGGTGCGGATCGTGCCGGGCTGCACGCAGTTGACCCGGATCCCGCGCGGCGCGAGCTCCTTGGCCAGGCCGATCGTCAGCGCGTCCACGGCGGCCTTGGTGGCGGCGTAGTGCACGTACTCCCCCGGACTGCCCAGCGTCGCCGCCCCCGAGGAGACGTTCACGATCGAACCGCGGCTCATCCGCCGGGCCGCCTCGCGGGCCACGAAGATCGCGCCGACGAGGTTGACGTCCACCACGCGGCGCAGGTCCTCGGTGCGCAGCTCCGCGAGCGGCCCGGACGGGGAGGTGATGCCGGCGTTGCTCACCACGCCGGTGATGTCGTCGCCGGCCACGTCGAACAGGCGCGCCACATCGGCCTCGTCCGCCGTGTCGGCCCGGACAGCGAGCACGCCGAGCTCGGCTTCCAGCGCACGTGCCTCGTCCTCGGCCTGGCGGTAGCTGATCACGACCCGATGCCCGTCGCGCACGAGCCTGCGCGCGGTCGCGGCACCGATACCCCGGCTTCCCCCGGTGATCACCGTAGTCATGCCGCCCAGCCTATACTCGGCACCGGATATACGGGAGCGGATATGACGTTCAAGCGCACGAACCCCCTGGCCCTCGCGGTGCTGGCCCTGTTGTCGGAGCGGCCCATGCACCCCTACGAGATGGCGCAGACCATGCGGGAACGCCACCAGGAGGAGGTCATCAAGCTCAACTACGGCTCGCTGTACACGGTGGTGGAGTCACTGCGCAAACACGAGCTGATCACCGCCTCCGCCGTGCAGAAGGCCGGCAACCGCCCCGAACGCACCGTCTACGCCGTCACCGGCGCGGGCACGGCGGAGCTGCACGACTGGCTGCGCGAACTGATCGCCGTGCCCGCCAGGGAGTACCCGCGCTTCGAGGCCGGGATCTCCCTGGTCGGCCTGCTGCCCCCGGCCGACGCGCTGCGGCTCGTGCGGCAACGCGAAGCCGCCGTCGGTGAGCAGCTCACCGCGCTGGCGGTGCTGCTGGAGAAGCTCGCCGGCATGGGACTGCCGCAGCTCGCGTGGATCGAACTCGACTACCGGATGGCCGTGTTGCGCGCCGAACGCGCCTGGCTGTCCTGGTTCGCCACCGCCACCCGCGAGGGCACTGTCGGTGGCTACGACGACTGGGAGGACAGACACCGATGAGGCTGCTGTTCGAAGTGACCGGCGTGGTGCACGCGCCGTTGCAGGACGTGCGCGCGCGGATGTTCGCCGACGCCGGAGAGTCCGGGCCGCACCGGTTGGTGGACCGTGAGCAGGGCGTGATCGCCTACTGGGGCGACTGGTGGTACCGCGGCGAGGACACGTTGCACCCGCACCCCGAGGGCGCGCTCCTGCGCCACCGCGTCTACAACATCGCCAGGCAGGGCAACTGGGCGCCGTACCTGGCGAACAAGCTGTTCCTCGGCTACCGCGCGAAGCTCGAGGCGTCGATGCGCGAACGGGTGCGGCGGCTCGAGAGCTGATCGATCAGAGCTGGCCGAAGCGCACGACCGCCACGAACACGGCCAGCGCGCACAGCACGAGGTTGATCGGCACCGTGGCGCTCTCACCGCGCCGGATGTGTGTGATCGCGGCACCCACCTGCACCAGTGCCAGGCCCAGCGCCGCGATCGGGGTGAGGATCGGCGCGACGCCGGTCAGCCACGGCAGCACCAGCCCGAGCGCACCGGCGACTTCGACCGCGCCGATGCCCTTGACCTGCCCGGACGTGAAATCTTCCGCCCAGGACATCCTCGGTTCGGCCAGCAGGTCCTGTTTGGTCTTGACCAGCTTGGTGAAGCCCGCCATCAGGTACAGGGCAGCCAGCACACCCGACACGATCCACACCGCGACGTTCATGGACGAGAACCTAGCCCCGCGCCTGGGAGGTCAACCACCGATGCTCGAGCCCACAGATCAACTAAGGGTCGCCTTAGTCATCACCCGATCGGCCGTATAGAGTGTGCAGATGAGGTGCTCGACACTCTCCGGCTTCGCGGGCGAACCGCTGGCCGGCACGGCCGCGACCGCGACGGCGTGGTTGTGCCTGGAACAGCCGGGCCCGTGGGGGCGCGACGCCCTGACCGAGAGCCACCTCGACCCCGAACTGGGCGCCGAACTGCAACGCCGCGCCGCCGGCACGGGTGTGCGCATCCTGCTGATCCGCCGCCCCGGCAGGCACGCCGACGACCACGTCCCCGCGACCCGCCGGCTGTACCTGGCCTCGGCGAAACCCGGCGCCTCCTGGCTGGAACAGGCCGACCTGGCCGTGCCGGAGGAAGCCCTCGAGCTCGACTTCGAGGCACTGGGCGCGGGCCGCTCCACCGCGTTCGGCACCCCGGTCCGCGACCCGTTGCTGCTGGTCTGCACCAACAGCAAACGCGACGTGTGCTGCGCGCTGTACGGCCGCCCGATCGCCACCGCGCTGAACCTGTGGGAGTGCACCCACACCGGCGGCCACCGCTTCGCGCCCACCGGCGTGCTGCTGCCCACCGGTCACCTGTACGGACGACTCGACCACCAGTTGGCCCAGCGCGTCGTCACGGAGGGCATCGTCGCCGACCGCTGCCGGGGCCGCTCCTGCTTCACCCCGCGAGGCCAGGTCGCCGAGGTCGCCGTGCGCGAGAAGATCAGCGAACCCCGCGACGTGCTCACCGTCGTGGCCGAGACCCCGGACTCCGCGACCGTGCGGCACGCCGACGGGCGGGAGTGGCGGGTGTCGCTGACCGAGCAGCCTGTGCCGCCGCGGCCCGCGAGCTGCGGCAAGTCGCCGGACATCGCGATCGCGCTGGTGGCGACCGCGATCGACGAGCTGGCGAAGGTCTCCCGCTAACCTCGGCCCGGTGCCCCGGCTGATCCACCTCAACGGTCCCACCGGCGTCGGCAAGTCCACGATCGCCGCCCGCTACGCCGCCGACCACCCCGGAACGCTCGACCTCGACGCCGACGAGATCGTCCGGCTCGTCGGGGGCTGGCGCGAGGACTTCTACGGCGCGGTCGGCCTGGTCCGCCCGCTCGCCCTGGCCATGGCGGCCACCCACCTGGCCTCAGGGCACGACGTCGTGATGCCGCAGCTGATCATGCGCCACGGCGAACGCGACAAGTTCGCCGCCGCGGCGGCATCCGCGGGCGCGGACTACCTCGAGTTCGTGCTGCTCGCCCCACCCGAGACGGCGATCGACCGGTACCGGCGGCGGGAACACCACATCGACCACGTCGTCGAAGCGCTCGGCGGTGCGGACGTGATCCGGCAGGGCCACGACCGCATCACCGCCTACCTGACTCCTCACGTCACCGTGATCGAGGCCGGCGGTGACGTCGAACAGACCTACGCCGCGCTCAGGGCGGCGCTGGCGCACCAACCAGGTTGAGCGCCACGATGCTGGCCCTGTCGTTCGTGATCGACCTCGCAGGCGCCTAGCGCGGGCTGATCTTCGCCGGGGTACCGCGGTCCTGCCATCGTCGCGGCGCTGACCACTCGCTGCCTGGACGCCCGGCGGGAGCCGGTGCGCAGGAACACAAGAGGCGCGGGGCGGCCGTGCTGGGCGGTGTCGTGATCTGGGCGATCGTCGCGCACAGAAGCGGTCATCCCCTCGATCTGGCCCAGCCCGCGGTGGCGCTCGCGACGCCGGCGGCGATCAGCTCGACCCTGCTGATCGCCGTTCTGGTGACGGTCCGGCGCTGGGCGCGGTCGCGGAGAACACGCCGATGCCCAGCGCGTACGGGTCGTCCAGGCCGACGGTCTGCAGCGTCTCCGCCGGCAGCGCGAGCAGCGAGATCGCCACACCGAGGAAGTAGGCGTCGAGCAGGCCCGTGTCGCGCACCGTCGAGGGCAGACCGGCCGCCTGCTGCAGCGCGGCGGCGGCTTCGGCGTTCGAGAGGACCATGCCCGACAGCGCCTCGCGCACACCGGGGCGGCGGACCGCCTCCAGGTACAGCTCGACCATCGCGAGCATCTGCGTCGGGTCGTCGGCGACCGCGCGGCGCAGCAGGGCCGGGTAGAGCTCGGCGACGTCGCCGGCGCTGATGCCGGCCGGGGTCGTCTCGCGCAGGCGTTGCACGGCGGCGCGGTGCAGCGAGGTCATGCGGGCGGCGCAGGCGGTGAGGACGGCCTCGCGGGTCGGGAAGTAGTTCTTGGTGGTGCCGATGGGCACGCCGGCCTCGCGGTCGATCGCGCGGTGGGTCAGGCCGCGGCCGCCTTCCACCGCGAGAATCTGGATCGCGGTGTCGCACAGCAGATCACGACGGCTCACGGCCCGGGACACTAGCAAGATCACCACGGGTGTGGTGAATCGGGGCGAACGTGCTGGTCCCGGCGGTAGCGATGACGACGTCACGTTCGAGCACGAGGAACAGGCCGCAGACGCAGCGCACGTAGGCGACGGCGCCGTGCGAGGAGACGGCGGAGTCGGACGACCAGCGGCAGGCGGGGCAGGTGGCGATCATGAGCCAAGCCTGATGTCATGGTCTAGTGCATTTCAACCCTTACGGCGGGACGGCTGCCGAACTCGCCGCGACCCTGGTCAACGCCGACCCGGCCACGCACCTGCTGGACGTGCTGAAAGCGTCGGACTACAAGCCCCTGGGCTCGCTCGACGCGCGGCAGGAACGTGACGTACGAGACTGGATCGAACGGCTGCGCCAGGTGTTCCGCGCGCCCACCGTCGAGCTGCTCAACGACCTGCTGGCCCAGTCCTCGACCACGCACTACATCTCCACGCACGACGGACGCGCCCCGCACCTGCACTACGCCCGCGAGGACGCGCCGACCGACGTGCGGCTCAAGGCGTACACGGCGGCGGGCATGGCGGCGTTGTTCTGCGAGGACGCGGGGCGCATCGGCTCGTGCGGCCGCGACGGCTGCGACACGGTGTTCGTGGACACCAGCCGCAACGGCAGGCGGCGGTTCTGCTCGACCAAGTGCGCCAACCGCGTCGCCGTCGCGAACCACCGCAGCCGGGTGGGTTAGCGGCTCGCCCGCGCCGTGCCGGTTCCCTCGTCGGTGTCACCGAAGCGCTGCACGTAGATCGTCACCTGGCACGACGAGCCGCAACCGCCTTCCGCGTTCGCCGTGCGGGACCAGCCGCGGCTCACTTGTCGATGACGTTGAGCAGGCGGCGGGCCTTGTACTCGGAGTTCGCCTCCAGCCCGTAGGTGTGGCTGCGCCAGTCGGTGCCCCAGCCACCGCGCTGCTCGTAGGCGAAGTAGCGGGTCCTGGTCGAGTCGGTCCACCGGTCGAAGATCACGACGTGGCGGTTGTCGCCGTCACCGATGGCGTCGATGACCAGGTCGCCGCGCTTGAGCTCGCTCATCGCGATGGGGGACGTCCAGGTGGTGGTGATGAGCGCCTGGGTGTTGGGCGCGTCCGGGACCTTGTCCAGGCGCGCGGCCATCGAGGCGTAGCCGGAGCAGTCCATGCGGTAGCCGTCGGTCCACTTGCGGTTCTGGTCGTAGGGCACGCGGGTGCCGTTGTTCGCCGTCAGCCAGCTGTTGGCGCGGTTGATGATCTCGTAGCGGTAGATCGGCGCTCCGGCGGCGTGGGCCGGGGCCACCAGGGTGCTCAGGGCGACGAGTGCGGCGACCGCGATCGCGAGGACTCTCATGTGCGCTACTCCCATTCCGTAGATCAGCTGTGGGCGCTTAGGGTCGGTTCATGGAGCTGACGGAGCTGTGTTCCGCCGGGGTGGCCAGGCAGGCGCACGCCGTGCGGTCCGGTGAGGTGACCGCCCGCGACCTGCTCGCCGAGCACCTGCGCCGCATCGAGCGGATCGATCCGCGGCTCAACGCGTTCCGGCTGGTCTTCGCCGAACGGGCCCTCGCGGAGGCCGAGCAGGCCGACGCGCGCCGGTCCGCGGGCGAGGACCTGCCGCTGCTGGGGGTGCCGATCGCGGTCAAGGAGGACATCGCGCTGGCGGGCCTGCCCACCACCAAGGGCACGAACGCCGCGCGCACCCCGCAGCCGGCGGACTCCGCGATCGTCACGCGGCTGCGCGCGGCCGGTGCGGTGATCATCGGCCGCACCCGCATGCCGGAGCTGGGCCTGTGGCCCTTCACCGAGAGTTCGTGGGCTGGGCCGACGCGCAACCCGTGGTCGCTCGCGCACTCCCCCGGCGGGTCCAGCGGCGGTTCGGCCGCGGCGGTGGCGGCGGGACTGGCCGCGGCCGCGATCGGCACGGACGGCGCCGGGTCGATCCGCATCCCGTCGGCCGTGACGGGCCTGTTCGGGCTCAAGCCCCAGCGCGGCCGGATCTCGCTGGCGCCGGAGCCGCAGGTGTGGGGTGGTCTGGTGGTGGCGGGGCCGATCACCCGCACGGTGCTGGACTGGGCGCTGGTCGCCGACCAGATCCACGGCGCCGCCCCCGGTGACGCGCACGTGGCGCATCCGCCGCGCATGAGCTTCACGCAGGCGGCGCGCACGGATCCGGGCCGGCTGCGGATCGGGGTGTCGCTGCGGCCGTGGGGTCCGGGCATCCCGATCGCCGACGAGGTCCGCGACGCCGTGCAGGACACCGCCGCGCTGCTCACCGACCTCGGTCACGACGTCGTGCGGCTCGATCCGCCGATGCGCGACGTCACCGCCTCCACGCAGTTCGCCGCCCGCTACGTGCACAACGCCTACCTGGCGCGCGCGGACATGGAGTTGCCGGACCTGCTCGAGCCCCGCACCCGCGCGGTCGGCGAGCTGGGGCGGCGCCTGCCGCGCGGTGTCGTGCGGTGGGCGGCCAAGGACGACGCGGCGCTCACCGCGTACGCGAACCGGGTGTTCGCCTCGATCGACGTGCTGCTCACCCCGGTGCTGACCCGCCCGCCGATCCGCGTGGGCGAGTGGGACGGCCGCAACGTCGTCACGGCGCTGCTCGCGGCCTCGCACTACACGACGTTCCTGCCGCTGTGGAACATCGTCGGCAACCCCGCCGCCTCGGTTCCGGCCGGCCGCACGTCGGCGGGCCTGCCGCTGGCGGTGCAGCTCGTGGGCCGCCAGCACGACGAGTGCACGCTGCTGTCGGTGTCCGCCCAGCTGGAGCGCGCCCGGCCGTGGGCGGACCGGATCCCCTCCGGCCTCGATCATGCGAACTAGGATATTACGAGAACGGACTATCCGAATCGGGAACGGTCAGAATCCGCGCTTGGACAACTCGTCGAGCAGTTCCCGGTCCGCCACGTGCCGCGACCTGATGTGGTCCAGGTAGTCGGCGAACGCGTCGGGCTGCAGGCCGCGTAGTTGTTCCAGCAGGTCCATGACCAGGTCGTGCTCCTCGATCCCGCGCCGGGCGAGCTCGACCTCCACGATGCGCCGGTACACCTCCACGGCCAGGCGGCTGCCGTCCTGCACGAGGTGCTGCACCAGTTCCGCGCGCAACGGCGGCAACTCGTCGGTGTGCACGACCAGCGCCCGGATCTTGAGGTACACGTCGAGGTTGGGCCGGGCGAAGAACGCCTCCCTGCAGACCTCCAGCGCGCGTTGCGGTGCGCCCCGGCGCAGGTGTTCCTCCACCGCGAGGTCGATCAGCCGCAACGACGCGCCGCGCCCGCCCACCGCGCGCAACCCGCGTTCCACCCACTCCAGTGCCTCGTCCGAACGGCCGTTGTCGCGCAGCACGGTCGCGACCTGCAGGTAGTGCCAGCCCGAGGAGAGGTCCTTGGACAGCACGAGCAGCTGCAGGTCGACGTCCTCGGTGTACTCGGCGAGCTCCTCCATGACGCGCAGCAACGCCCAGCGGGCGCGGTCGTAGCGGCCGGTCTCGCCGAACCCGATCACCGGCAGCGGTGCGAACAACGCCACCGCCCGCTCCCGGTAGCGGGCCAGACCCTCGTCGTCCAGGGCGCCGGCGTAGGCGGCGAGGCTGACGTCGGGCGCGTCGGGGTGCTGCAGCTGCAGGTCGAGCAGCCAGTCGGCCAGGCGCACCGGGTCGGCGCCGGTCTGGTCGCACGCGCGGGCGTGGATGGTCAGGACGCGGTGGGCCAGCTCAGCGAGTTCGACGCGATGACGCCTGCTGGTCGCGACGCCGTCGGCGAGCTGGGTGACGATCTCCTCGATCAACGCGACCAGCCGGGGGCCGGGATCGGTGACGAGCAGCGACTGCAGCTCGACCGACACGGCGGTCAGCGCCTGCCAGCGGGCCGGCCAGTCGGTGGTCTCACTGTCGGCCTCGACGAGCGCCGAGGCCACGGTGTCGGGCAGCGAGTCCATCGCAACATCATTCCCGCGTCACCCGGTCGAGTGCTACCGATGTCGCCCTAACGATTTAAGGTTCACCCTCGGTGGTCAGATGGACTGCAGTTCCGCCAGCTTCCGCGTCAGCACGGCCCGTTCGCGTTCATTGCCGCACAATCGAATCGCCTGCTCAAGCTCGGTGCGGGCCTCGTCGAGACGGCCGAGGCGGCGCAGCAACTCTCCGCGCACGCCCGGGAGCTGGTGGGAGTCCTTGAACGCGTCGGCCGACGCCAGCGCGTCGACGATCGGCAGGGCGGCGGCGGGCCCCTGGGCCATGGAGACGGCGACGGCCCGGTTGAGGTCCACGACCGGCGACGGGGCGAGGCGGCCCAGGCCGTCGTAGAGGGCGACGATGCGGCCCCAGTTCGTGTCCTCGACCGACGACGCCAGCGCGTGGCACTCGGCGATCGCGGCCTGCAGCCCGTAGTAGCCGTACCCGCGACCGGCGTCGGCGGCCTTCGCGAGCGCGGCGCGGCCGCGGGCGATGGCGGAACGGTCCCAGCGGCGCCGGTCCTGGTCCTCCAGCAGCACGGTCTCCCCGTCGGGGCCGCGGCGCGCGGGGAAGCGGGCGGCGGTGAGCTCGAGCAGGGCGAGCAGGCTGTGGACCTCGGGTTCCTCCGGCATCAGCCGCGACAGGATCCGGGCGAGCCGCTGCGCCTCCCCGGCCAGGTCGAAGCGGATGACCTCGTCACCCGAACTCGCCGACGAGCCCTCGGTGAAGATCAGGTACACGACGCTGAGGACCTGCGCCAGGCGCGCGGGCCGCTGCGCCACCGGCGGCACCTCGAACGGCACACCGGCCGCGCCGAGGGTCTTCTTCGCGCGGGTGATGCGGGCCTGCACGGTCGCCGTGGGCACCAGAAACGCACGGGCGATCTCGTCGCTGGTCAGACCGCCGATCACCCGCAACGTCAGCGCCACCCCGGCCTCGCGGGACAGCACCGGGTGACATGAGGTGAACATCAGCGCGAGGGTGTCGTCGTCGATCTGGTCCGGGTCCCACAGCACGTCGTCGGGCGCGGGGCCGGGATCGGCGCCGGTCAGCGCGCCACCCTCGGGCAGGTGGTGCGCCATCGCGGCGTACTTCTCGTCACGGGCGCTGCGGCGGCGGAACGCGTCGATCGCCCGCCGCCGGCCCACGGTGAGCAGCCAGCCCGCCGGGTTGTTCGGCACGCCCTCGCGCGGCCAGGTCACCAGCGCCTCGGCCAGTGCCTCCTGCGCCAGGTCCTCGGCCAGCGCGAAGTCGCCGGTGTAGCGGGTGAGCGCACCGATGATCCTCGCGGAGTCGATGCGCCACACCGCCGCTACGGCCTTGCGTCCCGTGGGGTCGCTCATGCTGCCCAAAATAGATCAGAGCTGGCCGGTGGACTCGCGCCAGGCCCGTTCCTTCTTGATCCACTCGTTGTCCTGCGGGAACTCGTCGATCGTGGGCACGCGGCGGATCTCGGTCTTGAACCCGGCCGCGGTCATCGGCGTGCGCTTGGCCCACTCAATGGCGTCCTGGATGGTGGGGACGTTGATCAGGTAGAAGCCGTTGAACAGCTCCTTGGTCTCCCCGTACGGGCCGTCGGTGACCACGGGCGGCTCGGAGGAGAAGTCGACGACGACGCCCTCCTCGGCGGGGGCGAGACCCTCGGCGGCGATCAGGACCCCGGCCTCGATCAGCTCCTCGTTGAACTTGCCGACGGTCTCGAGCATCTGGTCGAAGTCGATCTCACCGAGGTTGCCCCAGGCCTCGTCGGAGGTCACGCGCCAGATCAGCATGAACTTCATTTCGGTGTCTCCCAGTGGGTTCGTGCGGGTCCGTTGTGGACCCTTTCACGCCCAGGTCGAACGGGCGGGGTGTTCGATCGACACACGACCCGGAATTTTTCAGAAGTTTCTGTTCGTGCTGGTGAGACGACTGAGCGGCCCACCCCGGTGATCGGGATGGGCCGCTCGGTGCCGTGCGGTCAGACCTGGTCGCCCGGCTGGTGCAGCGACCGGGGCTGCTCGGTCTCGAAGTCGGACCCGGCCAGTTCGGGCAGCGGCGAGGTGCCGGCGACCGGGCGCGGCATGCCGCTGAGCGGACCGGGCACCTCCTGACGGGCCACCGCCTCCGCGGCGGCGACGGCCTCGGCGACCTTCGGGTCGGACTTGAGGTCGAACCAGGCGGCGACCGACTCGTCCTCGTCCTCCGGGCGTGAGGTCTCACCCTCCTCGGTGGCCGGGGGCTCGTAGCGGAACACGCCGTCGTCACCGGGCGCGCCCAGCATGCGGGCGAACCCCTCGAGGGCCTTGCCGTAGTCGGACGGGATCATCCAGACCTTGTTCGCGTCGCCCTGCGCCATCTGCGGCAGCGTCTGCAGGTACTGGTAGGCCAGCACCTCCGGCGTGGGCTTGCCCGCCTTGATCGCGGCGAACACCTTCTCGATGGCCTTGGCCTGACCCTGCGCCTGCAGGTAGCGGGCGGCACGTTCACCCTGCGCCCGCAGGATCTGCGACTGCCGCTCACCCTCCGCGGACAGGATCGCGGCCTGCTTGCCACCTTCGGCGGCGAGGATCTGCGACTGCTTCTGGCCTTCCGCTGTCTTGATCGACGACTCGCGCTGGCCCTCGGCGGTGAGGATCATGGCGCGCTTCTCGCGGTCGGCGCGCATCTGCTTCTCCATCGAGTCCTGGATGGAGGGCGGCGGGTCGATGGACTTGAGCTCGACGCGGGCGACGCGCAGGCCCCAGCGTCCGGTGGCCTCGTCGAGCACCCCGCGCAGCTGACCGTTGATGTGGTCACGCGAGGTCAGCGTCTCTTCGAGGCTCATGCCACCGACGAGGTTGCGCAGCGTCGTGATGGTGAGCTGCTCGACACCGACGATGTAGTTGGAGATCTCGTACACCGCGGAGCGCGGTTCGGTGACCTGGAAGTACACGACGGTGTCGATGGACACGGTCAGGTTGTCCTGGGTGATCACCGGCTGGGGCGGGAACGACACGACCTGCTCGCGCAGGTCGATGCGGGCCCGCACCTTGTCGATGAACGGGACCATGATGTTCAGGCCGGGTGCCGCGGTGTTGCGGTAGCGGCCGAGACGTTCGATGACGGCGGCCTGCGCTTGCGGGATGACCAGCACGGATTTGACGGCGATGGTCAGCACGAAGATCGCGATGACGGCGGCGATCACAGCGGTGATCGGGTCCAACTCGGTTCACACCCTCCTGCGGGCGCTCACACCGCGGCTATCACCACGGCGACGGCGCCCGAGATCTCGACAACGGTGACGGCTTCGCCTTCTTCGACCACGGACCCGTCGAGGGTGCGCGCGCTCCAGGTGTCGCCGCCGATCTTGACCTGCCCGCCGTGCTCGTCGACCTTCGTCACCGCGACGGCCCTGGCGCCCAGCAGTGCCTCGTGGTGCATCCGGATGCCGGAGCCGAGCTGCAGCCGCTTCTTGAGCAGCGGCCGGGCCGCGACGATCAGGCCCACCGACGACGCCGCGAAGACGAGCACGCTCACCAGGTCGGCGGCACCCAGTGCCGACGCCCCTGCCGCGGCCAGCGCGGCGGTGCCGAGCATGACCAGCACGAAGTCACCGGAGAGAACCTCGGCGACGACGAGCAGTATCCCGACGATCAGCCAGATCAGGGCGGCCATGGCCCATGCATACACCAACGGGGAGCACCGGGGTCCGAGATTCACCGTGCTGGGCCCCGGACCGTAACGAAATCGATCAACGGCAGATGATCTGGGCGAAGGAGGCGTGATGGCGAAGTCGGTGAAGTCCCGCAGGGGCCGGTTCGTGTCCGGGCTCGTGCTCGCGGGCGCGGTCGTGGGGCTGGTGATCGTGCTGCAGTCCTCGGCTGAGCAGCGGTCCTGGGCCAGTTCCGAGGCGACGGTGCTGGAGCGGCTGAAGTCCGGCAAGAGCGTCTCGGTGAAGGTCGAGTACGCGCTGCCCGACGGCTCGAAGCAGGTCGAGACGCTGTCGGAGAACGGGTCCGCGCACCAGCCCGGAACACGCGTGACCGTGCGCTACGACCTGCGTGACGGCCGGGTCGTGGACTCCGCGCTGGCCGACAACGACCAGGTGTTCTGGGTGCTGGGCGTGATGCTGGGCGTCCTGGCGGTCGGCGCGCTCGGCACGAGCGTGATCGCGTGGACTCCGCAGCGCCGCTCCGACTGAGACGTGTTCAGTCCTGGGGGATGGTCAGTTCTGGGGGACGGTGACGAAGTCGATGAGCCGTTCGACGGCGCCGAGCAGGTCGGACTCGATGTCGCGGTAGCTGGAGACCGCGCCGAGGACGCGCTGCCAGCCCTCCCACGTCTCGCCCCACCCCAGTTGCGCGCACACGCCGGTCTTCCAGTCGACGCCGCGCGGCACGACCGGCCAAGCCTTGATCTTGACGGCCTGGGGCTTCACGGCCTGCCAGATGTCGACGTAGGGGTGACCGGTGACCAGCACGTTGTCGTCGCGGATCTGATCGACGACGCGCTGTTCCTTGGAGTCGGCGACGAGGTGGTCGACCAGGACGCCGAGGCGGCGGTGGGGCGCGGTGCCGAACTCGGCGATGCGCTGCGGGAGTTCGTCGACGCCGTGCAGGGGTTCCACGACGATGCCTTCGACGCGCAGGTCGTGACCCCAGACGCGTTCGACGAGCTCGGCGTCGTGCTTGCCCTCGACCCAGATGCGGCTGGCCTTGGCGGTCTGCGCGCGCAGACCCTCGACCTTGACCGAGCCGGACGCGGTGATCTTGGGCTTGGCCGGCTGCGGTGCGGGCTTGACCAGGGTGACGGGGTGTCCGTCGACGAGGAACCCTGCGGGGCGCAGCGGGAACAGCCGGTGGCGGCCGTGGCGGTCCTCCAGGACGACCTGGCCGTACTCGAACTTCACGACGGCCCCGCAGAAGCCGCTGGCGGGGTCCTCGACGACGAGGCCGGGTTCGGCGGCGATCTCGGGGACCTTCTTGCGCTTGGGGGTCGAGAGGATGTCGCGGCCGTAGTCGTGGGAACGCACGGCTCGCAAGGTTAGCCGTAGAACGGTTTGAAGGCGGTGAGCCACTCGTGGACGCGGTCGAGATCCACGTCGGCGCCGTGCAGGTCGTGTCCGCCGTGCACGAAGTCGAGCCAGTCGATCGCCGGGTCGCCGATGCAGGCGCGCGGGTCGATCGCGACCGGTCCGTCCGGGCCTTGCAGGACGTTGCCGGGGTGCATGTCGCCGTGCAGCAGCACGGGTTTGACGTTGTCGCCGGCGAGTTTGCGGGCGCGGTGGTGTTCGGTGGCGTAGTAGGTGCCGGTGCGGCGGGTGAGCACGGTCTCGAACAGGAAGTCGACGCGGGCTGTGAGCGGCGGGAACCCCGCGGGCTTCGCCTCGTGCAGGTGCGGGACGACCTTCGCCGGGTCGGTGGCGGGGGTGCCGGGCCGGATCGGCTGCAGCAGCAGCGCGCCACGGGTGAGGTCGGCGTCGAGGAGGTCGACCATGGCGGGCGTGTGGGCCCAGGCGGTCAGCGCCCGTGCCTCGTGCACGGCGATGTCGTGGTCCGGGGTGAGTTTGAGGACGGCGTTGGTGCACAGGAACGTGGTGCCGGTGCCGCCGGGCATGTGCCGCAAGAGCGTGAGGCCCCAGCGGGCGGTGAGCGTGGCGACCAGGTCGGGCAGCGCGTCGATCCACCCCGTCACATCGGCGCCGAAACGTCGGATCAGCCGGGTTCTGTCCTCGTCGTCGATCACTCCGCTCAGATTAGCGAGTTCGCTCCCGTTTCGCGGCGGGCCTGGTAGGCGGCCAGCGCCGGTCGCCACAGTCCGTTGGCGTCGAAGCACGTCGAGAGCAGCCGCAGGTCCGCCCCGTCGCCGGCGACGACGACCTTGCCGCCGAGGACCCACCGGTTGACCGGCAGCAACGGCACGGGCCACCCGGCGATGAGCAGCCGGTCGCACACCAGGCGCTGCAGCCGTCCGCCGTCGTTGTCGACGATGACGGCGGGGGTGTCGAGGTCGAGGTCGCGCACGACCGCGTGCGGGTAGCGCCGGACGCCGATGTCGGCCAGCGTCTCGGGACCGGGTCCGATCAGGTGAACGGGTCCGAACCGGCGTGCGAGGCATGTGGCCGCCCAGGCGCCCAGATCGGCGGCACCCACCACGACGATTCGTTCGAAATAGGTCATGTCACCCGTGTCCCGCATTCATGATTTGATGTTTATGCAGGTCAGAACGCCTCCCAGAAGATAGGGGCACGATGATCCGCCGTCAAACCCCAGGGCTGTCTCAATTGGAAGATGTCAATGGGCAGGGAATAGTTCACCGATGACCGCCACCGTCAGTAGGTGACGGTGATCGTGCGCGCCGGGCCGTCGACCTCGACGGTGCCGCCGACGGGGATGACGAGCTGCGGGTCGGTGTGACCGAGGTCGACGTCGAAGACGATCATCGTGGCGGGCACGTACTGCGCGAACGCCCGCAGGACCGCTTCGCGCCGCGCGGTGGTGCAGGCGACGCGGCCGGTGTCCTGGTCGGTGAACGACCACGCCTTGGCGCGGCCGACGAGCACGGCCGGGGCGGGGTTTGGGCGGGTTGATCAACTGCATGGTCGCCGAGCGCAGTGACGCGGGGCGAACGGATCACGGTGGTGTCGCCGGGCGGGCGGCCTAGAACGCGGGCCAGGGGATGGCGGGCCAGTCGCCGGACGGTTCGGGGTAGACACCGGCGGCCAGCAGCTTGTCGACCCGTTCGGCGACGGCGCGGACTTCGGCGCGGGTGAGGTGGTCGTGCAGCGACTCCCCCAGGGTTCCGTCGAGCTCGGATCTCAGCCGGCGCAGCGACTCGACGACGTGTTCGGGGAGGGGTTCGCGGGCCCAGCCCCACAGCACGGTGCGGAGTTTGGGTTCGGTGTGCAGGCAGATGCCGTGGTCGACGCCGTACACGGCGCCGTCGAGGGCGTGCAGGACGTGGCCGCCCTTGCGGTCGGCGTTGTTGACGACGACGTCGAAGGCGGACATCTCGGCGATGCGCGGGTGGTCGGCGTGCACGAGGACGGCCGGGTCGCCGAAGCGGTCGTGGGCGTGGAAGACGGGGATCCAGCCGGGTTTGACGTCGTCGACGCCGATGATGTCGACGAGTTCGTCCTCTTCGCGGGTCTCGATCCACAGCTGGACCATGCCGGTGCCGAACGGGCCGGGGCGCAGCACGGTGGGCGGCACGACGCCGAAGGACGCGGCGGAGATCAGGTAGGTGGCCACCTCGCGGCCGGCGAGCGTGCCGTCGGGGAAGTCCCACAGCGGCCGTTCGCCTCGCACGGGTTTGTAGACGCACTGGGCGTCGACGCCGTCCAGCGAGATCTTGCAGAACAAGGTGGCGTTGGAGGCGTCGACCAGGCGGCCTTCGACCTCGATGCGGCCGTGTTCGAGCAACCGCAGGGCCGCCGAGGTGTCCACGTCAGTCTTCTTCGGTGCGGCGGTAGCCGTTCTGCCGGGGGCAGATGTGGCCGTCCGCGTCGAGCGGTTCGTTGCACAGCGGGCAGGGCTTGCGGCCGGCGTTGACGACGCGGTCGGCGCGTTCGGCGAAGGCGCGGGCGGCGGACGGGGACAGGAAGACCCGCACGGCGTCGGGGCCTTCCTCGGTGTCGTCGAGCACGACGGCCTCGTCGACCTCCTCCTCGGAGACCGCGAGGAGTTCGATGACGACCGCCTTGGACTCGGCGTCCCAGCCCAGCCCCATGGTGCCGACGCGGAACTCCTCCTCGACGGGCACGTCGAGGGGCTGGGTGTCGAGGTCGTCGGGCGGGGCGTCGTCGGGCACGTCGGTGCCGAAGCGGCGATGCACCTCCTCGAGCAACGAGCCGATGCGCTCGGCGAGGACCTGGACCTGCTGCTTTTCCAGGGCGACGCTGATCAACCTGCTCTGCTCGGAGGCCTGCAGGTAGAAGGTGCGGTCGCCGGGCTGCCCGACGGTTCCTGCGATGAACCGGTCGGGTGCGCGGAATACGTGAATGACGCGAGCCATGGCAGATACGACCCTAGGCCACGCGGAGATCGTCGGCAGGTCCTCCCCCACCAAACACTCCGCGTATAGGGTCGGGCTGTGGTGAAGATCGCTTCGTACGGGACCTGGACCTCGCCGATCAGCGCCGGCGACACCTCGAAACCGGGCGGTGGGTTCCAGTGGGCCGACCTGCACGGCGAGCAGGTGTGGTGGGCGGAGAGCCGGCCTGCCGAGGGCGGCAGGGTGGCGTTGGTGCGCGACGGCGTGGAGGTGCTGCCCGCGCCGTGGAACGCCCGCAACCGGGTGCACGAGTACGGCGGCCGGCCGTTCGTGGTGCTGGCGCCGGACAGGGTGGCGTTCACGCATTGGGCCGACCAGCGCGTGTACGTGTTCGACCCGGACTCTCCCGAGCCCAAGCCGCTGACCGAGGCGCCGCAGCGGCACCACGGGGTGCGCTACTCCGACCTGTCGGCGGGCCCGGACGGCGAGGTGTGGTGCGTGCGGGAGACCGTCACCGGTGACGCGCGCACCGACGTGCGCCGCGACCTGGTGGCGATCACCCCGGCGGGCGAGGTCCGCGTGCTGGGCGCGTCGCACCACTTCATGACCGGCCCGAAGATCAGCCCGGACGGCACGCGGTTCGCGTGGATCGGCTGGAACCACCCGCAGATGCCGTGGGACGGCACCGAGCTGTGCGTGGCCGAGGTCGGTTCGTCCACCCACGCGGTGGTCGCGGGGTCGACGACGGAGGCGGTGTGCCAGTTCGAGTGGGAGGGCGAGGACCTGCTGGCGCTGACCGACCCGGACGGCTGGTGGAACCTGTTCCGCGTCTCCCCCGACGGCACGCGCAAGAACCTGGCGCCGTGCGAGGAGGAGCTGGGCGGGCCGATGTGGCGGCTGGGCAACCGCTGGTTCGCGACGCTCTCGCCGGGCCGGTACCTGGTGGTGCGCTCGGGGCAGCTGGCGGTGCTCGACGAGCGGTCCGCGACGGTGACCGACGTGCAGACCGACCTGCCGACGTGGGTACCGGACCTGTCGGTGCGCGACGGTGTGGTGGTCTGCGCGGCGGCGGGGCCGACGTCGGACTTCGCCGTGGTGCGCCTGGACCTGTCCAACGGTGAGCTGACCTACCTCACCGGCGGGCAGGAGTCCCCTGAGGCCGCGTACCTGCCGGTGCCGGTCGAGCGGATGTTCGGTGAGATCCCGGCGTACGTGTACGCCCCGTCGAACCCGGACTTCGCGGGACCCGAGGGTGAGTTGCCGCCGTACGTGGTGCACGTGCACGGCGGGCCGACGGGGCGTGCGCTGCCCAAGCTCGACATCGACATCGCGTACCTGACCAGCCGCGGCATCGGTGTGGTGGCGGTGAACTACGGCGGGTCGACCGGCTACGGGCGGGCGTTCCGCGAGCGGCTGCGCGAGCAGTGGGGTGTGGTGGACGTGCAGGACTGCGCGTTCGTCGCCCAGCAGCTGGCCGCGGAGGGCACGGCGGACCCGAAGCGGCTGGGGATCCGGGGCGGTTCGGCGGGCGGCTGGACGTCGGCGGCGTCGCTGACGTCCACGGACGTCTACCGGTGCGGCATGGTCGCGTTCCCGATCCTGGACCTGGCGGGGTGGACGTCGCAGGGCGGCGAGACGCACGACTTCGAGTCGCGCTACGTCGAGGGCCTGGTCGGGACGCTGCCGGAGGCCGCGGACCGCTACCGGGACCGGTCGCCGTCGACGAAGGCGCGTCAGGTGTCGGGGCCGGTGCTGCTGTTGCAGGGCCTGGAGGACGAGATCTGCCCGCCGGAGCAGGCCGACCGGTTCGCCGCGGACCTGGCCGGGTCGGGCATTCCGCACGCGTACCTGCGGTTCGAGGGTGAGCAGCACGGGTTCCGGATGGCCGAGAACATCAAGACGGCGCTGGAGGCGGAGCTGTCGTTCTACGGGCAGGTGTTCGGGTTCGTGCCTCCGGGTGTGCCGGTGCTGGACCTGTCGGAGTGAGTCGGCTGTGCGCCGGGGATCGGGTCGCGCTGGTGTCCCCGGCCGGCCCGGCCCCGGCTTCGAGGATCGCCGCGGGCGCGCAGGTGCTGCGGTCGTGGGGCCTGGAGGTCACCGCCCCGGTGGTGCGGCCGTGGTCGTTGCCGTACCTGGCGGGGTCCGACGAGGCGCGGGCGGCGGAGTTCGTGTCGGCGTGGTGCTCGGACGTGGCGGCGGTGTTCAGCGTGCGCGGCGGCTACGGGTGTCTGCGGATGACGGACCTGGTGCCGTGGAAGGACCTGCCGCCGCGGGTGTTCGTGGGTTCGTCGGACGTGACGGTGCTGCACGCCGAGCTCAACGCGGTGGGTCAGCCCACGGTGTTCGGGCCGATGCCGGGCACCTCGGACTTCGTCGACGATCCGCTGGCGCAGGCACGGCTGCGCGAGGTGCTGTTCGCGGGCACGCGGTCGTGGACGGCGGGAACGCCGGTGGTGGCCGGTACGGCGCGTGGCGTGCTCACGGGCGGGAACGCGGCATTGCTGGCGGCCTCGGTCGGCGGGCCGCGGTGGGCGCCCCCGGCACCGGGGGCGATCGCGTTGCTGGAGGACATCGGTGAGGAGCCCTACCGGCTGGACCGGATCCTGACGCAGCTGCTGCGGGCGGGCTGGTTCGAGCCGGTGTCAGGCATCGTGCTGGGGTCGTGGACGGACTGCGGTGACGTCTCCGCGGTGCTGGCGGACCGGCTGTCCGGGCTGGGGGTGCCGATCCTGGGTGATTTCGGGTTCGGGCACTGCGCGGGCTCGTGGTCGTTGCCCCTGGGGGTGAGCGCGGAACTGGACGCCTCAGCCGCGAGGCTGACGCTGCTCTAGCGCATCGGCCCGCAGCTGGTCGGTGTGCCGGCCGATGTCGGCGATCTGCTGCGCGAGGCCGGGCTGCCCGTCGCGCAGCCCGGGCCCGGCCTGCGCCAGCGGGCCGAGCAGGCCGGCCGCGTCCTCGCCGGCGAGCGCCTGTTGCACGGCGGGGTCGTGCGGTCCCACCTGGGCGGCCAGGTTCCGCAGCACGGCGGCGTTCTGCTGCGCCCACGCGGTGACGGCCCTGTCTCCCGCGCGCCGGTCGCGTTCGGCCTGCACGCGTTCGTCACCGGTGCCGCCCTCGCCGGTGCGGCGCACGCGCAGGTAGCGCTTCTCGGCGGCCTGGCGGCTGGCGACACCGAGGGCCGGGGCGAGGTCGGCCCAGCTCGTGCCCAGCGCCCGCGCGGCCTCGATGAGCTGGGGCTCCCAACCGGACAGTTCGTCACGCAGCTGCCTGAGCAGCATCAACGCCGCGAGGACCTCGGTGGCGTCACCGGGCGCGGCGGCCGCGGACCGGACCGCGTCGTAGTCGTTCGTCATGTCATCCTCCCGATGACGCAGGGGACTTGTCATCGTTTCGACGACATGCTACAACGGTGGGGCAGCGCATTGACAGTCCTACGAGTGATGACTGGAGGTGTCAGATGTTGATGCGCACTGACCCGTTCCGTGAGCTGGACCGGCTGACGCAGCAGGTGCTGGGGTCCGCGGGGACGTGGTCGCGGCCGACGGCGATGCCGATGGACGCCTACCGCGACGGCGACGAGTTCGTGGTGGCGTTCGACCTGCCGGGCGTGCCGGCGGACGCGATCGACCTCGACGTCGAGCGCAACGTGCTGACCGTGAAGGCGGAGCGCCGGCCGGTGGGCAAGGACGTCGAGATGCAGGTGTCGGAACGGCCGCTGGGCGTGTTCTCGCGGCAGCTGTTCCTGGGTGACTCCCTGGACACCGACCACATCGACGCCAAGTACGACGCGGGTGTGCTGACGCTGCGGATTCCGATCGCGGAACGCGCGAAGCCCCGCAAGATCGCGATCTCCGCGGGTGAGGACTCGCCGCGCCAGATCGACGCCTGATGCACTGGCGGGCGGCGGCCGTCCGGGTGACGCCCGGTAGGCTTCCGCCCGCCATGAGACCGCAGCCTCAGTGGGCGGCGCTGGACGTCTACGCGTCCAATTCCGACCTTTACGCAGATCCCCGACTGGTGGAACGGGTGGATTACCGGCGTCGCTTCAAGCGGCACCGGCCCCGGACCCCGTCGGTCGTACTCGCCCCGCACGGCGGTGGCATCGAGGTCGGCACCTCGGAACTGTGCCTCGCGATCGCGGGCTACCACCCCTCCACGCGGGTGCCGATCGGGCAGACCCACGACTACTGGATGTTCGAGGGCCTGCGCACGGCCTCCAACGACGAGCTGCACGTGACGTCGTCGCACTGCGACGACCGGGTGGCGCGGCAGCTGGTGTCCGGTGCCTCGCACGCGCTGGGCCTGCACGGCTGCACCGCGGCCGCGGCGGGCCTGGAGGACCACGACCGGGCGGTGCTGGTCGGCGGCCGGGACGCGTTGCTGCGCCTGGAGCTGCTGACGCGGCTGCGGCGGGCGGGTTTCCACACGATCGACGCGGTGGACCACCCGATCCTGGGCGGCTACGACCGGGCGAACATCGCGAACCGCACCCGCGGGCGCCAAGGCGGGCAGCTGGAGCTGACGACTCCCCTGCGTTCGGCGATGTTCGGGGAGAACTCGCGGCCGGGGCGGCGGCACACGACGACCGAGGTGTTCTGGGACTTCGTGCACGCCTGCCGGGCGGCGCTGGCGGCGCGTGAGGCGCTGAACAACTGAACGCTCAACAACGGACGGCCGCACCACTAGCGTGAGCGGCGTGCGCCTCTCCCTCACCTCGGTCACGGTCGGCACGTCGCAGCCCCGGGAGCTCGCCGCGTTCTACGCGCGGCTGCTCGGCGCCACGGTCGAGACGGCGGACGACGGCTGGGCACTGGTGCGCGTCGAGGGCGGGCTTTCGCTCGGCTTCGAGCGCGAGCGGCACTTCCGCCGGCCGGTGTGGCCGAGTGTGCCGGGTGAGCAGACGGCGTCGCAGCACCTCGACGTGCGGGTCGACGACCTCGACGCGGCGGTGCGGCACGCGGTGGCGTGCGGAGCGGTGCTCGCCGAGACCCAGCCGCAGGACACCGTGCGGGTGCTCCTCGATCCCGACGGGCACCCGTTCTGCCTGTTCGTGGACTAGAGGCACCGGGCCACCTCGGACACGGGTGACACCCCGGCGAAGAGCGTGCCGGGGTGTCGTCGAGCATCGCCATGATCGCCGGCGTGTCGGCCGGTCTGGCGTGATCTCCCTGCGTCTACACGTACTTCCTGAGTTCCCTCTTCGCCAGCGACATGCGGTGCACCTCGTCGGGCCCGTCGGCCAGCCGCAGGGTGCGGGTGGCGGCCCACAGTTCGGCGAGCGGGAAGTCCTGGCTGACGCCGGCGCCGCCGTGGACCTGGATGGCCTTGTCGAGGACCCATTCGGTCATCGACGGGACACCGATCTTGATGGCCTGGATCTCGGTGTGGGCGCCCTTGTTGCCGACGGTGTCCATCAGCCACGCGGTCTTGAGCACGAGCAGCCGGGCCTGTTCGATGCGCACGCGCGACTCGGCGATCCACTCGTGCACGACGCCCTGGGCGGCGATGGGCCTGCCGAACGCGACACGGGACGAGGCGCGGCGGCACATCAGCTCGAGGGCGCGTTCGGCCATGCCGATCAGGCGCATGCAGTGGTGGATGCGGCCGGGGCCCAGGCGGGCCTGCGCGATGGCGAAGCCCTCGCCCTCCCCCGCGATGAGGTTGGAGGCGGGGACGCGGACGTCCACGAACTCGATCTCGGCGTGCCCGCCGTGGGCGTGGTCGCCGTAGCCGAAGACGTGCATGGCGCGTTTGACGGTGACGCCGGGGGTGTCGCGCGGGACGAGGATCATCGCCTGCTGGCGGTGACGTTCGGCGTCGGGGTCGGTCTTGCCCATCACGATGAAGATGGCGCAGTTGGGGTTCATCGCGCCGGAGGACCACCACTTGCGGCCGTTGATGACGTAGTCGTCGCCGTCGCGTTCGATGCGGGTGGCGATGTTGGTCGCGTCGGAGGAGGCGACCTCGGGTTCGGTCATGCAGAACGCGGAGCGGATCTCACCGTCGAGTAGGGGCTGCAGCCACTGCTTCTTCTGCTCGACGGTGCCGAACATGGTCAGCACCTCCATGTTCCCGGTGTCCGGGGCCGCGCAGTTGAGCGCCTCGGGGGCGAGGTGAGGGCTGCGGCCGGTGATCTCGGCCAGCGGCGCGTACTGCAGGTTCGTCAGGCCCGCGCCGTGCTCGGGATCCGGCAGGAAGAGGTTCCACAGGCCCTGGCGGCGGGCCTCGGCCTTGAGCTCCTCGAGGATCGGCTGGCGTTCCCACGGGTCGGCGGCGTCGTGCAGCTGCTGTTCGAGGACCGCTTCGGCCGGGTAGACGTGGGAGTCCATGAACGCGAGGAGCTTGGTGCGCAGTTCCTCGGTCTTGGCGTCGTAGGCGAAGTCCATTAGAGCTCCTTGTGGGCGGCGGCGAGTCCCTGCCGCACGAGGGGAACGGTGAACGCGCCGAGCTTTTCGAAGCCGGCGCCGACGGTCTTGCCACTGGCGAAGCGGAAGTGGATGCCTTCGACGATGACGGCGAGCTTGAAGTAGCCGAAGGCGATGTACCAGCCCAGGCCGGAGGTGTCGGTGCCGGTGCGGGCGGTGTAGCGGGCGACGAGTTCGTCGGCGGTCAGGAACCCGGGCAGGGACGGCACGCTGCCGGTGATGGGGTCGTTGTCGACGCCCAGGCCGGCCCAGTAGACGTAGAGCAGGCCGAGGTCGGCGAGCGGGTCGCCGAGGGTGGCCATCTCCCAGTCCAGGACGGCGCTGATGGCCAGCGGCTCCTGGGTGACCAGGGCGTTGTCGAGGCGGTAGTCGCCGTGGATGATCGCGGCGCGCGGCGAGTCCGGGACGGTGTCGGCGAGCTTGTCGCGCAGTTCGTCGATGCCGGGCAGCTCACGGCTGCGGGAGGCGTCGAGCTGCTTGCCCCACCGCTTGACCTGCCGGGCCATGAACCCCTCCGGGCGGCCGAAGTCCTGCAGGCCGACGGAGGCGGGGTCGACGGAGTGCAGGTCGGCGAGCACGTCGACGAGGCGTTCGGACAGGGTGCGGGCGTCGGAGGGGGTGAGCCACGGGCACTGGCCGCGTTCGCGCAGGGCGGCGCCGGGCATCTCCTGCATGAGGTAGAAGGGCGCGCCGATGACGGAGGTGTCCTCGACCAGCTGGTGGGCGCCGGGCACGGGCACGGAGGTGTCGGCGAGCGCGGAGATGACGCGGAACTCGCGGGCCATGTCGTGGGCGGTGGCGAGGACGTGCCCCAGTGGCGGGCGGCGCAGGACCCAGGTGCGGGTGCCGTCGCTGATGCGGTAGGTGAGGTTGGAGCGGCCGCCGCGGAACAGCTCGCCGGTGAGCGGGCCCGTGCCCAGGTGCGTGGCCAGCGCCTGCAGGTCGAGGCCGGGAAGGTCGGTCACAGGTTCACTCCGAGGGTGGCGAGGTGGGCGCGGGTGCTCTCCGCACCGGTGTGGCGGAGGGCGTGCATGCCGACGGCCTGGGCGGCTTCGACGTTGACGGGCGCGTCGTCGAAGAACACCGATCGCTCGGCGGGGACGCCGACCTGCTCGAGGGTGTGGTGGTAGATGCGCTCGTCGGGTTTGCGCAGGCCGATCCGGCCGCTGATCACGACGGTGTCGAACAGTTCGAGCAGCAGGTCCTTCGGGTAGCCCTCGCCCCAGCTGTTGGACAGCAGCGCGGTGTGCAGGCCGGCGGCGCGGGCCTTGCGGACGAGCGCGACCATCGCCGGGTCCGGGGTGGCGCCGCCGAACATGCGCTTGAGCAGCCCGTTCTCGTCGATGCCCGCGCCGCTGGTGGTGATCAGCTCGGCCGCGAGCAGCCGTTCGAACTCGGGCACCGTGAGCTCACCGGTCTCCAGGCGGTACACGGGGTTGCCCGGGAGCGCGTCGCGGCCCAGCCAGTCGCGCATGATGCGGCCGTAGACGTCGCGGTCGATGGCCTCGGCATGCAGCCAGGCGCCGACGAACTCGGGCACGGAGACGGTCAGGACGCCGCCCCAGTCGAAGATCAGCGCGTCGACCTCGGGCCGCTTCACGCCGGGGAGGTCATTGCCTGTTGTGTCACCCACGACTCGGAGGGTACCGACCGGTCGGTATGTCGGCAACAGGTGATCGCCGTGTCCGCCTTTCGATGGCCCGACATGTGGTCTTCGTGCGGTTCCCGCGCCTGCCGGACCTCGATACGTTCGAGTCCGAAGGGGGTTCTGATGGCAAAGATCGCAACGGTGGCACTGGCCGCCGCGATGACGTTCACCGTCATCCAGACGCCTGCGGCGACGGCCGGAGGCGACGCTCAGGTGGTCCGCACGGACAAGGGCGCCGTGCGCGGCACGGTGTCCGAGCAGGTGCGGACGTTCGGGAGCATTCCGTTCGCCGCCGCCCCGGTCGGGCAGAACCGGTGGCGCGACCCGCAGCCGGTGACGCCGTGGCAGGGCGTGCGGGACGCGACGACACCCGCGCCGATGTGCGCGCAGGGCGCGGGACTGGGCTCCCCGCCGTCCCAGACCGAGGACTGCCTGTATTTGAACGTCACCACGCCGACCGGCAACGCGCACAAGCGGCGGCCGGTGATGGTGTGGATCCACGGCGGTTCGTTCACCAGCGGTGGCGCGTCGATGTACGACGCGCGGTGGCTGGCGTCGCGCAACGACGCCGTGGTCGTCACGGTGAACTACCGGCTGGGCGTGTTCGGGTTCTTCGGCCACCCCGGCCTGCCCGGCTCGGGCACGTTCGGGCTCGCCGACCAGCAGGCGGCCCTGCGGTGGGTGCAGCGCAACGCGCGGGCCTTCGGCGGCGACGCCGGCAACGTCACGGTGTTCGGCGAGTCGGCGGGCGGGTTGAGCATCTGCGCCCAGCTCGCCTCACCACGGGCCGCGGGGTTGTTCGCCAAGGCGATCATCCAGTCCGGGCCGTGCGGGGTCGACTCGCCCTCCTCCACCCGGCCCGGCACGTTCGAGCACCTGTGGAAGCCGCGCGCCGAGGTGGAACGGCTCGGGGTGGGCACGGCCGGCTGCGCCGATCTCGCGTGCCTGCGGGCACAACCGGTGGAGAAGCTGCTGGCGGTGCACGACACGTTCTCCTCCCCCGCCTACGACACGGCGCTGCTGCCGGTGGACCCGGTCGTGGCCCAGCGCACCGGCCGCATGCACCGGGTGCCGACGATGGTGGGCACGACGCACGACGAGATGACGCTGTTCGCACCGCTGGCCTTCCCGCAGCCCATCCCCGAGCAGGCGTACGCCGCGACGCTGACGTCCTTGTTCGGCCCGGACGCGGACGAGGTCGCGGCGCGGTACCCGGTCAACGGCAACGGCGACGCCCGTGACGAGATCGCCCGCCTGCTGACCGACAAGTCGTGGTCGTGCACCTCGCAGGTGACACGCCGCGAATTGGGCAGGCACGCGCGGGTGTCGGGGTACGAGTTCGCCGACCGGGACGTGCCGATGTTCCTTCCCGGCATGCCGCCGTTCCCCGGTGGCTACGGCGCGTTCCACGCCTCGGAGCTGCCGCTGCTGTTCGACTTCGGCGTGCCGCTCACGGCGGGCCAGCGGGAGCTGTCGGACTACATGATCACCGCGTGGGGCCGCTTCGCCCGCACCGGGCAGCCGGGATGGCGGGCCGACGTGCAGTCGCTCGCGGCAGGCAAGATCGGGCCCGCCGATTTCTCCCGAGATCACCAGTGCGGGTTCTGGTCGTCCATCCTGTAGCGCATGCCCGGCTACCGCGACCTCGCCCGCGATCGCGAGTTCCGCGCCCTGCTCGTGGCGCACGTGGTGTCGGTGGCCGGAGACCAGTTCGCCAGGGTCGCGCTGACGGTGCACGTCTACGACCGCACCGCCAGCGCCGGCCTCACCGCGATGACCTACGCGCTGACGTTCCTGCCCGACCTGCTCGGCGGGCCCCTGCTCTCGGGGCTCGCCGACCGGTTCGCCCGCAAACGGGTCATGGTCGCCGCCGACCTGGTCCGGGCCGCGCTGCTGCTGGTCATGGCCGTGCCGGGACTGCCCCTGTGGGCACTGGCGGCGCTGGTGGTGCTCGTGCAGTTCGCCGGGGCACCGCACGGAGCGGCACGGGCGGCACTGCTGCCGCACATCCTTCCCGACGAGCGCTACCCGCTGGGACAGGCCGTGCTCAGCACCCTGACCCAGGCCGCGCAGGTCGCCGGATTCCTCACCGGCGGCGCCCTGGTCGCCTGGCTCGGCCCAGGACCGGTGCTCGTCGCCGACGCGCTGACCTTCGGCATCTCCGCACTGCTGGCAGGGACGTACCTGCTCGACAGGCCCGCACCGGCACGCGCGCACGTGCGGGCGTGGCCGACGGACCTCGTCGGCGGCACGAGGCTGGTGTGGGGTGACCGGCGGCTGCGCGCACTGGTCGCGCTCGCCTGCGTCTCGGGCTTCTACATCGTCGGCGAGGCCCTCGCGGTGCCCTACGCCGCGTCACTGGGCGCCGGGCCGGCCGGAGTCGGCCTGCTCTTCGGCGCCTACGCCGCGGGCGCGGCCGCGGGCATGCTCGTCGTGGCGCACCTCAACGATCGGCTACAGCTGCGGGTGATGCCGTGGCTGGCCATCGCCGCGTGCGCGGTACTCGTCCCGGCCGCACTGCGGCCGGGCCTGGTCGTCAGCGTGGGAATGTTCGCGCTGTCCGGCGCGGCCAGCGCCTACCACCTGGTGGCGAACACACGGTTCGTGCGCGCCGTACCGGACTCCTCACGAGGACAGGCGTTCGGCCTGGCCGTCACCGCGCTGCGCGTGTCCCAGGGACTGGGCGTGGCGCTGGCGGGGCTGGCGGCCGAGACCGTCGCCGCCCACCTGGTCGTCGCCGCCGCCGGAGCACTCGGAGTGCTCGCGGCGTGCGGTGCGGCGACCCTGTGGCGGCTCAGCGACGCCAGTCGGTCGGACGGTTCCAGTCCGTCGGACGGTTCCAGTCGGTCGGACGAACGGGACGGCCGGCGGCGGAAACACGGTTGATCATGACTGCTCCTATGGGTGTTCGTTGTGCGTCAACTGCGAAGGGAATTGAGGGCACGAACTGTGAGGACTACTCACGGTGAGGTCCCCCACATGGAGCCACGACTTTGCGTGACCCGGTAGCTACAGTGGTTGGTTCCTGGACGGTGGTGTGGGGGTGGCAGCGTGCCTTGGCTCGACCCGCGCCGGTGGAAGTTATGGTCGCTTCCTCCTGTGGTGCTGGCCTATGTCGCGACGGTGGTTGTTTCGGCGACCCTCGTCACGCTCGCCACCGCATGGCGTACCCCTGCCGAGGCCTTGAACCCGACCTGGTTCCTGCTGCTCGCCGGCGGTGCGGTACTGCACCTCGAAGCGGCACGGGGAATCGAACGGATCCGCGAAATCGGCGCCGAAGGATCGCCACACGCCCACATGCAGTCCGTGTGGCTGTTCGCGGGCGTGCTCGTACTACCGATGCCACTCCTCGTGGCGCTGATCGTCATCAGCTACACGCACTCGTGGTTCCGGGTCTACAAGCGGCGGGCGGTCCTGTTCCGCAAGGTCTTCTCCGCGGCCACTGTCGTCCTGGGCAGTGCCGCCGCGCAACTCGTCCTCGGATGGTTCCCCGACCGCGCCGTCGACGTCGACGGCCCACTCGGCCTGCTAGCACTGGTTACGGCCGGCTTCCTGTACTGGTTCATCAACTACGCGCTGGTCGTCACCGCGATCTACTTCACCAACCGGCAGAACCCCGTCCGCACCGCCCTGGGCAACGCCTCCGACGTGCTCATCGTGCTCGCCTCCGTCGGCCTCGGCTCCGGCGTCGCCATCATCCTCAACTGGCGGCCCTGGCTCACCCCGATGCTGCTGCTCACAGTCCTGGCCCTGCACATGGGCCTGCTGCTGCCCCAGTTCCGCGTCGCCGCCCGCACCGACTCCAAGACCGGCCTGGTCGACGCCACGTTCTGGCACGACGTCGCCGAACGCGAACTGCAACGCGCCCGCCGCCTGACCTCCACCGTCGGCGTCCTGATCATCGACCTCGACCACTTCAAGCTCATCAACGACACCTACGGCCACCTCGCCGGCGACCGAGTGCTCCGCGCCGTCGCCGACGCCCTGAAACACTCCGTGCGCTCCTACGACCTCGTCGGCCGGTTCGGCGGCGAGGAGTTCGCCGTCCTGCTGCCCGGCGTCAGCAACGGCGAGGTCCGCGCCACCGCCGAACGCATCCGCTTCGAGATCGCGAGCCTGCACATCGTCGTCCTCGACCGCCTCGGCGAGAGCCAGGTCGTCGCCGGCCTGACCGCCTCCGTCGGCGCGGCCGTCTACCCCGACACCGCCACCGAGCTCAGCCCCCTGCTGCTCGCCGCCGACGAAGCGCTCTACCAGGCCAAGAGCAACGGCCGCGACCGCGTCGCCACCGCCCAGGTCTTCTAAACCCCGTCCAGGAACGCCGCGATCCGCGCCGACACCCGATCCGGGTCCTCCACCCACGGGTAGTGCCCCACACCCTCGTGCACGTACAACGTCACGTCCGGGAACAACTCCGCCAGCTGCACACACCGCCGCACCGGCGAGATCGGGTCCTCCGAACACGCGTACACCAGCACCGGGTGGTCGAACTCCGTCAACGCCCGCCGCAACACCCCCGGCACGAACGCGCCCTCGGCGTTGTACCCCAGCGCCACCTCGTACTTCCACTGCCCCAGCTCGGCGTTCGCGTGCGCCCGCGCCCGCTCGTCCCACCGCGCGTACAGCAACGGCGACGCCGCCACCCGGTTCTCCACCGAGTCGTCCCCCGCCGCGTTGCGCGCCAGCGCCGACGTCGCCGCCTCGAACCACGGCTCACCCGCCCGCGCCGCCAGGAACACGTCCCAGTCGCTCTGCTCCGGCGACAACCCCACACTGCGCAACGCCGGCGTCAGCAGCACCAGCTTCCCGACCCGACCAGGGAAGTCCGCGGCATACCCCATCGCGATCCCCGCACCGGCGGAATGCCCCAGCACGTCCACCACGTCCAACCCCAGATGCCGCCGCAGCATCTCCACGTCCCGCACCAGCATGTCCCGCCGATACGTGAACGGATCCGCCGGCTCGTCCGAGGACCCCGTCCCCCGGTTGTCCAGCACCACCAACCGCCGCGACGCGTCCAGACCACCCAGCGTCTCCAAGTACTCCGACGCCCTGCCCGGACCACCCGCCAGGACCACGAGCGGAACCCCCTCACCCATTTCCCGATAGGCGAGTTCCGTGCCGTCGAACGAGGTGAAGCGTGCCATGCTGCACATCATGCCGAAGATCGCCACGGCCGACCTCGTCGACCGGCCGCAGCTGCTCGAGTTCCTCTCCACCCGCCACCACGGCGTCCTCATCACCCGCCGCTCGTCCACCGACGGCGTGCAGGTCTCCCCCGTCGCCTGCGGCGTCGACACCCAGGGCCGCATCGTCATCGCGACCTACCCGCAGCGCGCCAAGGTCCGCAACGCCCGCCGCAACCCCTCCGTCACGATGTGCGTGCTCTCCGACGACTGGAACGACGCCTACGTCCAGATCGACGGCACCGCCGAAGTCCTCGACCTCCCCGACGCACTCGACGACTTCGTCGAGTACTACCGCTGCATCGCAGGCGAACACCCCGACTGGGACGAATACCGCGCCGCCATGCTCCGCCAGGGCAAATCCCTCATCCGGATCACCATCGACAGCTGGGGCCCCATCGCCACCGGCGGCTTCCCACCCGAACTGGACCAGTGACCCGCTAGCCGGACCACGCCCCGCCCCAGCCCGCCGGCTTCTCCAGCAACCCGCACGAGCCGCCGTGCGGGCCCTCGATCGACGCGATCACCCCGATCTGCAGCCGCGACGGCCCCACGCTCACCTCACCGCCCAACTCGGACACCCGCGCACACGCCGCCTCGACGTCGTCGACCGCGAAGTACACGCTCCAACCGGCGAACCCCGCGAAACTCGAGGACATGCTGCCCGCCACCGGCCGCGGATCACCGTGCCGCGACGACGTGTACAACCCCAGACCCCGGTCCCCGGCCGCGGTCTCCCAGCCGAGCTCACGCTTCCAGTACCCGTCGCTCTCCTCCGGCGTACTCGTCAAGTACTCCACCCAGCACGGTTCACCATTGCGCGGCGGCGGCGCCCACGGACCGTGCAACACCCGGCCAGCGTCCACAGAGGAATCGTCCGTCAGCCCACGCGGCTCGTCACCACCGAAGAACAAGTGCCAACCACGTTCCCCCGCAACGACCTGAGCCGCCAGCCGATCACCCACCCAGCCCGAGAACGACCCACCCGGTTCCGCGATCACCGTCCACCCGAGCACACCGGCGAAGAAATCCACCGACAACTCAGGCTCGGCAACACTCAACTCAAGACGACGAAGACCACAAGACGACACAGGCATCCCATCGGGCGGGAATCAGGAGCGCGCACCATCCTCTGCTCCGACCACCTGAGACGACAATGCGCCATTCGGCGGCATGCGCTCCGCACTCACCACGTCACGCAACGGCACCGGCCTGCCCAGGTGGAAACCCTGCCCCACCCGCACACCCAGCTTGCGCAGAGCGTCCACCTGCGACGGCCGCTCCACCCACTCCGCCACCGACGACAACCCCAGCCCGTTCGCGATCTGCACGATCCCCGACACCAGCACCGCGTCCGCGTCGTTGGTCTCGATGCCCTTCACGAACTCACCATCGATCTTGATCCCCGTGATCGGCAGATGCTTCAGGTGCACGAACGACCCGAAACCCGACCCGAAGTCGTCCAGCGTGATCCGGCACCCGAAACTGCGCAGCTGCGTCGCCAGCGTCACCGCGGCGTCCAGATTCGTCACCGCCGCCGTCTCCGTGATCTCCAGACCCAACCGGCCAGGAGCCACCCCCGCCGACCCCAGCTTGTCCAGCACGAAGTTCCCGAAATCCGGGTCCTCCAACGTCCGCCCCGACACGTTCACGTTGAACCGCAACTCCGGATCCGGCTGCGCCACCAACGCGTCGATCGCCGTCGTCAGCACCCACCGGTCCACCTCCAGGATCAGGTTCGACCGCTCCGCCACCGGCAAGAAGTCCGCCGGACCCAGATACGGCTCCTGCCCGTCCTCCAGACGCAGCAACAACTCATGCCCCAGCGTCCGCCCCGTCGCCAACTCCACCATCGGCATGCCGTACAACGCCAGACCGCCACCCGCCAGCGCCGCCCGCAACCGGTCCAGCACACTGACCCGCTTCACCGTGTCCGCATAGTGGTTCGGCTCGTACACCGTCACCCGGTCCCGGCCCGCCGCCTTCGACGCGTACAACGCCAGATCCGCGTTCGCCAGCACCAACTCCCACGAATCACCCGGCCCGAACTCCGCCAGCCCCGTGCTCACCGTGATCCGCGCCGGCGTCCCGATCCCCGCCAGAGGAAAACCCGCCACCGCGTCCCGCAACCCGTCGGCCACCTCCGACGCGTCCTTCGGCGACGCCCCCGGCAACACCACCGCGAACTCATCACCACCCAGACGAGCGATCAACCTGTCACCCAAACGGGACTGCAACGCACTCGCCAGCATCCGCATCACCCGGTCACCCACCGCATGACCACGCAGATCGTTGACGTCCTTGAAGTTGTCCAGATCCAGCACCAGCAACGCACCAGAACCGTTGTTCGCCAGCTCCTGCTCCAGCGCACGCGTCAACGCCCGGCGATTCGGCAGACCCGTCAACGGATCCTGCTCCGCCATCCGCACGAGCTCGTCATGCACCCGCGACGACTGCGTCACGTCGTGCGCCGTCCCCAACGCCCGCAACGGAGTGCCGTCATCCCCCACGACGACCTCACCGAAGCACTCGAACACCCGCTCCTTGCCGTCCGGCCGCAACATCCGATGCGTGTACGTGAACACCGACCCCGTCTTCAGCGCCGCGTCCAGCGTCTCCTCGATCATCGGCAGATCGTCCGGATGCACCAGCCGCGAGTACATCTCGAAGTCGAACGCCGTCCCCGCCGCGAACCCGAACATCTCCAGCAACGTGTCCGACCACGTCACCCGGTCCTCGCGGATCGACCACTCCCACGTCCCCATCCGCCCCAGCGCCTGAGCCCGGCGCAACGCGTCCGCCTCCTGCGTCACCGTCAACTCACGATCACGCCACGCCGACACGTCCACGACCTCGTACATCAGGTCGTCACCCAGCCTCGAGCACCGCACCTCGAGCCACTTCGGCCCCGGCACCAGCACTTCCCGCACCGGAGCGGGCACCTCGGGCACCCCCGGGAGCAGCGCGGGCAACGACCGCCCGTACGCCTGCTCGACCGGAACCCCCAGCACAGCACCCAAGGCGCGGTTGCACCACAACAGGTTCCCGCGCGAATCCGTCACGGCATAGCCGACACCCGCTCGGTCCAGCACCGTGCGGCAGTAGGAGGTCACGCGCGTCATGATCGTCCGATCACCGGACGTAAGCAACCCGCTACGCCGGTCAGTTCGCTGATGTGCGAACGGCTATCTCAGCCGCTCCAAACCCTTCGCCGACTCCACCAGCTCCGCGGCCAGCTTCCTCAGCTCGTCGTTCTCGGCCCCGTCCTGCGCCGCCGTCACCACATCCTCCGCGGCACACCGCAGCTGGAACAACCTGTCCTGCAGATCCGCCAACTCGGCCGTGCTCAGCACCACCGCGTCCTCCGGCAACCCACCCCGCTGCAACGCCGCCCTGCGCTCGTACGCGCGCTGACGACACGGCTGTGCGCAGTACCGCCGCGGCCGGCCGATCCGCCCGCTCCCGGGCAACCGCCTCCCGCACCACGCACAGTGCCTGGGCTCATCCGCCTCCATGGAGCGCTCCATGGCGCGCGACGGTAGCGAATGGTGGTGGGTGGTCTCCAGCGACGCGCCAGAAAGCCCGACCTTCGTAGGGAACCGGACAGTACCCGCAGGGCCGTTCGTGTCGCTTTCGGGTGGGGTTTGATCAACTTCCGTTGGATTCCTCCGGTCTTTTGCGGGTTTTGATCAGTGGTTGTGCTGGAACCCGAAGATCGGAATGTTTGATTTCGGTCAACACTGAAGCAATAGAGATCAAGAAGAAAGTGTGACGCCACCCACCGTCCACCCCGGAGCCATCGCCGGAAGGCACACTCCAGCACGTGACACATCCCTACCTCACAGGCCCGCGCCCCCGCGCCTTCGCCCACCGCGGCTGGCACGTCGACGACCTCACCGGCATGGAGAACTCGCTGAGCTCCTTCCGCCGGGCCGTGCAGGAGGGCTACCGCTACATCGAGACCGACGTCCACGCCACCAGCGACGGACAGGTCGTCGTCCACCACGACCACACCCTCGACCGCACCACCGACGCCCAGGGCACCGTCTCCGAACTGCCCTGGACCGAGGTCCAGCGCGCCCGCGTCGGCGGCCGCGAACCCATCGCCCGCCTCGCCGACGTCCTCGAAGAACTCCCCGACACGTTCTTCAACATCGACGTCAAGTCCGAGAACGCCGTCGAACCCATCATCACCCTGCTGCGCAAAGCCAAGTCACTGCACCGCGTCTGCCTCGCCAGCTTCTCCGACAACCGCCTCGCCCGCCTGCGCAGGCTCGCCGGACCCGACCTGCTCACCTCCATGGGACCCCGCTCCGCCGGCGCGCTCTGGGCCGCCGGACGCATCCCCCTCGCCGGACTCGCCGTCCGCGGCCAGGTCGCCCAGGTCCCCGTCAACCAGGGACGCCTGCAGATCGTCGACCGCCGCTTCGTCCAGGCCGCCCACCGCAGGTCGCTCGAAGTCCACGTCTGGACCATCGACGACGAAGCCGACATGCGCGCCCTGCTCGACCTCGGCGTCGACGGACTCGTCACCGACAGGCCGGACGTCCTGCGCGAAGTTCTCCAGTCGCGCAACAGCTGGTAACAGCTTGGACAGTCGATCATTGGACGTGTCGGCGGACAAGTACAGTCCGCCGACATGAAGGTCAAGGGCGACGACGCCGCCGACGCCAACAACGCCGGGCGCCGCAAGAAAGAACAACGCGGCTGGGTCTGGTACGACGTGGCGAACTCCGTGTTCCCCACGTCCGTGATCACCGTCTTCCTCTCGCTCTACCTCACGAGCATCGCGACCAACGCGGCCAAGGCCGACAGCGCGCTCAACGGGGCCAACCCGTGCGCCGGCGACAACGCCTTCGACCACTGCGACGTCACGATCCTCGGCCTGCAGTTCCCCTCCGGCTCGCTGTGGGGCTACCTGCTCTCCATCGCGACCGTCGTCCAGGTCATCGTGCTGCCCGTCATGGGCGCCATCGCCGACCGGACCCAGAACAAGAAGAAGATGCTCGGCTTCTTCGCCTTCACCGGCTCCGCGGCCACCATCGCGCTCGCGACCGTCGAAGGCACCAACTGGAAGCTCGGCGTCGGCCTCTTCATCATCGCGAACATCTGCTACGGCGCCAGCGTCGTCGTCTACTACGCCTTCCTGCCCGAGATCGCCACACCCGACGAACGCGACGCCGTCTCCAGCCGCGGCTGGGCGTTCGGCTACCTCGGCGGCGGTGTCGCCCTCGCGATCCAGCTCGGCATCACCCTGTCCGCCGACTCCCTCGGCATCAGCTCCGGCGACGCCGCCCGCATCGCGTTCGTCATCTCCGGCATCTGGTGGGCCGCCTTCACGATCATCCCGCTGCGCGCCCTCACCGAGCACCAGCGCCCGCACGGCGGCGAGCAGGGCGCCTCGGTGATCTCCGCCGGCTTCAAGGAACTCGGCACGACGTTGAGGCAGGCCAAGGCCTTCCCGCTCACCCTCGCGTTCCTCGGCACCTACCTGATCTACACCGACGGCATCGCCACCGTCGCCAACGTCAGCGCCCAGTACGGCAGCGTCGAGCTCAAGTTCGACCAGCAGACGCTGATCACGGTGATCCTCATCGTGCAGTTCGTGGCGTTCATCGGCGGCGTGCTGCACGGCTTCGTGGCCAAGCGGGTCGGCGCCAAGAAGACGATCCTCGGCTCACTCGTCGTGTGGATCGCCGTGATCACCGCGGCGTTCTTCGTCGACGCCGGCGACGAGACGTCGTTCTACCTCGTCGCCGCGGGCATCGGCATCGTGCTCGGCGGCACCAACGCCCTGTCCCGCAGCCTGTTCAGCCAGATGATCCCGCCCGGCCGCGAAGCCCAGTACTTCTCGCTCTACGAGGTCGGCGAGCGCTCCACCAGCTGGCTCGGCCCGCTGGTCTTCGCCGGCGTCGGCCAGGCCACCGGCAGCCTGCGGCCCGCCATCCTCGCCCTGATCATCTTCTTCGTCGCCGGCTTCGTCCTGCTGATCTTCGTGCCCGTCCGCCGCGCCATCAAAGCCGTGGGCAACAACGAACCCGCACTCGTCTAGATCACCTGCGGCGCCGCTTTCGGGCGGCGCCGCACCGGCAACACCACCGTCAGCACGAGCAGTGCCGCCAGCACGGTCCGCGAGATCACGACCTCGTCCCACGCGACGGCGAGCAACACCAGCGGAACCAGCTGCAGCAACGCGAACAACGACAACGCCCGCCCGAACACCGCGTCACCCCGCACGAACGCGAAGACACGCGCTCCCGCCGTGACCAGGCCGAGCACCAACAACCCGGTCCCAGCCGCAACGCCGCCGACCACCCCGAGCACCACCGCTCCCCCACCCCACCACAGCAACCTGCGTGCCGGCGGGACCGGCGCGTCCCGGTGGAAACCCAGGCACAGACACGCGAACGTCACCAGCGAAGGCAGCTGGAACACCGTCCACATCAGTGCGGCAGGCCCAGGCTGCCCCAGCGCCACCGCCGACAGCAACGCCGGCGCCCCCGCCGCCACCTTCGCGAGCGTCCGCCGCCCGCTCAGCAACGCCGGAAAAGCCACGAACGACGCCAGCTCCACCACACGCCACCAAGCCACCCCCGCGGCATACGGCCCACCGAACAGCGTGAAGACCTGCACGACCGCCGACGTCGCGTAGTACAGGCCCAGCAACAACCCAAGCATCCCCAGCGCCCGCACGACCTCGCCGCGCCACACCACCTTCGCCGGCACACTCGTGAGCGCCGCCCCCGCCGCCAGGTGCGTGCGCACCGCGAGCCCGAGCACCGCCCACGTCTCCCCCCACCCCGGCCAGCTGTGCTCCAGGTCGAGGTCGTCGTCCCGCTCGGCCAGGAAGATCCCGACCATCTCCTCCTCGCGGTCCCGCCGGTACCACCGCGGCAACACCTTCAGCAGCGTCCGGTACCGCCGCTCCAGATTCCTCATGCCCGACCCGCCCACGCCTGGACTCCCCTCCCCTTCAGCACCGCACTCGCCGCACGCACGTTGGCGCTCAGCCGCGCGACCTCCGCCTGCAACGCCCGCACACCGGAGTCGGTGAGCTTGTAGTAGCGCCGCAGCCTCCCCTGGTGCACCTCCTCCCGGTCGCGCTCGGCGAACCCGTCCGCCACCAGGCGGTCCAGCACGCCGTACAGCGTGCCGACCCGCAACACCATCCGTCCCTCGGACAGCTGTTCCACCGCCTGCACGATCGCGTAGCCGTGCAGCGGCTCCTCCGCCAGCGCGGTGAGCACCAGGAACGTCTGCTCGGACATGATCCGACCACTCATGTCGTTGAATATATCGCGGCGCGAGCTATATCGGGAAGCGGATCAACACGGATGGGTTGACTTCAGGCAACACTGAAGTTATCGAGTTGGTCGAGGAGGCGTGGTGGGGGATTCGGCCATGTAGCTGGCGGCCGGACTGCGGGTTGGGCGGCCGTGGCCGACGGCTTGTCGGCGTGGCCGACGGTGGCATGAGATTCGGCGGCCGCGCCGGGACCCGGAGACGTCCCTCGGCCCGCGCACTCCCCTCGGCCCGCGCACTCCCCTCGGCCCGCGCACTCCCCTCGGCCAAGCCACCTCGCGATGCGCGGCGCCTTGGCCGAGTCACACCGCTCCCCCACCTCACCGCACGCCCCGTCTCCTCCGCGACAACGCGAGGCGGGGCCGGCTCCCCCCTCATCGATGCGTCGTTCTCCCCCACCGAGTCCTCACCACTCACCGAAGGATCGTCCCTCAGTCAACACTGAAACTATCGAGTGATCCGAGTCGAGGTGATGTTTGAGCGTCCCCCGCAGCGGCTATGTCGTCCCGAAACAGCAGGTCGCACTCGAATCACCGGAGGCAGGAGGGAGGCAGACCGTGGGGATTCCTCATGATCGGGATCCAGGCACTAGGGTGACCCGCCGTGGACGCCCTTCCCGATCCGACAGACGCCCTCTCCGCTGTACCTGTCGCTGGTTCCCGGCGCTCGACGCCGGTGGTCGGGCACCTCAAGTTCTTCTTCGGTCCCATGGACTGCGGCAAGTCGACGCTCGCGCTCCAGATCGACCACAACAACTCGCGCCAGGGCCGGCGCGGGCTGCTGCTGGTGCGGCACGACCGTTCGGGCAAGCCTCAGATCTCCAGCCGCATCGGCATCACCCGCGAGGCCGCGGAGATCAGCGACGACGATCTCCGCCAGATGGTGCGGGCGGAGTGGGCCGAGGGCCGGCGCGTGGACTACCTGATCGTCGACGAGGCGCAGTTCCTGTCACCCGATCAGGTGGAGCAGCTGGCGGAGCTCGCGGACGACGTCCAGGTCGACGTGTACTGCTTCGGGCTCGCCACGGACTTCCGCGGCGAGATGTTCCCGGGGTCGCAGCGGCTGTTCGAACTCGCCGACGAGCTGAAGGCGATTCAGGTCGAGGTGCTGTGCTGGTGCGGGGTGCCGGGACGGTTCAACGCGCGGGTGCGGGCCGGACGAGTGATTCGTGCCGGCGACACGGTTCTGGTCGCCGATACGGCGTCGGACACGGAACAGCACCGATCGGGTACGGAGAGCAACGATGTAACCGACGCCACGGAAACTACTGTCCGTTATCAAGTGCTCTGCAGGCGTCACTTTAGGTTGGGCGACCTGGGCCCTGACGTCGCACAAAGTGGTCAGCTTCGGTTGGCCTAGGCGACTACCCACCGGGTCCACTGGGCCATTAGAGTGATGCATGAGCGCAGGAGCTTGATAACGCGTCACGATCCTGTGGCGATCGCATCCATTAGTAGGAAGCCTTCGTTGACGAGTGAACGACGTCACTGTGGGCGACCATGAGAGCGAACCGGAAACAAACGGAGCAATCCGGGCGTTGCACACGGTGAGCAAGAAGCCTGGGCCCCGGCCCTGAGCCGAGCGAAAGGACACCGCCATGGCCGACCGCGTTTTGCGTGGAAGCCGGCTCGGAGCAGTCAGCTACGAGACCGACCGCAACCACGATCTCGCTCCGCGCCGGGCAGCGCGGTACGCCTGCCCGAAGGGACACGACTTCGAGGTCCCGTTCTCCGACGACGCCGAGTTGCCGCCGACCTGGGAATGCCGTCTCCACGGCACCGAGTCGAAGATCATCGACGGGGTCGAGCCGGAGATCAAGAAGGTCAAGCCGCCGCGTACGCACTGGGACATGCTCCTGGAGCGCCGGTCGATCCCCGAACTCGAGGAGCTGCTCGACGAGCGCCTCGAAGAGCTTCGCGGACGCCGCACCCGCACGGCCTGATCCACACCAGACGCGTCAAGCCGTCCCGGTCTCCCGCCGGGGCGGCTTTTTGCGCACCTCGTACGGGCGTCTAGGAGGCCCGTACGGCCCCTGTGATCAATTTCCTGCCCCACCACACGCCCACTGCCGCCAGCACGGCCCAGATCGACAACGCGACGATCGAGCGCGGTGAGCCGAGATCGCTCAGGGCGTCGCCCAGCACCGCGGCGAGGATCGTCGAGGGCACCAGCCCGAGCGCCGTGCCGAGTGCGAAGTCCCGGCCGCGCACCGACGTCACGCCCGCGCCGTAGTTCGCGAGGGCGAACGGCAGGATCGGCAACAACCTGATCACGAGCGTCGCCTCGACCCCCCTGCGCTCGAAGACCCGTTCAAGCACCGCCAGCCGTTCCCCGAGCCGGCGCTCGACCGCGGCACGGCCTAGCTTGCGGGAGATCGCGAACGCGATCATCGCGCCCGCCGTGAACCCCGCGACGGCGAGCGCGCTCCCCCACCCCACGCCGAACAACAGCCCCGCCGCCGTGGCGAGGACCGGTTTCGGGAAGAACACCGCCGTGCCGAGCGCGCACACGGCCACGAACACGACCGGCGCCGCGTGCCCCGCGCGGCCGACCAGGGCACGGAGCTCCGCGCCGTCGGGCAGGTCCACGAGCTGGGCGGTGATCGCCAGGGCCACGACGAGCAGCACCAACACCATCAGGCCCGCACGTCGCATCAGACCAACGTACCCGGCAAGCTGGAACGCATGACCGTGCTGCTCCCCTCCGGCGAGACCGTCCCCGCACTCGGCATGGGCACCTGGATGATGGCCGAGGACCCCGGCAGGCGCTCCGCCGAGATCGCCGCGCTGCGGACCGGCCTCGACCTCGGCCTGACCCTGATCGACACGGCCGAGATGTACGGCTCGGGCGCGTCCGAGACGCTCGTGGGCGAGGCCGTCGCGGGCCGGCGTGACGAGGTGTTCCTGGTGTCGAAGGTGCTGCCGTCCCACGCGTCCGCCGCCGCGACCGTGCGCGCGTGCGAGGCGTCGCTGCGCCGTCTCGGCACCGACCGGCTCGACCTCTACCTGCTGCACTGGCGTGGCGCGGTGCCGCTCGAGGAGACCCTGGAGGGGTTCTCGGCGCTGCTGGACGCGGGCAAGATCCGGCACTGGGGCGTCAGCAACCTCGACCTGGACGACATGCGCGAGCTCACGGCGTTGCCGGGCCGGTGCCAGACCAACCAGATCCTCTACAACCTCACCCGCCGCGGTCCCGAGCACGACCTGCTGCCGTGGCACGCCTCCACCGGCATCCCGGTCATGGCCTACTCCCCCGTCGAGCAGGGCAGGCTGCTGAACTCCCCCGCGCTGGCGTCGGTCGCGGCACGGCACGGCGCCACCCCCGCCCAGATCGCGCTCGCCTGGGTGCTGCGACTGCCGCACGTGAACGCGATCCCCAAGGCGGGCTCGCCGGACCACGTCCGGGAGAACGCGCGAGCGCTGGAACTCCGGCTGTCCCCTGAGGACCTCGCCGAGCTCGACCGCGCCTTCCCTCCTCCTGCTGGGCCTTCGCCGCTCGCCGTGCTTTAGTTCCGCGGGTGAGCTGGACCGACATCGAGGGCTGGATCGGCGAACGCGCCCCGGCGCTGCACGCCGCCCTGCTCCCGCCGTCGTCCGCCGGGGACGTCGCGGACGCGGAGGAGTCCATCGGGTACGCGCTGCCGCCCGAGCTGTCCGCGTGGTGGCGGCGGTTCGGCGGCATCGGCGTGACGTACTCGCGCTGGCCGCTCGTCCCGCCCACGTGGCAGCCGCACGGCCTCGACCGGGCGTTGCACCTGCGGACGCTGATGATGAGGGCGATCAGCGGCATCGCGTTCGCCACGCTCGGCGAGGAGAAGGACTACGAGGCCGCCGCACTGCGGGAGCCCGCCGGAACGCCCTGTGTGGACCTCTGGCTGCCCGCGTGGCTGCCGGTCGCCGCGGACGGTTCCGGGTACGAGCTGTTCGTGGACCTGCGCGGCGGGCCGCGGCACGGGTGCGTGATGGAGTGGGGCAGGTACAGCGGCGCGGACAGCGATCCGCTGTGGTCCGGCGTGACCGCGATGTTCGCCGAGGCGTCGGGCGCGCTGCGCGGCGAGACCAGACACCGCATCGTGTTCGAGCACAACGACTTCCACTGGGAATGAGACGCGCGTCCCACTCTCACCCCGGACTCACGGCCGGTTCGGTACCGTTGGTCCCCGGTCTCATCAACCAGACACAAGGAAGCGAGGTGAGCGACACATGCCAGGCGACAGTAGCCCGCGCAGGTCAACCCACCTCGCACGCTTCAGTTCTGGCGTGTGACGCACACCCCCTGCACTTAAGGGGAGTCACACGATGCACGTCTTCGACATGACACTGCGCATCGCCGAGAGCATGGGCCTCGGCGCGTTGATCGGTTTCGAGCGTCAGTACCGCTCTCGCATGGCAGGCCTGCGGACCAACGCCCTCGTGGCCGTGGGTGCCGCGTTGTTCGTCCTGCTGTCCGCGCAGGGCTTCGACGGCCAGGGCGACCCCACGCGCGTCGCCGCACAGGTGGTGTCCGGCATCGGGTTCCTCGGCGCGGGCGTGATCCTGCGCGACGGGCTGTCGGTGCGCGGGCTGAACACCGCGGCCACGCTCTGGTGCGCGGCCGCGGTGGGCTCGCTGGCCGGTGCCGGCCTGCACGCCGTGGCCGCGGCCGGCACCGTGGCGATCATCGCGGTCAACGTCGGCCTGCGGGAGCTGGGCCGGGCCGTCGACCGCAAGGACGACGAGGGCTAGTGGCGTGGCTCAGAACGGTGCCGGTGTATTCGTGGTCAGACGGGTGTGTCGTGGTGCCTCCCCCACGTCCTCGTACTGGTTGTACGGGCAATGCCTGGAACTTAAGCGGCTCTGGGGCTGCTTGTGTTTGGCGGGTGGGTAGCAGCTGTTGTTGAGGTCGTTGTGGGAAGTACTTGGACCTGG